>NZ_CP048114.1:910968-1214624 GCF_010093025.1 Edaphobacter sp. 12200R-103 | reverse complement strand
GTATTGCCGGTCAAGGTAGAGTCACAAGAGAAGCTTAAGCCCTCCACGGGTATTGGAATCATCCAGACGCCGCTACCCATTGTGGCAATAGCAAGCGGTTCTGAAACGATCAGGATCGATGTGGAGCTTACCAGAGGGGCCTTCAAAATTGGTACAGCGTGCCTTGCGGGAGGGTGGTATCCCGAGCAGGTTTCCATTTCCGCTATTTCTACTCTGGTAAATGGACATCAGCAGGTGACGCTTGTTCACAGGAATCCAAATCCAACCTCCGTTACAGACTCACACAACCCCTCGTCGCTGTGGCAGGGAGGGCCGTGCGGGAACTACCTTAGCCTGGATCGCAATCTCGCCCGAGACGGTTTTCGAACCAGTTACTTTGTCGTAGGCGCAACAGATCCAAACCATATTGTTTATGTGTGGAACGTCAATGGCTCGACGCGTCAGAATGGGATTCAACTTTATAGAGTGCCGGTAAAGCTAAGCAGACTCGTCAGAAAGAATGGGATCGTTACCGCTCATTTTGCCAATGCGAATCCTTCTGCCATCTATAACGCTGCGCCGCGGGTGGTAATCGCCGATGCGAGCGACTCCGGATTCAACGGGGCAGTCTCCGATCCGGAGTACGACCATGATGCGGACCGCACACTGAGGTGGAAGCAGCCTGGTCCGGATGGCACGGCAGCATCCGCGACGATGGATCTTCCCAGTGAGTCCTACGGCTTTCATTTGTACCCAGGAGCAGAGATCATTGGGCCTCAGATCTCCCACGTTGTTCCTCTGGAGCCGAACTCCGTTTCATGGCAAGCGGGAGATGTCCTTGAGAATCCTCATAATCCAAGCTTCGGGATGCGCTTTCGCGCAAACCTAGTGGTTGAACACACACTTCCAAGTGGAGGTGACAATCATGGGGACATGTGGGGCTTCAACGGCTCGGGAATCTCAGCAAATTTTCGACCATCTGCCTGGATAAACTTGAATCCATGCAATCTCTACGCTGGCTGTGGAGGCACGCTGGAGCCGATCACCTGGATGATCCACCGCGGGCCCTACTCCATTCTTCACCGGGTGGATAACGCGCCGATGAATGGCGGAATCCTGTTCCGAATAGGCTGCGACCTGCGAGGCTGCGATCATCCGGCGCCCTACGTCTTATTCGGACTGCAGAACGGATCGATCACTTACGATCCAAGGACAAGCACGGTAACGGCTCCTGCGTTGAAGACCGGAAAATTAAGCGTTGACGATGCGAGCATCCGCAAGCTGTCCTTTGAGAGCGCCGCCGATGGCAGTACCGATTGCCTGGGAGTGCAGAACCAGATTGTTGTATCTGGTGGAGCGCAGCCGAAGAGCTCCCCCTGTATCTCTTCCATCACATGGAAGGGAGGGAACGGTCTGGCTGTTGCGCAGGCCGGAACAGCATCGCATCCGGTTTACACGATCGTTCCGGAGCCGGGGTACTACATCCCGAGATCGAACGGCCGGTCGAGCGGAGCAGCAACAGGTACAGATGCTGCGGCCTCCATCACCGTGGGCTCTGCGAATAGCGCAGAGCGCGCGCACTGTATGAGAGGGTATCGGTGTACGGCGAGCAGAGGGCGCATCGAGGTGTTTGCAGGACGTCAAGCTTCTGCCGGAACGATTGCGCATGTGGGAGTTAGCCTGAGCCCTGGAGAGATATGCACGGCTACACAAAACGGCGGCCCCATGTTTCTCGGAATCGGAAGCTCCGGTGAAGGAAGTGGAGGGTTTGACATTACATCGGCTGTTGAAATTGTTGGAAAGGTAGTGATCGACTATTCCTGCCAATAGGAGTGTCGCCATCAATGCTTTGCTATGTTTTCATAGCGGGGTGCTCAGGCAGGTTCTTCCTTCTGGGACTGGCATAGCGTTAAACTGCTCACCATGGCAGCTTCGATGTACATCGTGGTTGAGGGAGAGGATCCCGGCTTCGACATCTTTGTCAACGGTCGTGCGCTCGCCCGCAATGAGGATGCTGTCGAAAAACTAGCGCTTCGTCTCGGTGTCAAGCCGCTGATCGAGTTCTTCTCTGCGGACGAGAACTCGATGTCCCTGCTGATCGAAGAAGGGGCGGGAAATCGTGAACTGATGCAAAAACTTCCGCCGCCACAGTGGTATTCCGCTAGAGACGGCCTGGTGACTGTCGAGGCTCTTATCGCTGCACTTGAGAATGAGCCGCAACAGCTAGGGTCGGAAGGTGAGCAGGTGCTGTCGGAGTTACTGGAGTACAGGCGCGTGCTCAGGAAGACCGAACAGCATGAACTGCGTTGGCATCTCGCTGTAAGCTGGCGCTAACGAGTGACCGGGTGCGTGTCCTGGACCGCATGGGCAGCGGGGCGGCGAGGTGACTTCTCGATCAGAGCAAGGACCTCTTCTTTGGTGCCGATTCCTCCACGAGCCCCGACCGCGGTGCAATTGAGCGCGGCAGCTGCGCAAGCGAAGTCAAGCTGGCGGCTCAGGGGCCAGCCCTGTAGCAGGCCGAAGATGAATCCCGCGTGGAAGATATCGCCTGCTCCTGTGGTATCAACGACAGGAACACAGTAGGCAGCGGCATAGTGGAACTCTTTGCCGTCGAAGGCCAACACGCCCTCGGGCCCGAGGGTGGCAGCGGAGAGCCGGCATCCATAACGGGCGTGCATGGCATGCAGTGCGCTTTCGAGCGAGGATTCTCCGGTAAGCCGGGAAGGAAAATCGCGGCTTACGATCAGGTAATCGATGTTTTCAATCAGCTGCTCGACGCCGGGATAGAGCTCATCGAGATCGGCGATCACCGGAACCCCAGCCGAGCGCGCCCACTGAGCGGCAAGTGTGGCCGCGGCGGTATCGTAACCGTCGACATGCAATGCACCCGCGCTGACGATCCATTCACGCTCCAAATCCTCCGGATGAAGGGTAAGAGCTTCATCACGGCGGGTCAACACGGTACGCTCGCCATCGCGGTCGACCAGAATCAGTGACTCCTGACTGGGACAGCTGGGAGCCGTGAACAGGTGCGTCTCTACCCCAGCTCGTGCAAACTCGTCGCGATGGAGCTGGGCGGCGCTGTCGTCTCCAAGTTTTCCGACGTAACGGGTCTGAAGGCCCCACTTCTGGCACGCAATAACGGTTGTAGCGACCTGACCTCCGGGGAGGATGGTCTTCTGGCGGAACTCGACTTTGGAACCTGGAGAGGGATTGCTGGAGAGGGGAATTACCGTGTCCGTAGCATTCAACCCGACGCCGACCAGGTCAACCTTCGACGTTTTTGTCATCTTTTTACTCTAAATGAAACGGACTCCCGCTGTGCAAAGCAGTGGGCGGACTTCGCACAACGGGTTCGAATGCGTTCTATATGGAGGAAGTAAGGTGTCCTTCTCCCGGCTTCCGATTGAAGAGGTTGGAGCGCGATGGATCGAGAGATCAACTCCTTAGGCTCGGTCTAATCAGGCGGCCGGCTGAGCGCGGAGGCCATTTGCATTTAAAGGCAGAAAGCGTGAGGAGGGGTATCCCCGGAAGCGCAACTGCAGGCAACGCCATGACTCTACCGTATAGAGCACGATCTTGTGATAGATGGTGTACTCATGGGGCCAGCGGGAGCCGTGAGTGCTCCAGTCGATATTGAGCTGAGGCTGGCGATGGTTGAAGGCCATCAGGATCAGTGACGTTCTCCCAAGGTGATAGGGGGAGCTGACGACCTCAGCCGACGACCAGCCGTGATCATGCATGATCTGCGCCGAATAATAGATGTTCTGGATCGTGTCCTTAGCCTGCGCTTCTTCGAGGATGTCAGAGGCTGGAACCCCCTGGCTGGCCGCGAATTGGGCCATCGTATGGGCCTCGACAAAGTGGTTGTGCGCGGGGCCTCCGGTCATAATGATGTGAGAGGCCACTCCGGCCTTGTACTCTCGCACGCCCTCCAGAACCCGCTCCCGCTGTTCAGGCGAGGGGGTGCCATCGGGTCGGGAAGGCGTGCCAAGCACAATAATGGTGTCGAAGCGGGTCTTTGTCGTGTCGTGACGCGGGATGATGAAGAAATTCCCATACATCACCAGCAAAAAGACCCACACCACGAGTAACAGGATGAAGAGCGTTTGGCGAAAGAGCTTCACGCCATTAACGTAGCAGAACGCTCTGACACCCTGGTTTCAAGCATGCGATGCACCTCACTGAGCAGTCGAGGCAGAGAGAAGGGCTTCGAAAGAAACTTCCAGCCCTGGGTTTCAATTTGCCCGTACTGCGCTGACGAGACGATCGCTCCGGAGATGATGAGAATCCGGACAGAAGATCGAATCGACCGCAACTCGCGGCCGAAATCGAAGCCGGACCGCTGGGGCATGGAGTAATCCGTGATCACCAGGTCGATATCCGGTGTACGGCTAAAGATTTTCGCAGCTCGATCCGGATCACCTGACGCGTACACTGTATAACCCTCATGCTCCAGGAAGGTGCGTATCAGGGACCGGATGTCGGGATCATCGTCTACTACGAGGATTTTTGCGGATGTATTTGTGCGGACAGATTGAGAATCTAGATGCATTGTTCCAACTTCGATACACGGTTATCTGTTGATTGGATGCACTGACACAGATCGTGATTGCCTGTGCGTTTCTCTGTCTTGCTCTAATTTAGAGACGACATTCCCTCTGTGGACGTGAGCCAGATTAATTATTGGAGAATCAATGAAGGTTCATTCCGATGGGGACGTATCGACATATGTCGATACGCCGATCGTAGTTTCTCGGAAGAGGCATAATGTCGGTTGCGTAGGAGATACACTCCGCAGTTCTCCAGAAGTGCCATTTTGAGCAAAGCCTCTCGCGGTTTTATCGCGAGAGCGGAGTCGAAGGATCTGCCGCCTGCCAAGCTGGCACCATCCCACACCGCAGATTCTTCGACTACGTCCTTCGGGCTTCGCTGAGGATGACACTTTGCGCAAAACGTCGGAGGGAACAGCCCAGACGATTGTCCCAGGCAAAGCAGCTATATGTAGCTACGTGAACAGAAATTCCTTGGTGCGTAGCTCCTTAACGGTATCCCGGAGTTTCGCCGCCTTTTCGAACTCGAACTTCTTTGCGGCCTCACGCATCTCTGTTTCCAGCCTTGCAATATAGGAGTCGAGATCCTGCTGGCTGGTGAACTCGGGCATCTCGCCGGCCTCTTCGGTCAGGTCTGCGTAGTCCGCGTTCAGGATTCCGGCTAGCGCCATCTCCGTGGGCCGGATGATGGATCTCGGAGTAATGCCGTGCTCCTCGTTGTACGCCTGCTGAATCTCGCGGCGCCTGTTGGTCTCATCGATGGCTCTCTGCATCGATTCGGTCATGGCGTCGGCGTACAGGATGGCTCGGCCCTCGAGATGCCGGGCAGCGCGCCCGATGGTCTGGATGAGTGAGCCCTGCGAGCGCAGGAAGCCTTCCTTATCGGCGTCAAGGATGGCAACAAGGGAGACTTCGGGAAGATCCAGGCCCTCGCGAAGCAGGTTGATGCCGATGAGTACGTCGAACTCGCCTTTGCGGAGATCGCGCAGCAGCTTGATGCGCTCCAGCGTCTCGATCTCCGAGTGCATATAGCGACAGCGCACGCCGACTTCGGTGTAGTAGCCGGCAAGATCCTCGGCCATGCGCTTGGTGAGAGTGGTTACGAGCACGCGCTGGCCTTTGTTGGTGCGGTCGCGAATCTCGGCGAGCAGATCGTCGATCTGGCCCTTCACTGGTCGGACCTCTACGATGGGGTCGATCAGACCTGTGGGACGAATGATCTGTTCGATCACTACACCCGCCGACTTGGTCAGCTCATACGGGCCGGGGGTAGCCGAGACGTAGATGATCTGGCCGGCGCGGGCCTCGAACTCCTCAAATCGTAGAGGACGATTGTCCAGTGCGGACGGCAGACGGAAGCCGTAGTCGATCAGGTTTTGCTTTCGAGAGCGGTCACCGTGCCACATGCCGTGGAGCTGTGGCACGGTAACGTGAGACTCATCGATAAAGATCAGAAAATCACGGGGGAAATAATCGAGCAGAGTCGGCGGAGGCTCACCGGGAAGGCGGCCTGAAAAGTGACGTGAATAATTCTCAATTCCGTGGCAGTAGCCGACGGACTTGATCATCTCGAGATCGAAACGTGTTCTCTGGTGGATTCGCTGCGACTCTACCAGGCGGCCTTCTTTCTCAAGCTGGGCCTCCCACTCGAAGAGCTCCTTTAGGATGGAATCCATCGCCGTCGCCTTTCGTTCCGGCTGGACGACGTAATGGCTCTTCGGGTAGATCGGCAGACGTGAATATTTCTGTTTGACCGAGCCGAACAACGGATCGATCTGCGAGAGGGAATCGATCTCGTCGCCGAAGAGTTCGATCCGATAGGCGTTCTCATCGTAGGTCGGGTAGACCTCGATGACGTCTCCCCGGACTCGGAAGGTTCCTCTGCGAAAGTCGACGTCGTTCCGCTCATAGAGAATCTCGACCAGCCGTCGGGTAATGTCTTCGCGTCGGACCCGCTGGCCTTTCTCGAGCATCAGCAGCATGCCGTAGTACGCCTCGGGCGAGCCCAGGCCATAGATGCAGGAGACCGAGGAGACGATGATGGCGTCCCGTCTTTCAAACAAGGATCGGGTCGCGGAGAGCCGCAATTTGTCCAGTTCCTCGTTGATGGTTGCTTCTTTTTCGATGTACAGGTCGCCGGAGGGAATGTATGCCTCGGGCTGGTAGTAGTCGTAGTAGGAGACGAAGTACTCGACGGCGTTGTTGGGGAAGAACTGCTTGAACTCGTGGTAGAGCTGGGCTGCGAGCGTCTTGTTATGGGCCAGAATGAGCGCAGGCCGGTTCAGCTCTGAGATGACCTTGGCCATCGTGAAGGTCTTGCCCGATCCGGTGACGCCCAGCAGGACCTGGTCCTTCTCTCCTGACGTGACTCCGGATACAAGTTCGTTGATCGCGCGCGGCTGGTCGCCCTGCGGCTTATACGTGGTGCTTAGTTGAAAATCCATCTCCACATAAGATAGTGGAAGTGAGACGGAGGTTGCGGAATGAGTGAGGGAACCCAGTTGTGGTTGATTCGGCACGGCGAGACGGAGTGGAGTCTGAGCGGCCAACATACCAGCCGGACCGACATAGCCCTGACGTCCCATGGCAGGAAGAGAGCCGAGGAACTGCGTGACTACCTGAAGGGGACGGACTTTCAGGCAGTGTTCGTAAGTCCCATGCAACGGGCACGGGAGACCTGTCAGATTGCAGGATTCGGAAGCCAGGCTGTCGTAGACGACAACCTGAAAGAGTGGGACTATGGGGTCTACGAGGGAAAAACAACGGCGGAGATTCGTGCCCGGATTCCGGGTTGGAGCGTTTGGAAAGATCCGATTGTGGACGGTGAAACCGCGGAACAGGTGGGTTTGAGAGCCGACCATGTCATCGCACGTTCTCTGACAGCTTCACCCAGTGGCGGCAACGTGGCGCTATTTGCGCATGCTCACATCCTCCGGATTCTGGCGGCAAGATGGCTTGAGCTGGCGGCAATCGAGGGAAGCCTGTTCGCACTGGGGACCGGAAGCGTGAGCGTGCTGGGGTGGGAGCGTGAGACGAGGGTTATCTCATCCTGGAATCGCAGCTTCGAGTAATCGGGCGCTGGCGGGCCGGGCTCAGGATTGCTCGTGCTGGCGGATATGTTCAGGCTGGAGACCCATTCCGATCAGGCGACCGGTCAGATATTTGAAACCTGGGATGTTGGTGATGATTCGAAGCATCAAGGGTGGGCGGACTGGACCGGGGTTCTGGAGAACGCGATTCAGGATCCGATGAGCGAAGACCTGAACGGCCTGCGTCCGCCGAACCGCCTTTTCCCGATACTGCTGTACCCACTTCAGGTGATGTGTCGTGAGCGAATTGGAGCGTAGAGGCTCCGCCAGAATGTTGGCCGCTGCCACCGCGTCCTGGAGGGCAATGTTGATTCCTATGCCTCCGACGGGAGACATCGCATGTGCGGCGTCGCCGATGCAGAGAAGCCCCGGGGACGACCACTGTGTGAGGCGGTTAACCTGCACGGTGAGCAGCTTGACCTTGTCCCAGGAGTCGATCTCGCTTACCCGATCTGCGAGGAACGGGACGATCCGGACAAGACTCTGCTGAAATGCGGAAAGGCCGGCCTGCTGCAACTGCGGAAAACTTCCCTTGGCGATCAGGCAGGCGACCTGGAAGTAGTCGATTCTGTTGAGAAGTCCGATCAGGCGGCCGTAGTTCACGTATCCCAATGCATTCTCAGGATCGCCGTCGTGACGTGGGAGACGCAGCCAGAGCACGTCAATGGGCACGCCCTGTTCAATCAAGGGGAGATGTGCCGCCTGCCTCGATATAGCGCGGCGTCCGTCGCAACCGACCGTTAGTGTGGCAGGAATCTCGACGACGCCTTCCGGGGTGCGTGCAATGACTCCGGTCGTGACGCCGTTGCTCTGAAGCAATCCCGTAGCCTCCCAGCCCATGCGGAGGGTGAAATTGGGGAACCTTGCGGCTTCTGCGGCAAGGAAGTCCAGAAAATCCCACTGCGGCATCAAAGCGATATATTTTGCACGAGTCGGCAGGTGAGAGAAGTCCGCCATTGTGGCTCTATAACCGCCGACGACCCCGGAGAGATGGCTGATCTTCGAATGGCGAATCTCAAGAAACTTGTCGAAGAGACCAAGCTGATAGAGAAGCTCGAGCGTCGAGGGATGGATGGTATCGCCTCGAAAGTCGCGGAAGAAGTCCTGGTGCTTTTCGAGGACTGTGACCGGTATACCTTCGCGGGCGAGCAGAAAGCCGAGCATGATGCCGGCAGGGCCGCCACCGATGATGCAACAGGTCGTGCTGGCGAGAGTCCGAGTGCTCTCCGGCATCCTGCCACGGTAGCAGGGGCTATTGTGCTGGTCAATGCAAGGATGGCTTATCTGCGAGCCAGGAATCACATTCAATTCGGACGAGGGCAATTCAGCGTCAAAAGGCAATAAGCTGTAAGGATGAAACCTGTGACTCCAAGGCTTATCGTCTTCGACCTGGATGGAACCCTGATCGATTCACGACAGGATCTTTGCAACTCTGTCAATGCAATGCTGGCTCACCTCGGCAAGTCCGTGCTCCCGGAAGAGGTGATTGCCAGCTACATCGGGGATGGCGCTTCGATGCTGGTGCGACGCGCGCTGGGCGATCCTGAGGGCGATGCGCACGATGAAGAATTCGTTGCAGAGGCACTGCACCACTTCCTGGAGTACTACAGGGTTCACAAGCTGGACTTCACCTACGTCTATCCCGGCGTGATGGAGACGCTGGCGGCGATCCGCACAGCGCTGCCGGATACCCCGATGGCGGTTTTGACGAACAAGCCGGTGAATCCATCGCGCGTGATCTGCGATCATTTCGGACTGTCGAGCTACTTCTTCCAGAACTATGGCGGCAACAGCTTTCATACCAAGAAGCCTGACCCCCACGGCCTGCTGACGCTGGTCGGCGAGGCATCGGCCATCTTGGGCTCACCGGTCGTTGCGTCCGAGACCCTGATGGTGGGCGACACGGATATCGATGTTCTGACCGCACGGGCTATCGGAGCCGTTTCGGTGGGGTGCAGATTCGGGCTGGCTCCTGAAAGACTGGCGGCGGCGAAACCGGACTTCATGGTGGATTCTCCAGCGGGTTGGATGCAGGCGATGGGGATACCTACCCCTGCCGATTTTACGCAAAATCTTGGAGTCAAATGATTTAGATCCGGATCTCGTGTTTCAGCGATAGGAAAAGCCAGAACGCCCCAGTCGAAAGACTGAGGCGTCTGAATTTAATTTCCTACTTCTATTGTTGAGATCTGGCTCAGGTAAATCGGCACATGAATCAGGCATTTTCCAGCGAGATGAATGCGACCGACCGTTGACACGTGCGGAGCCAAGCTACCGGATGGTGATGTCTCCCGAGCCGGTGTTGGCGTGAACGAGGGGACCGCCACCATTGACCGCGCCGGTAATGTGATGGCGGTTGAGGCTTCCCTGCATGGTAATGGGTTGCGAAACGTTAACTGAGCCGGAGCCGGTGTCAGCGACCAGGTTGAACTTTGCACTGCTGCCCAGGCTCATGCGGATGGAGCCGGAGCCGGTGGAGAGCTTCCAATCGGTCGCTGGCTGACCTGCGACCTCGATGTCACCGGAGCCGGTCGAAGCCTTCAGTCCGCCATTGATTCCTTGGAGATGGACTGAGCCGGAGCCGGTTTCGGCCCGCACGTCGCCAGGGCCTGTCTGTTGAAGATCGACGTCGCCTGAACCCGATCCCAGAGTGGCGGCGCCGTGGATTCCGGTGGCGTGCACTGAGCCGGAGCCGGTCTGCGCCTTGAGGGTAGCTCCTACGTTATCGACAGTGAGATCTCCGGAGCCGGTCGCGGCAACAATGTTGGAGCCTTTCGGCAGGGTGACGTCGTAATCGATGGAGATGTTGCGATAGAGGTCGTTATCGCCATGGCGCTGGCCGATGGTGATTTCATTGCCGTTCTGGACGATGGGAGGATTGTTGGCAATCTGATGGATGCGCCCCTCGAGATCGCCCGACATCCAGCTGTTGTTCCCATGAATGTGGCCGACGATATGGACCTGATTATCAGAACCGGGTTTGAGACGGATATAGCCTGAGCCAGTGGAGACGGATACGTTGGGCGAGCTGCTCACGTTGAGGGTGCGATCGAAGCTGCCCTCTGCGGCGAATGCAGTTGCGGTGATGGCGAGTGTGGCTGCTGCTAAGAGATGACGGACGTACATGAATTGCCTCCGTTTCGTTTGGAAGTACGAGAGGAAACTGAGTTTCGTTCCGTGGTTTTTGAAAGAAGAGGTGTGTCCCAGGGCTTTGCGGAGCCAGATATGGCACGGGTGGGAGTCTTGAGTTTGCGATTTCGTAGTCCGTGAAGATCTGTCTCTGAGCGATTCAGACGTGTTTTGCGACCCGTCGGGTCCTATGCCGGGTAGACCGCAGATCCTTCGACTGTGGCTTCGCCTCCGCTCAGGATGACACGTTGGGACGGGGCCGAACGAGGACATCCTGCGCGGGGCAGGTGGCTTTCACACTGCCGATATCGAAGCTATTGCTATTGCTTTGACGATCACGAGCGAGGCTACTGCGCGACTTATAAGCTCTTATCCGAACGGCCCGGTTTACTGCTGCAGGATTACGGTATCGCCTTGCTTGAGTCCGGAGAGGACCTCAGTACGCGTGCCATTCGAGATGCCGGCCTTGATGGGGACCTTGCGACGGCCATTCTTCTGTTTGGAGTCGGGAATCTCAACCGAGGCGTTGCGATCCTTGTCATACATGACGGACTGTTCAGGGATGGTGAGAACGCCCTTGTGTTCATCGAGCAAAATCTCGGCGTTGGCGGTCATGTTGGCTTTGAGCTCTCCGCCGGGATTGTCAATGGAGACGCGCACTTCAAAGGTGGTGACGTTGTCTTTTTCGACCCCGAGGGGAGCGATCTTGGTGACCTTGCCGTAGAAGGTCTTGTCTTTGAAGGATTCGACCTTGATGCGGGCAGGCTGGCCCATGTAAACCTTGCCAATATCGGATTCATCGACTTTGCCCTGCACATAGACCTGCGTAATGTCGCCAATGGTCATGACGAGGGTAGCGGTAGAACCCATGACGAGAATGGAGCTTACTGCGTCGCCGAGTTCGACATCTCGAGAAAGGATGACGCCATCCATGGGAGAGGTGATCGTCGTATAGGAGTACTGCTCCTGCAATTGCTTGAGCGAGGCCTGAGCCTGCTGGACCTGCGCCTGTGCCTGGTGGAACTTGGAGGTGTCGACAGAGATCTGGGCTACGGCTTTGTCTCGAGTGTTTGTGGCCGCGAGATATTTCTGTTCGGCGTCGTCGAGAGCTTGTTGGGAGACCACGCCGTCTCTGGACATGGACAAGGCACGTTCATAGGTGTGCTTAAACATGGGAAGATCGGGAGCTTCGGCGTTGACCTTATCGTATTGAATGGCGGCCTGCGCAGCGCGCTCATTGGATTCGGCGGCGGCGAGCTGGGCCTTCTGAGCGTTTACCTGGGCGAGAATCTCAATCTGGTCGAGCTGGGCGAGTACCTGACCCTGCTTCACATGCTGGTTGATGTCGACGTAAAGCTTTGTGACGATGCCTGAGGCCTTGGACTTGACCTCGACCTTGGTGATTGGCTGAACCTTTCCGGTCGCGACGACGGAGCGGGCGATATCCCCTTTTTCGACCTTGGCCAGCTGCGAGGGCTCGATCCGAGCGCTGTTTCCGCGTGCTGCCACGGCCACGCCGAGGATAACGGCTACCACCAGGACGATGATGCCGCCCCATATCCAGAGATTGCGCTTTTGTTTGCGTTGTGTCGCCAAGCTCCTGCTCCTGCTGACTGCTGTAACGTTCCCGGTAGTTTTGTGCGGCTTCTTGAATCCACTACGCAGAAAGACTTGCCGTGGTTCCCGAAATCATACTGAACGATTAAAACAGTTCAGGATTGAATACAGCGATGACAGGAGAGAAGGACAGCAGGTGCGAAATGTCTAAGAGTATTTGCGAAGTACGCCAAGAACCTTGCCTTGAATGCTGACATTCGCAGCCGCGGCGAAGATCGGCGCCATCTCAGAGTTGGATGGTTGAAGGCGTATCATGGGGCCTTCGCGATAGAAGCGTTTGAGGGTGGCATCGGAACCGTCGACCAGCGCCACGACGATCTCGCCTTCGCGGGCAGTTCGGGTGCGCTCCACCAGGACATAGTCTCCGGAGACGATGTGTTCATCGCGCATGGAGTCGCCGCGCACCTCGAGCGCGAAGACCTCGCGGTTGCCGATGATGTCGCCTAGCGAGATGCTCTCTGCGGTCTCAATGGCCTCAACCGGCCTGCCGGCAGCGATGCGTCCCAGGAGGGGAAGGCGCTCCGGGCCACGGCGTGTACTGCGCGCCGGCAGCACATCGATGGAGCGGCTGCGGTTATGGGCTCTCTGCAAAAGTCCTTTGTTCTGCAGATTGGTGATGTGCTTATGGACGGTGGCAAGTGAACTGAGGCCCAGGCCGCTGGCGATCTCTTCATAAGACGGGGAGTACCCGTTCTTCTGGGTGAAGCCGGAGAGAAAGTCGAGAACCTCTTTTTGCCGCCTTGTGATAGCCATGCGGGAATTGTAGCGAATAAAAAGCGAATTGCAAGCTACTTTCTTGATGCTCCCAAATTATCTGCTGATTGGTGTTCCAAAAGCGGCCAATTCCCATTTTGAAAAGCCTGCTGGAAGAAAACCTTGCGTGAGTCTTGAAAGCGTTCGCCAGATAACCCAAGGTAATCAGACACCAGCCGCGAAGGGATTACGAAAGTTTCTCAACGGTGGCTTACTTGCAAGGAGAGATAGATATGCAGGTATTGATTGTAGAAGATGACGCTGCCCTGGGCCTGTTTCTGGAGAAGGGACTGAAGCTGGAGGGACATGATGTCGAGCGCGTAGAGGACGGAGAGGCGGCGCTCGAGAGGCTAAGCGAGGGTCGGCCCGATCTGCTGGTGCTAGACCTGAGTCTGCCAAAGCGTGATGGCGTTGAGGTGCTGGAGCAGATGCAGGGATCGTTTGGCAGCACCGTCGTGCTGGTGCTGACGGGACGGGGGCTTGTAGAGGAACGTGTGCGGTGCCTGGACCTGGGGGCGGACGACTTTCTTCTGAAGCCTTTCAGCTTCCATGAGCTGGTTGCAAGGTGCAGGGCCCTGCTGCGGCGGCGTGAGCGCTTTGCCGACCCCATTCTGCGTCACGGCGATGTGGAGATGAACCGGTTGGAGCGCTCCGTAAAGCGGAATGGAAGAGCAGTGGAGCTTACGTCCAAGGAATTCGCGCTGCTGGAGTACATGATGCAGCGGAAGGAGCGCTGCTGCAGCCGCGCGGAACTGCTGACGAGCGTATGGCAGATGCCGGAGGATGCGGGAACCAACGTGGTGGATGTCTACGTGAACTATCTGCGAAAGAAGCTGAGTACAGCAGACGTTGACGGAGGAGAGGGGCACGCGATTGTCGAGACGATCCGGGGCCAGGGATATCGGATGAACGGTGCAATTTCTGCGAAGAAGCTTCCGGCACGGGTACCCATCTATATCGGAACCTCAACCATGGTTGAGGCGTAGGGGGATACCGGTGAGCTCAGACAGCCTGGCGGAACAGATCGATTGCCTGCTGCATGGATTCTGTCAGCCTTTGACGGTCCTGCAGTGCAGGCTGGCTCTCGGCGAGTTGAGCGGAGAGCCTGGAGAGATGCGCGCGGCGATTGGAGCGGCCCTGAGCGAGTGTGCCCGCTTGAACGAAAAGGTCGATGCGATGCGCGAGATGTTACAGACAGTGGAGCGCAGGGGATGGTAGAGATGATGCGGAATGGTGCAGCGATGGCTGGCGCGGAGACGGCCAGATTCGGGATCGCAGATGGAGCTGTAGTCGCCCGGAAGGTGGTGCTGGCCAGCGCGGATGCCGATCTGCGTACAAGGCTGAAGGCCTCTCTGGCAGGAATGCGATGGGAGGTCCACGAAGCCGCCGGAGGAGCGGAGGCCATGGCCCGCGTGGATGCGTTGCATCCGGAGGCTCTGATGGTGGACAGCTGGCTTCCGGACCTTGAAGTTGGGGAGTTTGCCAGCCAGATGCATGTGCTGTATCCGGGGGTGGAGATGGTGCGGCTGGATGGCGGCATGGATGGGCGGGTGCGCAGTCCGCGACGGCATGAGCTGCTGCATGCTCTGCGCGAGGTGCAGGGCGAGGTTCGAAGCGATACCGCGGCGTGGAATGCGGCTCCCGTCAGTGTGCCGGAGCTGACGCGCATCGTTGAGAGTGAGGTTCGACGGAGCGGGGTAAACGCTGTCGTGCCGGAGATGATTGGCGAGAGTGAAGCCATGCAGGAGTTGGCGCGTCTGATACGACTGGTTGCGCCACGGGCGACGACGGTGCTGATTGAGGGCGAGACGGGAGCCGGCAAGGAGGTGGTCGCGAAGGCGCTTCATCGGCTGAGCGATCGGGCAGGGAAGCCGTTTGTGGTGCTGAACTGCGCGGCGATTCCAGAGGCGCTGCTGGAGGCGGAGCTGTTTGGCCATACGCGTGGTGCATTTACGGGAGCCGTGCAATCGCGCACCGGAAGGATTGAAGCAGCGCATGGCGGTACGCTGTTTCTGGATGAGATTGGAGAGATGCCCGTTGCCCTTCAGGCCAAGATGCTCCGCTTCCTGGAGTGTGGCGAGTTGCAGCGTGTGGGTGACAACGACGTGACGCGGGTCGATGTGCGTATCATCGCGGCAACGCATCAGCCGCTGGAGCAGAGGTCGGCGGAGGGAACGTTCCGTCTGGATCTGTATCACCGGCTTGCAGTCTTTCCGATCGAAGTTCCTCCTCTACGAGAGCGTGTGGAGGATCTGGAATTGTTGGCGGAGCATGTTCTCGCGAAATTGGGAAAGCGCATGCCGCGGAAACGGCTGGGCCCGTCGGCTATGGCGAAGCTCAAGGAGTATGCGTGGCCTGGGAACGTCCGTGAGCTGATGCATGTCCTGGAGCGTGCGGCGATTCTCGCGGGTGAGCGCATGGAGATCTCTGCCGATGAGATTCGTTATCGGCGAGCAACGCGATAGTCGACGATAAGAGATAAAAACAACAAAGCTAATCCAATCGCTTAGAGCGCTCTCATTCGAGAGCGCTTCTTTTTGGCCGCTGGAGTGCATAGGGAGAGGTGGAGGTCTTCCTATGCAGGTGACGACACCCTTGAGCAGCGCGTTGACGCGATACCTTGACCTGACGGCGGAGCAGATGAAGGTGACGGCCGAAAACATGGCCAACGTCGATACGCCGGGATACAAGACGAAAGGCTTTGATTTCGAACAGGAATTTTTACGGCAGATGAATTCGTCAGATGCGACGGGTCCTGCGACAGCGCAGACGCGGCAGGTGGATGGACTGGTTTCGAGACCGGATGGAAATAACGTCTCGATGGATCGAGAAGGCGTGCAGCTGGCAAAGGCGCAGCTGCAGTTCAAGCTCGGAGTGCAGTTGCTGAAGAACGAGTATTCGATGGTGATGAGCGCGATCCATGCGGAGGCGAAGTAGAGCAATGAATCTGTTTGGCGTGATGGATGTGAGCGCGTCGGCCTTGAAGGCTGAGCGGGTGCGGGCCGAGGTGGTGGCCTCGAACATGGCGAATGCAGAGACGACGCGCACGCCGGAGGGAGGACCGTATCAGCGCCATCATGTTGTCTTTGAGGCGGAGGGCGATGGAGAGTTTCAGCACTCGCTGGTGACTCACCTGGTGGGCGATGGGCTTCCTTCTCTTGGCGGATCGCGTTTGTTCGGTGAGGATCTTACAGCAGCGAGATCTGTGCCTGGGGGAGTTGCGGTGACTGGAATTATCGCGGATGCACGCGCGCCGCTGCGGCGCTACGATCCGCAGCATCCGGACGCAGGGCCGGATGGATACGTTGCGTATCCCGACATCAATCCTCTAACCGAGATGGTGGACCTGATGGGCGCGACGCGTTCCTACGGGATGAATGCATCTGCAATGCAGGCGGAGAAGAATATGGTCTCTTCGTCTCTGGACATTCTGAAGTAGCTGGCACCAGGGATTTCAAACCATTTTTGAGGTGAGCAGATGAGTGACGTGTTGATGAAGAGCGGTCTGGCGATGTCGAACAGCTTCGGTTCCATGAGCACGCAGGGAATGAGCGGCGCGGGGAGCGCGACGGGCGATCAGGGGTCGGAGACGCCGTTTGCAGGACTGCTGGAGTCGATGGTGAAACAGACATCGGCGCTCGACCACCAGGCAGCGACTACCGTAATCGGGCTGCTGAACGGACAGGGAGTGGATATTCACAAGGCGATGATTGCGACTCAGAAGGCGGATATGGCCTTCGAACTGGCGCTGCAGGTGAGGAACAAGGCGGTCGGGGCGTACCAGCAGATGATGGGCATGCAGTTCTGAAAGATCTTCGCTGTCTGACGGGCAGTTGAGTCCGGTGATCAAAGGCAACGCAGGTGATCCGCGCTGGGGGAACGTGAGGGTGAACAAAGGGGATGGCTGAGACAGTACAGACCGAGGGCGGAGAACTGCAGAGAGCAGAGCCGGCGATTCCCGCATCCGGCATGGTGGACAGAGCGGCTGCAGCCGTTTCATCGATGCGCGACAGGGTGATGTCGCTACCGGCCGGGCAACGGAATTCTCTGCTGGCATTTACGATCTTCATTGCGTCCATGGCGGTGGCGATGATGTGGTATGCGGGCCGGCGGGACTGGAAGCCGCTGTTTACGGGGCTGGATGGAAAGGATGTGCAGCAGGTCTCGCAGGAGCTGGCTGCGGCAGGGATTCCGTACCAGATGACCAGCGACGGCAGCAGCATCGAAGTTCCTGCCGAGATGGTGGATAAGGCGCGCATGGAGATTGCGGCCAAAGGAATGCCGCAGACCGGCCGGCTGGGATTCGAGCTGTTCGATAAGCCGAACTGGGTTGGAAGCGAATTTGACGAGAAGGTGAACTACCAGCGGGCGCTTGAAGGAGAGCTGGAACATACGATCTCGACGCTTGGAGTGGTGCGTTCGGCCAGAGTGCATCTGGTGCTTCCGAAGCAATCGCTGTTCACGAGCGAAGAGCGGGCGGCCAAGGCGTCGGTGGTGCTGAAGCTGAAGAGGCCCTTTCTTGGCGAGGAGCAGGCAGATGCGATTCGAAGCCTGGTAGCCGGCGCGGTTGAGAACCTGAGTCCGGACGATGTGAACCTGGTGGATGCCGATGGCCGCGTGAACCTGAAGCCTCGGTCAAAGAACGCCGTTGCTGCCGACGTGGAACAAGAGATGGAGGCAAAGCTGGTGGCGATGCTGGAGCCGCTGGCAGGCCACGATAATGTTCGAGCCACGGTCAACGTGAGTTATATGCAGGGCACAGAGGAGCGGACCGACGAGATCTATGACCCGAATCAGTCGGCGACGCTGAGCCTGCAGAAGAGCGAGCAGGTCTCCGAGCAGGCACAGCGCGCAATGGGAGTGCCGGGAACGGCGAGCAATTCACCGGCAGGAGCGCCCACGGGAGCCGTGCAGGGCTCGCAGGCTGCCGCGGCGCCCGGAATGCCTCCGTTGCTCCAGAAGGAAGCCCTTCCGGTCTATCCGCAACAGGGAAACGGAGCGGGCCAGAGCGTTCGTGAAGAGAGTGGAACCTATGGCGTGACGAAGCACACGATCCATAGCGAAGAGGGGCCTGGGCGGGTCCGCCGCGTCACGGCGGCTGTGGTTGTGAATGATCGCGCCGTCGTAGAAGGGACCGGAAAGACCCAGCGCACCGAGTGGAAGCCGCGCAGCGCGGAGGAGATGCGAAGACTGGAACAACTGGCACAGGCTGCAGTGGGCTTCGACACGCGACGAGGAGACCAGGTGGTGGTGGAGAATATCAGCTTCAGCTCGAACTCTCCTGAGCTGAAGCCGCCAGTGATGGAACAGGTGATGGAACAGGCGCGGACGTTAGCAAGAACACAGCCAGGCCTGGCGAAGACCCTGATCATCGGATTCTGTGCGGTTCTGTTGGTGCTATGCGTACTGCGGCCGATGGCTCGCCAGGTGGTGGAGGCTCTGCGTGCGCCGGCTCTGCTAACCGGAGACAATAGCATGCGCGAGACGCCGCAGACACCTGCGCTGATGAGTGAGGCCATAGTAGGCGCACCCGCATTGCCTAGCAAGACAAAGGAGCAGATGCAGCATCAAGGCATCTTTGAACAGGTAGCAGAACATATCCGTCGCGAGCCTGTGCAGAGCACGCGTCTGCTTGAGGCCTGGATCGGTTCTTCAGAGGAGATGGATGTATGACCCAGCATGCCCAGCACGCCGCATCGCAGATGATGCAGCGAAATCCCCTGTTGTTACCGGAGGCATCGGGCTTTGAACCACTTGAGGGCTCGGGATTGCGCAAGGCTGCGATCCTGATGGTGGCGCTCGGAGACGAGCTGGCGAAGACCCTGTTTCAGAGTCTCTCCGAGAGTGACGTTCACCGGGTGACAGAGGAGATCACGCGACTGGGAGAGATCAAGGCCCAGCATCTGACGCAGGTCCTGACGGAGTTCTACGGGTTATTAGAGACCCAGCAATACATGGTTCGGGGAGGGCCGGAGTACGCGCTTCGCGTCCTGACCGAAGCGTTCGGTCCTTCGAAGGCTGAGGCCATGCTGGCCCAGGTGCGAAGAATCCGGGAACGCGCCAACGGCGATATGGCCGCGCTACAGAAGATGGATCCGCAGCAGCTGAGCAAGTTTCTGGAGAGCGAGCACCCGCAGACCGTGGCGCTTGTACTGGCTCACGTGGATGCAAAGCGGGGATCGCTGATCCTGATGCAGCTTCAGCCTGCGATGCGTGTGGACGTGGTGAAGCGGCTTGCGGAGATGCGCCAGTTCTCGCCGGAGATGGCGCAGAAGGTTGCCCTGGTGCTGCATCAGCGCATGGAGGGCATGGGTAACGGCGGTCGCAAATCCTACTCCGGCTTCAAGGCTGTGGCCGAGCTTCTCAATCGCGTGGACCAGACTGCGAGCAAGACGATCCTTGAAGAGATTGAGCAGGACGAGCCAAAGCTGGCGATAGGGATTCGCAACCTGATGTTCACCTTCGAGGACTTGCTGACAGTCCCGGCGGAGAGCATTCGGGAGTTTATCGCTGCGGTAGACAAGCGGGTGCTGGCGATGGCACTGAAGGGGAGTCGGGAGAACCTGAAGGCCCATCTCTTCAAGGCGATGAGCTCGCGCGCTGTCGAGATGCTGAAGGAGGACATGGAGGTGATGGGGCCGGTCCGGATGAAGGATGTTGGCCTGGCTCAGCAGGAACTGCTTGCCCTGGCCCGCCAGTTGGAGAGCGAAGGACGAATGATGTTGAAGATGGGACCGGACGATGACCTTGCTATCTGAGAATCCACCTGAGGAAGAGATCCCGGCTGTATCCTGCGTGCTTCCGTTGGAGTTTGAAGAGATCGGATATCCGTCGGCCGCAAGCGCGATCCGGACGCCGATGGATGATCTGGCAGCTCCCGCAAATGCGACGGAGAGAGATGTGCTCGCAGAGCTGGAAGAGCGACTTCAAAGCCAGACAGACCAGCACAGCATGGAGTTGGAAGAGGTCCGCCGGCAGACGCGCGACGAGGTTCGACAGGAGATGCTGGCGGAGCTGGAAGAGAAGATCGCACGGGAGCGCCAGGCGATCATCCAGACCTGCGAGAGATTTGTGCGGGAGCGGACGCGATACTTCGGCCAAGTTGAGAAGGAGGTCGTGCTACTCGCGCTGGCGATTGCGGCGCGTGTATTGCATCGCGAGACCGGAATCGACCCATTGATCCTGAAGGGCGCGGTTCGGGTGGCGCTCGAAAAAGTGCAGGGAAAAGAGACAGCAATGCTGCGTACTCCGAAGGAGCAGGTCGAGGAGTGGAAGAAGATCCTGCTGGAGGCGCACCGGGAAGACGTAAGTGTGGTTGGTGACAGCCGCCTTCAGGCTGGTGAATGCGTGCTTGAGACGAGCGTAGGACGCGTGGATCTTGGAGTGAAGGCGCAGCTTGAGGAGATTGAAAAAGGCTTCTTCGATCTGCTGCAGCAGAGGCCGGCATAAAAATGCAGAGTGAGTGTGAAAACGTTGAAGAGCTGCTGAGGCCCTACTTCGCGCACATGGCGCGCGGGACGCCCTGGCGTTGGACGGGGAGAGTGATTGAGGCCAACGGGCAGACGATCGAATCCGAAGGTCCGTTGTGTTCGGTTGGAGAGTGCTGCGAAATTATGGATGCTGACGGCAGGCGGCATCGTGGTGAAGTGATCGGATTTCGTGGAAGAAATGTACTGGCAATGTCTCTGGAGGCGACGCGCGGAATCCGCTATGGAGATGCGCTGGCGGCAACCGGGATTAGTCCCGGGATTGCTGTGGGCGATGGCATGGAAGGCCGCGTCCTCGATTCCCTGGGACTTCCTCTCGATGGACTTCCAGCTTTGCGTCCGCGTGAGCTGTGGCCACTGGACGGTGCAGTCCCTCACCCGATGCAGAGGGTGCCGATTCGGGAGGCGATGAGTACGGGGGTTCGTGTGCTGGACGGCATGCTGACCGTCGGGCGGGGGCAGAGGATTGGTATCTTCGGAGGATCCGGCGTAGGAAAAAGTACGTTGATCGGGATGATGACGAGGAACACAGCTGCCGATCTTACTGTTGTAGGTCTGGTTGGAGAACGCGGACGCGAGGTGCGAGAGTTCGTGGAAGATTCGCTCGGCGAAGAAGGAATGAAGAGAGCCATCGTGCTGGTATCGAGCTCTGACCAGAGTCCGCTGCTGCGAATGCGCGCCGCGCTGGCAGCTACGGCGGTAGCGGAGTATCACGCGAGTCAGGGAAGGCATGTTCTGCTGGTACTGGATTCGCTGACACGCTATGCGATGGCAGCGCGCGAGATTGGTCTGGCGGCGGGCGAGCCGCCGGCGACCAAGGGGTACACGCCTTCAGTGTTTACAAAGCTGGCGAAGCTGGTAGAGAGGGTGGGGAACTTTGAGCACGGAAGTATCACCGCATTCTATACGGTTCTGATGGAAGGGGACGATCAGCAGGATCCGGTTGTGGATTCCGTGCGTTCCTTTGTAGATGGACATGTGGTGCTGTCGAGACAGCTTGCATCTGCGGGATGGTATCCGCCTGTCAATGTATTGGATTCGTTAAGCCGTCTGATGCCCGCAGTGGTGAGTCGGGATCATCGGGAACAGGCTGCGGTGGTGCGTAGGCTTCTGGCTGCACACACGCGGTCGGAGGATCTGGTCCGGATAGGGGCCTACAGATCTGGCGCCGATCCAGAGTTGGATCGCGCGATGCAGGCCATGCCGGTAATGCGGAGCTTTCTCGAACAAGGCAGTGAAGAGAAGGTACGCCTGGAAGACACAGTCGAGCGGCTGATGACGATGGTGCTGTGATGATGCAGCCACGGTTGATGATTCTGAAGAGGCTCGGCGCGGTGTATGGCCTTATGGAGGAGATGCATTCACTGGAGGCCAGGGTGGCGGCCAATGAAGTGAGCGAAGTGGAGTCGGTGATTCGCGCAGAGATTGGAACACTGCAATCTGCACGGGTGCGGCAACGCGAAGCGATGTATGGGGAAGATCTGCTAGGCCGATCACTGATCGCGGTGCGTGAGGAGATGGCGATCCAGAGGAACAGGCAGCTAGAGCCTGCACTTCGGCAACGGCGTGAGACGTTTGAGCTTGCACAGCTTCGCTACACGGATAGTCGCCTGTGGAGCGAACGGATGAACACCCTGATCGAAGCTGAGCTTCATCGGATCGCTATAGAACATGAGCGAAGGATGCAGGCTGCTTCCGACGATCGCTTTCTTGCGCAGCGGCGCGCAAAACTCGGCAGAGTGAATTCGACTGCTGGATGAATCGCGCCTAATGTGGCTCCACCGTGTTTGGCATCACAGATGCATTCAGGGAAGAGGAGACGGGACTCATGAAGATTGCATGCTCCATCCTTGGGATTGAAGGCCTGCAGAGCGCGCCGGCTCTTGGGCACTCCGTAGCGGGGGTGTCGACGGTCTCTTTCGCGGAGAGTCTGGGAGAGAGTCTGACGAAGGTGATCACTGATGCGGGCGAAAAGCCGATCAAGCCCGAGATCCTTATCGTAAAAGCGGGCAAGCCAGATCAGAAGATGGCTGGCGAGCCAGAGAGGCATCCAGTCGAAGCGGTTTTATCGGGACGTCTGAAGCTGGTCACAAAGGGAGTTGCTGTTCTCAACGAGCAAGTGTCGCTTGCGGGACAGAGCACGAACCCCGGCATGACCTCGGACGACATTCCGGCTACACCTGTACAGAACGATGCGCCAGAGAAGGTTTCATCTGGCAAGGTAGCGGAGATTTCAAAGCTCGATGGGCCAGCGTCTGCTCTCGATGAATCGAGTGAGGCACAGGCAGAAAGATCTGCAGAGCAAGAAGGTGTTCCGCGAGAGCCTGTAGTTGCGGCCTCCAACGGAAGAGATCACAGGGAAACCGATTCCACCAAGAAGATAGAGCACAGCGTAAAAGCCTCCAGTCCAGCCACAGTGAAAGAGAAGGGGGCGAAGGTTACTCCTCATCACAAGACAAAGCGGGACTCAAAGCACTCGCCAATCGAAGGCCAGCGGCTTCAACAGAATTCTCCTGGCGATAGCCCTGGAATGGTCCAGACGATTGCGGCAGCAGGATCTGTGCTGACAGCGCCTGCCGTAGCTCAGACTGTACTGGACCGGGGCTCGCAAAACTCATCTGTAGATGTAGAGCCGGTCATGCCTTCTGGACGGAAGGTTGTGGCGGCACACAGCGCCCGGAAGGGGCCGCATGATCAGCCTGCCTTGAAGCCGCCTGGTGCCCCTGGGATCACGGCGGGCGAGACATCAGGAAAACCGGCCGAAGCTCCATTGCGCGAAAACAGGACTCTCACCGAAGCGACAGCGAGTAAGACCGCCGCCGGTGACGACAAATCTCTGGTTGAAGATAGATCTCATGCCGCGCTGCAGACTGCGCCCGTCGCTGGCGCCAGCGGACTGCAGCCTACGTTGCATGCGCCGGCGCCGCAACCACCCGACAAGATTGCGGTTGCCGCGCCGGCCCACCTGGCCCATATGCCGCCACCCGACTCTCCGGCATCGCAGACGATCTACGCGCCTGGGGAACATGGCACGATCAGCGCAACACCGACGGCGCTGGAGGTGGGCATTCCGGGAGGAACCCACGGTTGGCTGAAGGTGCGGGCTGAGATAGGGGGTGATGGCAGTGTGCACGCGTCCATGTCATCGAATTCTGCTGCAGGCACAGAGGCCTTGCGGCGTGAACTTCCCCAATTGACCAGCTACCTGCACCAGGAGCAGGTTCGTGTGAGCTCTGTCGTCGTCCATACACCTCATAACCCGACAGAGTTTTCCAACCAGACATCGGGGGATGGCAGAGGCCAGGCCATGAATGGCGGCCCGCCGGATACACACAGGGGAGATGCAGGACGTAGCGGCGGCCAGGGCGCGAGCCATTCGCAGGCTCGTATCAGCCAGACGCCACTGGTGCCGGAAGCGGATGTAGATCTGCTGCTGCCACGTGGATTCGGATCCGCAGGCGGTTGGTTAAGCGTACGAGCGTAATAGAGAAAAGGAGTGGAGAGATGGATATGACGCAGTTAGGAGCAATGGCGGGACAGAGCAAGGCGGCTAATCGCGTTGCCACGGCACTTGCACCGAAGACGACGCACACGGCCGAAGCAAAGGCTTCAAACGGCAATGGCGACAACGGCTCGACAGATAATTCAACGATTACGTCGAACGATTTTCTGACGCTGCTGGTCACAGAACTGAAGAACCAGGATCCGACGCAGCCCACGGACCCGAATGCATACATTCAGCAACTCGTCGGCGTAAACAGCCTGCAGCAGCTGATCCAGATCAATCAGGGACTCAGCACGTTTGAAAGCGCGATCACAGGCTAACGTATTTTCGTTGCACACGAGCCCTGATGGCGTTTGCGTTCCGCACGAAACAAGCAGATCAGGTTAGCAGGTTCATCAAAAGGAGAAAAGGTATGGGATCTTTTTCAATTGCATTGAGCGGCCTTCAGGCCGACACGACATCGCTGAATACGATTGGCAATAATCTGGCCAACCTGAACACGACGGCCTACAAGGATCAGGGCACGACGTTTGAGGACTTGTTCTATCAGCAGATCGGTACTTCGGGTTCGAATAATCCCTTGCAGGTGGGCGTGGGAACCCGCGTTTCCGGTACCTCGACGGACTTTACCCAGGGAACATTTCTCCCCACCGGCAAGTCCGAAGATATGGCCCTGAGCGGCAATGGATTCTTCGTCGTGAATCAGAACGGAGTGCAGCAATTGACGCGTGCCGGCGACTTTCTGTTGAGCCAGCGCGGAGATCTGATCACAACCTCTGGCGCCAGCGTGATGGGCTACCCTGCGAACAATAGCGTGGTGAACGTCAACGCTTCTCTTGTTCCTATCCAGTTGCCGGTCGGCGTCACTCAGGCAGCCCAGGCTACGCAGAACATTTCGATCACGGCGAATCTGAATGCCGCGGCTTCGGTGGGAACCTCATTTACGACACCGGTGACGATCTATGACTCGCTTGGAAAGAGCCATGCGATGACGGTTACCTATACGAAGACCGCGCAGAACCAGTGGGATTACAGCGTGGACCTGCCGGCTGGCGAAGCCACGGGAGCACCCACCAACAACACTGGCACCCTGACCTTCGATTCGAACGGAAATCTCACCGCGCCCTCCGGATCGGTGAACAACATTACCTTTCCGGGACTGGCTGACGGTTCCAGCGATCTGAGCTTCAACTGGAACCTTGCCAGCGGAGGCAGCCCGACCATCACGCAGACCACGGCGCCTTCGACCACAGGCGCTTCGGTACAAGACGGGTACGCCAGCGGCAACTACTCCGGGTTCACCGTGGACGAAAACGGTCTTGTGACGGCGAAGTTCGATAACAACCATACTCAGATCGTCGGCCAGATCGCAGTCGCGACTGTAACCAACACGCAGGGCCTGGTTCGCATGGGACACAATGCCTTTGAGACGACTGCAGCCTCCGGCGACGCCGTCGTCGGCGTTGCAGGAACGGGCGGGCGCGGCACGGTCGAGGATTCTACGCTCGAGCAGTCGAATGTGGATATCTCGACGGAGTTTGCCAACCTGATCGTAGCGCAGCGCTCCTTCGAGGCAAATTCGAAGACCATCACGACCTTCGATTCGGTCACGCAGGCTACGCTGGGGATGATCCGTTAGAGCTTTCGGAAGGTGTCGAGCAAAGGGGCGGCTTCGGCCGCTCCTTTTTTATCGGCCGGAGCTAAAGAATTCCTAATAAGTAGTCGACGAAGATGGCTTTCGGATTGCTCAAAGAGCAGACATCATGGCTACTACACCTCCTATCATCCAGGCAAAGATTGCGTCTGACCCCGTGAAGATTCCACTGGCTCCGCTCTTCATCGCAGTTGTAATTGGCGTCCTGTTCGCGACCGCTGGAGTAGGCGGTGTCCTGTACTACGTGCTCCGGTCGGGGAAGGTTCCGATCCACGTGAGCATGACTCCTGCTGCCGCTCCGACTACTCCCGTCAAGACGCACATGATGGCGCTTGAGCCGTTGCTGGTGAATCTTGCCGATCCATCAGGCAGCGCATTTTTGCGGGCGGGCCTCACCCTTGAGGTGGCGGAAACGCCGATTGAGAAGGGTAGGGACGCGAAAAATCCGGAAGCAAAGCCTCAGGGCAGGGATACAGATGCGGCGTTGCGCGATACGGCGCTTGCAGTCCTGGGCAGGCAGACCTCCGATCAACTGCTGGCTCCTGGAGGCAAGGACCGCCTGAAGTCAGAGCTGAAGGTAGCCTTCGCGGAGCACAATCATCAGCTTCAGGTGGCGGATCTGTTCTTTACCGAATTTCTGGTGCAGCGATAGACGGCGGCCGTTTGGAGACGACGATGGCTGAGAACGAACTGGCAACGATTGCGTCGCGCACGGTTGTTGAGTCCTCGACGGCAGGCACTACAGAGACGGTCGATCTGCGGCCGTGGATGATGCGGATTGAAGAGCACGCCTCGTGGCCTCTGGTATCTCAGATGACGGTTCTTACGAGCGCTGCGATTCCTGTCGCGGGATTCAAGATCCGGGATCTTGTGCATCTGCAGGCCGGGCAGATCGTCGAAAGCGCCTGGGCCCATACCGAAGACATCCCCCTGAATGCTGCACGGGTGCACGTGGCCTGGAGCGAGTTCGAGGTAGTGGATCAGAATCTGATGGTCCGGCTGACACGATTGGCATAGAGACGGCGCGACGGAGTGGAACGGAGATGCGGGTATTTTCCCAGGCAGGAAGGACAGCACCACAGCTCAATCACCATGGCATCGCTGGAGCTCTGGTGCAATGGTGGACAGATCGGCAGGCGAAGAAGGATTCCGTTCAGCATCTGCGCGTCATCGAGACGCTGCCGCTGAACAACAAGCAGAAGCTGATGCTGGTGCAGTGTGCAGGACAACAGTTCCTGGTAGGGGTTGGACTGGATCAGATCAGCACGATCCTTCCGGTGGAACCCACTGAAGGATCTATCGGCAGGGAAGCACGATGCGATTAGGCCTTATATTGCGGAGCCTGCTGCTGCTATGCCTGACGAGCACGACAGTACTCGCACAGAATCGCCCTGCCTCTCATCGTTCACAGCCTTATGGGGTGAAGAGCCGTCCCCCCGCTGCGCGTGTCACCTCTAGAAAGACAAGTGTCGCTAGACGGAACTCACGGCAGACGGCAACTGATTTTAGTCAGCCAGCAACCGCTGCTGCACATGCGGCCGAGTCGATTGAAGATGCTCTGAAGACGAACCATAGCGTGCCATGGTCGATTGTCATAGGACTGACGCTGCTCACGTTGATACCGGCGATCCTGCTGTCTGTAACCCCCATGGTCCGCCTGCTCGTCGTATTTCACTTCCTCCGGCAGGCGCTGGGAACGCAAACCGCTCCATCGAATCAGGTGCTGATGGGGCTGGGTCTTATGATGACATGGTTTTTGATGACTCCTGTCCTGTTGCAGGTTGAGCAACAGGCGATCTCGCCCTATCGCGCCGGGGTCATCTCCGGCGAGGAGGCGATGATCCGCGGAGTGCAGCCGGTCAAACAGTACATGCTGCGCTACGCGCGTGAGAAAGACCTCGCGGTCTTCGCCTCCGCAGCCATGAGTGCACGACCTAGAAGCAAAGAGGACCTTCCGATCCAGGTCGTCGTACCGGCGTACATGCTCAGCGAGTTGAAGGCCGGCTTCCAGATCGGAGCTGTTCTGTTTCTTCCATTCCTTCTGGTGGATCTAGTCGTAGCCAGCGTAACAACCTCCATCGGGATGATGCAGCTGCCGCCCGTGGTGATCTCGACTCCACTGAAGATTCTGCTGTTCGTGATGGTGGATGGATGGAACCTGCTGGCAGGCCAGCTGATTAAGAGTTTTTAAAGATCGACAGGAGAAGAGATGGGACCGGATCAGACAGTAGAGATGATCAGGAGGCTTCTGATAGAGGCGATGTTGCTAAGCGCCCCGTTACTGGTGAGCGCATGTCTCATCAGTCTGCTTGTAAGCCTTGCTCAGACACTCACCGGCGTACAGGAGCAGACGCTTACGGCTGTCCCAAGGCTGATCGTAGTCTTCGCCATTTCGATGATCACGTTGCCGTGGATGATTCATCGGACCGTCGCATACACCATTCGGCTGTTCCACGACTTCCATCGCTACCTGGGATAACGATGACCGATCTAAGTTTTCCGATCCGTGATTGGCCGCAATTTCTTGCCGTGGCGCTTCTGGTGATGATTCGTGTCAGCGGCCTGATGGTCTTCGCCCCTGTCTTTTCGTCAGCTGCCATCGCTCCTCGGATTAAAGCAGGATTCGTCTTTGCTGTGACGATTCTGGTTGCACCCGCTGTGGCGGTGGTGCCCGACGCGCGGCCATCTCTGGACATGATGGCCGTGTTGGGAGAGATTGGCGTGGGACTTGTCTTCGGAGTTTCTTTGATGATGCTCAACGAGGCTCTCCTGTTTGCAGGAACCCTGCTGGGGATGCAGTTCAGCTTCTCGCTGGTGAATCTGCTCGATCCGAACTCGAAGATCGAGACGCCCGTCCTCGGACAGCTGCTTGGCTGGCTGGGCACGCTGGTTCTGATCGGCGCCGGCCTCGACAGAACGATGTTGGCTGCCATGGTGCGCAGTTTTCGCACGGTCCCGGTGGGCCATGCCTTTATTCAGGCAAGGACGGGCGCAGCGCTTGCCGCGATGGCCGGAGGAATCTTCCTGGCCGGCCTGCAGCTCGCGGCTCCCGTGATTGCCGCGGCCATGATCGTCGAGATCACGGTGGCGCTCGTCGGCCGAATGGCTCCGCAGCTTCCAGCCATGGTACTTGGAATTCCGCTGAAGACACTGATCTCGTTCGGCGTCCTTGTAGCCAGCCTTGCGGTTTGGCCGGGATGGATTGAAGGCCACTTTACCGCATTGCTTGATGCTGCGGGAAAGCTGATAGGGAACGCATGAGCGGCGAAGCGACAGAGAAGGCGACTCCACAACGCAAGAAGAAGGCTCTCGATAAAGGAGACGGCGTCCACAGCCGCGAGCTGTTGTCGTCGATGGCCATGCTTGGGGGAGTGTTGATGATCGGAGCGACATCTCACGGATTCACTGGCGCCTGGGGCCAGGTCTATCTTGCCAGTCTGCGGTCGGCGACGATTGGTGAAACAGGCGGGGAGCGCCAGTGGATCGAGTCGTTGCGCCACATGATTCAGCCTGCATGGTTGCCGATCGGCTTGATCTTGATGGCAAGCTTCGGAAGTGCGTTGATGGCAGGCATCGCGCAGAACGGCGGCCTCAGGATCTACCCGGTCACGCTGCAGCTGAAGTTTTCCCGTGTCAATCCGTGGGAAAACTTAAAGAATCTCTTCAGCCTTCGGCAGGTGATGCGGCTGGTGAAGTCCCTCCTTCCAGCGACTGTCATGGTGGCACTCGGGTGGAAGACTCTCGGCCGGAATATGTTGTCGATGCCCGCACTGAGCATGGTCCGTCTGCCGTCGACCTTCGCTGGAGCATATGACCTTGCGCTCGACGCCGCATGGATCATGCTCGCCTGGTCTGCCCTGGACTATGCCATTGAATGGAGAAGCTGGAACCAGCGGCTGAAGATGAGCAAGCAGGAGATCCGCGAGGAGCTGAAGGACTCGATGGGTAATCCCGAGATCAAAGGGAAGATTCGTCAGATTCAGCATGCGATGCGGAGACGCAAGGTGAAAGCCGATATGTCCAGGGCAAGCGTAGTGATTACCAATCCCACGCATTACGCCGTTGCGCTGGAGTTCAGCTTTGAGACGATGCAGGCTCCCGTTGTGCTGGCCAAAGGACGTGACCTGTCCGCTGCGGAGATCCGTGAAGAGGCCAAGTGGGCTGGCATTCCCATCGTTGAAAATCCGCCGCTTGCCAGAAGTCTTTACCGCATGGCGGAGCCCGGCCAGTCTATTCCGTTTGAACTTTATTCCGCTGTGGCGGGAATCCTTGCCTATCTCTATCGGCAAAAGGTGGAGGAGCGTGTGCGACGGCAGCGACAGGCGGAGTCGAACCGGACCATGATCGGCTACACGCCTGCGATGGTCTCTGGAATGCGTGGTGTTGGAGGTGGAATGTGAGTGCAAAGAAGACAGGGGCTGGCTCCTGGTCTCCTGCAAAGTTACAAGCTTATCTGCTGCCGGTAGCAGCAATCAGCGTCGTCTTCGTGATGCTGATTCCTATACCGAGCTTTGTTCTGGACCTGCTGCTCGCTCTCTCGATCACGGCCTCAGTGATCGTGTTTCTGACAGCGGTGCAGGTGCGGCGGGCGGTAGACTTTTCCGTCTTTCCCACACTGCTGCTTTTGCTCACACTGTTCCGGCTCTCGCTGAACCTGGCGTCGAGCCGCCGGATTCTTCTGCATGGACACGAGGGAACCGCTGCCGCGGGTTCGGTGATTGAGGCATTTGGACAGTTCGTCGTTGGCGGAAACTATGTCGTCGGCTTCGTGTTGTTCCTGGCGTTGATCGCGATTCAATTTCTGGTCGTCAGCCACGGAGCCGTGCGCACGGCCGAGGTTACCGCCCGGTTCACACTGGATGCTCTTCCCGGCAAACAGATGGCGATCGATGCAGACATGAACGCCGGTCTGATCGACGAGCAGCAGGCCCGCAAGCGCCGGCAGGCAATTGCTCGCGAGGCCGAGTTCTATGGAGCGATGGACGGTGCGGCGCGCTTCAACCAGCGCGATTCGATGGCCACGATCCTGATTACGGTGATCAACATCGTTGCGGGCTTGTTGATCGGTGTCGTTCAGCACGGCGCGGATGTCGCCACTGCGGTAAAGACCTATACCATTCTTACCGTTGGAGACGGCCTGGTCACGATGATCCCCAGCCTGCTTGTCTCGGTCGCCGGTGGCATGGTTCTTACGCGAGCTTCTTCATCCGGTGCTCTCGATCAGGAGCTGGGCGCCCAGCTCCTGAAGGGAAGGAATACGCTGTGGATTGCGTGCGGCGTACTGATTGCGCTTGCACTCGTTCCCGGGCTCCCCAAGCTTGCATTCGTGTTGATGGCTGCGGGCGTGGCGCTGCTGGCACGCAAGCTGCCCGCTACTCAGCCTGAGGCGACAGCTGCAGAGATCGAAGCAGCAGCGACAGGAACGGCAAAGGGCGTGGAGGCCGCGGCAGGCGAGAATCTTGCTTCGCTCCTTAAGATTGATGAGCTGACCTTGGAGATAGGCTTTCAGCTAATTCCGCTGGTCGACGAGAAGCAGGGCGGGCAGATGCTGAACAGGGTTCGTGCGCTTCGCCGGCATCTGGCAACGGAACTCGGCTTCATCGTTCCTTCGGTCCACATTACGGACAATCTGCGGCTCAAGCCGCGGGAGTATGTCGTAAACCTCCGCGGAGTAGAGGTTGCGCGCTGGCAGACGGAGCAGAACTGTCTTCTGGCGGTGAATGCAGATCCCAAGGCCCGGCCGCTTCCCGGCGTCGAGACAAGGGAACCGGCGTTTGGGGTTAACGCGCGCTGGATTCAGCCTGGTTTAGAAGAGCAGGCGCTCGCAGCGGGCTACTCCGTGGTCGATCAGACGACGGTGATCGGAACGCATCTGGGAGAACTGATTCGCCGGCACGCACACGAGCTTCTGGGACGCCAGGAGGTCAAGCGTCTTTTGGACAGCATGAGTGAAAGTCATCCGAAGCTGGTCGAAGAGCTTGTGCCTAAGTTGCTCGCGCTTGGAGAGGTTCAGCGTGTCCTGCAGCAATTGCTGCGCGAACAGGTGTCGATACGTGACTTGGGTACGATTCTCGAGGCGCTGGTCGAGGCTGCGCAGCAATCCAAAAATCTGGTTCACCTGGTCGAGGCTGTACGTCAGATGCTGGGTCGGGGACTCGTGCATCCGCTGCTCGATAGCGATGGCGGACTGAAGGTTCTGATGCTCGATCAGAGAATCGAGAACGAACTCATAGGCACGTTCGATCCGCAGGGGGCCAATCTATTGCTTGGTGATGGCGCGCGCTCCGGAGGAATGCCTGCGGATTTTCTGCGGAGCCTTGTGGATTCTGTGAAACGGCTAATCGGAGCTTCCTCCGGTTCGGCCCTTCCCGTGCTCCTATGTCCGAGTCCGGCGCGATATCACGTCCGGCGCTGGCTGGAGCCATTCCTCCCTAAGGTGACCGTTCTCTCCCCCGTGGAGATTCCTCCCGAGATACGGGTGAAGAGTATCGGCACTGTTGGGTAGCAGCCGAATGAGGAAGTGAGTTGAGCGATGGAGGTGGAGATGAGTGCAGCACGGTCGATTTCAGTGAATCTGATGGAACCAGGCGTGTGCAGGCCAGAGTGGCTTGGTGAAGAGAACGAGGAGGCGAAGGCGATGCCTGCAAGCAAGTCTTTCACCGCAGAGAAGACCGGTGCAGGGCAGAAGAGTGAGAGCGATACCGCTGCGACCGAACGAGACATGCTCCTGATGGAGCACCTTCCAGCGGTCCGGTACATTGCCCGCCGCATTCATGAACGCCTGCCGCAGCACGTGGATCTCGATGATCTTGTATCCGCAGGTGTTGTGGGACTGATCGATGCGCTCTCCAAGTTCGATCACAGCAAGAAGGTGCAGTTCAAAAGCTACGCCCAGTTCCGGATTCGCGGAGCCATCCTGGATTCACTGCGCACGCTCGATTGGAGTCCCCGCGAGCTAAGGAGGAAGGGAAGAGCCGTGGAAGAAGCCATTCGCGCGCTCACGCAACGTCTGCACCGCGCCCCTACGGAGCAGGAGATTGCCGCAGAGATGAAGCTATCGCTGGCGGAGTATCAGCAGCTGCTCGGCGATCTCAAAGGATTGGAGATTGGCAGCCTGCACATTGAGCGCTCTGAGGACTCAGGGGATGAGGAGCTGGCTTACATTCCAGGCTCGCCGGAGGACGATCCGCTGTTTCGGTGTCTCAAGGGCGAGATGAAACAGCGCCTGGCGGATGCGATTGAAGATCTGCCCGAGAAAGAGCGGATGGTGCTTACCCTCTACTACTACGAGGAGCTGACGATGCGCGAGATCGGTCTGACGCTGGGAGTGGTTGAATCGCGCGTCTCGCAGATTCACTCGTCGGCAGTACTGCGGCTGCGTAGCGCGCTCGCAGGGCTGCGTCCAGCTGACTCCATCAAAACGACAAAGTCGGCCGTAGGTAGGAGTTTGAAACAGAAGAGTAACTTCTCCAGGAGCAGGTAATGGAAAAGAAACTTGGGCAGGAAGATATTGATGCATTATTTGCCGCAGCCAATGCCTCTGCGAAGGCTGACAAGGTTGAGGTAGAGAAAGGTCCGGAGAAGTATCTGTTCAGCCAGGCAGGCCAGATCAGCAACGATCAGATGAGGGCCATCACCACCGTAAACGACCTCTTCGCGAGGAACCTGATGCACTCGATGGGGACCTGGCTGCGAATGTCGTTTCGAGTAAAGCTTGTGGCCGGCGAACAACTCCCCTTCAGCGAGTTTCTTGAGCGGTTGTCGGCCATGGCTTATATCTGCTCTTTACGTTTGGAGCCGCTGGGAGCCGTTGGCTTGCTGGAGCTGGACCTCGCGCTGGTAGCTCCCATCGTTGATGTCCTGCTTGGAGGAGTCGGGCGTGCTGCAAACAGGCGAGAACCTACCGATATCGAAGAGGCGATCATGCGATCGGTGATCGAGATGATAGTTCAGGAGCTGACGCTTGCCTGGCAGTCAGTAGGACTGGAGTTTGCTTTCGAAAAGCGCGAGACCGAGGCACAGGCAGCGAGGACGATGACGCTTGGCGAAAAAACTTTATGTGTCAGCTTCGAGGTGAGAATGCCGGAGATGCAGGGGGTCGTGAATCTCTGTCTTCCAGCGGTTGTTCTCAATGCAATTCTTCGGAGATTGATCTCTGAGGGCGACCGGCCCAGGCGAAGGTCCAGGGAATCAGCAGCAAGGATGCGAGAGTTGATTGCTGGCTCGCGTGTGGAGGTACAGCTTCAGCTTCCCGCCATACGTTTGCGCGCCAGCCAGATCCATTCTCTTGAAACAGGCAGTGTGCTTCGGCTTCCGATTGCCCGCCACGAGCCGTCGGATCTGATCGTTGGTGGACTGCACATGGGCAAGGCTCGCGCCGTGCGTACAGGAGAGCATCGCGGAGCAAAGCTGGAGACACCTCTGTACACCCCAATGATTGAGACTCCCGCTGGCCCCATGGGAGGCCAGCGAGCGAATTAAGGAGAGCCGATGGAAGAAAACATAACCGGAAGTCCAAATCAAGGACCAGATTCAAAACTGGACCTGCTCTATGACATCGATCTCGATGCGACCATCCGCTTCGGAACGCGTGAGATGGCGCTGCATGAGGTTCTGGAGCTTGGGCCGGGAACGGTGCTTGAACTGGATCGACACGTCAATGAGCCTGTCGATCTCGTTGTCGGCGACAGAATCGTGGCCCGTGGCGAAGTGGTGGTGGTGAGCGGCAACTTCGCGTTGCGGGTGACAGAGGTGGCGACGCCGCAACTGCGGCTGGAGAGTATACGATGCTTTTTCTAGGAAAGAAGACAGCAGTCGATCTAAACCTTTCACAGCTTCCTTCCCTGGACAATCCGCTTGCCTGGGATGAGGATCGATACCATCCTTCAGGGTCTTCCCGCGACGCGGTCGATGGGAAGCAGGCGCGTCGCACCTGTGCCAGCCTGGAATGCACGTCATCCTGGGTCGCCCCGTGGAGAAGCCGGAGGCGGCCGATCTTCGAGGACCGGTGGGGGTGCAGCGGGCGCTGCGTTCTCAGCTTCGTGCGTGCGGCTGTCCGGCGCGAGGCGGCTAAATACGCCAGCAATCTCTCGGCTCCGCACAGGCACCGTGTGCCGCTTGGATTGCTGTTGCTTGCCCAGGGCTGGATCACGCATGCACAACTGCAATACGCGCTCGATCTTCAGCGGCATAACGGCGGCCGGATCGGAGAGATCCTGGTCGCCGAATGTGGGTTGGAAGCGGAGAAGGTAACTCGCGGTCTCAGTCTGCAGTGGGGAGCTCCTATTCTTGGCAGTCATGGATTTTCTGCCGGAGAGATGGCTCTGGTGATGCCCGAGATCCTGATCGATCAGCTTGGCATGCTTCCTGTGCGAGTTGCCGGCTCGCGCATCCTTTATGTGGGTTTCGAAGATCACCTGGACGCTTCCATTGCGTTGGTCCTGGAGCAGATGACTGGCTTGAAGGTCGAGACGGGTCTGATGCCGACAGAAGAGTATAGATCGGCATGTACCCTTTTACATGCGAAGAATGGAGTCGAGGTAAAGCAGGAATCCTTCAGGGAGCACGACGCGATGGCGGCGAGGATTACAGCTGTTCTGGAGCAGAAGCAGCCGGTGGGATCCCGCCTCGTGCGGGTAGGGCGCTTTTACTGGTTGAGGCTGTGGCTGGAAGCCTCAGCAATCGGAAGGCAGGGAATGCTGCCTTCGACAGCGGAAGACATGCTTGATTACATCTTCACCGTCGATCGGACAACATAGGAAAGATGAAAGTCAAACGCCTTTGCGATCTATGGTCGCAAGGGCGTTTGACTTTGAGCTGAATTGGATGGGAAGAGAATATTAGCGCTGCGAAAGATCACCCATTTGGGAAGAGCTCTCAGCTACGGTCTGTGGAGTCGAAGAGACGGTGTCTGCGGCGCTGTTCGAGCTGGTCTGGTTGGGACCGAGTCCGAGCTTGATGATAGCGCGCGAATCGGGCATCAGCTTCGTCTGCCAACCATTATCGGACTGGTACTTCTGCATGGCGGTCTCTGTCGTCGAATCCCAGTGGCCACTTACCTCTGTCATATAGCCCGACCGAACAAGGGCCTGCTGAATCTGCGTTGCTCGTGAATCATCGATGGTGCGCTGCCCTTTTGCCTTAGCGACGACCTTCGTGTGCTTTGCAGGGGTGTGATGTTTGCGACTCTTCGCGACGCAGGGGGTGACAGTGGTTGCAAGAACGAGAGTGAAACTTAGGAGTCGGCCTGGCCGCATGAAGAAAAAACCTCGCGCTACAGTGTGTGAGGGCAGAGTACCGTGCAATTCTGCCGAACTCTTTGCGGTAGGGTATCGTTGCCGGCTCGCAGAATGCAAGGAAAAGATTCCCATAAAAATGCATGTTTCCCAAAGGGGAAACATGCAGGACATTAATCCTTTGCGGGACCGGGAGATCCCGCAAAGGACCAGGTGATGTCTTATGGAAGCGTTCCTCCCACGTAGGAGTTGCCGCTGTCCTTTCGTAGAGGCGAATGGATGACGAACACCACGTCATCCTTGGATTTGAGGCCGGAGACGATGCTTCTGTATGACGCTTCGTCTGTTACAGCCTTCTTGTTGATCTCGGTGATGATTGCTCCCTTGCCAAGCCCGATCTCGTCTGCGAACGAGCCTGGACGCACGCTCATCACGATGACGCCACGGCTGATGCCGGTCTTCTGCGCTACCGAGGCCGGAATGGCCGCTACCGTGATGCCCAGCTTCGTCTGTCCGGCATCGGACTCCTGCGGGGAGTTATCGTCATCACCGTTGTCACCCATCAGGTCCGCATAGGTCTTGGCGCGATCCCCGATGGTGACGTCTGCCGTACCCTGCTTGCCATCACGGAGATACCCCAGCTTGACGGTGCTCCCAACCTTCCGTCCCGAGATGTCGTTCACCAGATCGTCGCCGTCCTTAATCTGGCGGCCGTCGATGGAGACAATGACGTCACCCGGCTTGATGCCAGCCTTGGCCGCCCCGCCGTTCGGCGTCACGGTGGAAACGATAATCCCGTTCTTGAAACCGTAGATACGGCCAACTGCAGAACTGGTTGAAGACTGGAAGCTGATGCCGATAGAGCCGCGCACGACCTTGTGTTCCGGTCCGATCAACATGTTGTAGACGTTTGCGATGATGTTGGACGGCATCGCAAATCCCACACCCTGCGATCCCATCGACTGGGTATAGATCGCAGTGTTCATTCCAATGACCTCGCCATCCATATTGACTAGTGGACCGCCGGAGTTACCGGGGTTGATGGCGGCATCCGTCTGGATGAAGCGCTGGAACTGGGATTGCGAAATCCCTGAAGGCGATGGTTCATCGATGGAGCGGTTCTTGGCCGAGACGATACCGGCCGAGACTGTCTGCGAAAGGCCAAACGGGCTGCCAATCGCCAGAACCCAGTCTCCGACCTGCGCTCCGTCAGAATTTCCGAGCTTTATGGTCGGGAGAGGTTTGTCTGACTCGATCTTGATGACAGCGATATCGGTGTCCTTGTCGGTTCCGATTATCTTTGCGGGACGGCCCTCGGAGTCCGGCCCGTTATTAGGATCGGTCGAAAGCCGGACGTAGATTTTGTCAGCTTTATCCACAACATGGTTGTTCGTGATGATGTAACCGCGGGGGTCGACGATGAACCCTGACCCAAGAGCTCTCCGTTCAGCTCCCATCATGCCATCGCCATCATCGCCTCCACCAGGATTCCCGAAGAAGCGATTGAAGAAATCCTGCATATCGTTCTGCTGATCGTCATCATCACCCGGTGTCCCCCTCTGAGGTCCGCGACGGCCACGCCGATTGTCGAGTTGTTTCGGCAGAGATTCGGTATTGATGTTAACGACAGCAGGCCCCACCTGCTTGGCGATCTGAGAAAAGCCATTCGAAAGCGTCTTCGCTGCCGGAATGGTCAGCGGCTTCGCGTCAGAGCTGTCAGGCGCCTGCTCTTTGCCGCTGACACCGCCGGTAATGACCGAGCCCACCAGGATGCCGGCCGAAAGCGTGGCCAGAAGGGCGAAGGTCGTCGTAAGGCGATGGCTGCGCGTGCGTTCGAACCAGCTCTTGAACTTTCTTGTCGGTGTATCCATTAAGAAATCAGACCTCTTTCGTTTGCTTCCTTGTCTGTCAACTGGAGCACGACAGACCAAGTTTTAAGTATAGTCCCCGGGCGTGATGGGGTAGGCCGCGGAATTAGCTTGAGCGGCTCATTCCCCGTAATTAGACGCGAAGGAGAGGCAAATGTTGCCGCGGCTGGCGGAAGTTAGTATTGCACGGAATCAGAAGGATGCTCTGAGATGGGGTGCGGGTGCGGGATGAGTTCTGTCAGGAGGATGCCTGCAAGAATCAGCAGAGCGCCAGTCAGGGAACGCGCACTCAGTCTCTCCCCGAGAAAGAGGAACGATGTCAGCCAGGCGAAGACAGGTTCGAGGGTAAGAAGGAGTGCCGTATGGGTGGGCGGAAGATGCTGCTGCGCCCAGCTTTGAATCGTGAAAGCTGCCGCTGTGGCCAGAAGCGCAGTCACAAGCAGCGCAACGATAAGCCGTGGAGTGACATTCAGGTAGACTGTGCCTCCGAGTGGAAGCGTAAGCACCATCAACAAAGCTGCAAAGGCAATTTGGAGCGTTGCCAGTTGAGGAATGGGAATCTTGGTGGATGTGTGTGCCAGCGCGAGCAGATGGCCGGCAAAGGCAATGGCGCACAGCAGTGTAAGAAGATCCCCGGTGCCGATTGAGCTGAAGAGATTTCCCCATCTGGTTGCTGCAGGAGTGGTAAGGAGCACAAGCCCACCAAAGGCAAGCAGCGCTCCTGCAAGAGAGGACGCTTGCGGAACAGGCGCTGATGCGGGCCTCAGGGAGGGAATCATCGTCAGGAGGGGCACAAATACGACCACCGTCCCGGTGATGAAGGCAGATTTAACCGCCGTGGTCCGCGCAAGTCCCGATGTCTGGAATTGATAGCCCGCCGCTAGAAATATCCCGACGATGGCGCCTGCCAAGAGGCCATGACGAGTAACCGCACGCAGGTGCCGTCGATTGATGAAGGCGAGGGCAACTGCCGCCAGGGCCATCCGCAAGAGATTGAAGAGAAGGGGCGAAACATCCTGAAGCGCGTCCTTAATAAGGACGAACGTAGCGCCCCAGATGAGTACCACAGCCAGGAGCAAAAGATGGGCGATTGTGGATGGGCTCAGGCGCTGCAACTCTGCTCTGGACATGGCGAAGGAAGCTTCACTACGAACAAAATTCTAAAGTCTCAGTCGGCCGCAGCGCGGCTCTCCTGCTTCGAAGCCTCATCTGCGAGCTGCGGAGCTATCTGTGTAACCGCAAGAAGCAGGAGTAACAGGCGGCGCAGAGCCATCTCCCGCCCTGCCGGGTCATACCACTCCTCAAGAGTGTGGATATTGCCGCCAGTACCGCCAGTACCGATCGCCAGCGCAGGAATCCCCAGCGAGAAAGGGAGATTGGCGTCTGTCGATCCCAGGCGCAGCTCGGTTCGAAGAGAGAAGTGCCGGTCGACGCCACGCAGCGCCGCGAGAAGAGCCGAGTCATCAGGAAGGTGACCCGCAGGCCGCTCTCCAACCGGCTTTATCTCGAGACTTACTGCCGGGTAGAGCGATTCGAAGGGAGCGACCGATGCGGTCAGAATGCGCCGAATCTGCAGCGAGGCGTTTCGCAGGATATGGGCGTCGCTCGATCGAAGCTCCAGCAGTGCGCTTGCCGAGGCCGGAATCGAGTTGACGGACGTGCCGCCAGCGATGTGCCCCACATTCAGAGTCGTGAGGGGTGAAGAGGGCAGAGGCAGCTCGGAGATCGCCGTGAGCGCGCGACTGAGCAGAAGAATCGGGTTGGGGGTCCCGGCATCCGACCAGGAGTGCCCTCCCGGGCCATGGATCGTGCAGCGGAAGCGAAGACTTCCCAGGGCACGGGTAACCACAGCGGTTCCACTGCCTTCGAGAGCCAGGGCGGCCGCTATCCGATTTTTGTAGGGACCTTCCAGAAAGAGATGGCGCATGCCGCGAAGATCACCCTCACCCTCCTCCCCAACGTTGGCGGCGAACAGGATGGTGGATGGTGGGTTGACCTTCGCGTAACGCAACGCCGCGGCCATCGCCAGCAGTGCAGAAAGTCCAGCGGCGTTATCGCATACCCCGGGGCCATGAATGCGTGAATCGTCGTCTGTCTCCAGGGGATCGCACAATGTTCCGGCAGGAAAGACGGTATCGAGGTGAGCCGAGATTAGGATGATCGGGCTGTTTTCCGCCGAACCATCCTCGGGCGCAAACTCAGCCAGTGCGTTTCCTTCCGGGTCAAGATGTACATTCGTCAACCCGAGCGTCTGAAAGCGCTCGATAAACCATGCGGCGCGGGCATGTTCCCCAAAGGGAGGAGCGGGAATCCGTACCATCTCAAGCAGCCATCGTCGAAGTTGCGGCTGGTGCAGATGGAGCCAGTGGAAGGCACGATGTACCGCGGTGAGCGTTGCGAGGCGGTTGATACGCAGGTAGGAGGAGTCCGTCATCCGTTTCCTTGAAGGTTAGCGCGATTCCCGTGGAAAACAGTAATCGACTTCCAGGAGAAAGAGACCCTGAGGTGGCGCGGTTGGACCGGCAGCAGGCCGCGCGCGGGCGGCGAGAATGCCTGGCAGCGCATCCGGCGATGTCCTGCCTCGGCCAACATCTACCAAGGTTCCTACAAGATTGCGCACCATATGGTGAAGGAATCCGGAGCCTGTTACCCGATAGATCAGGAGGCTCTCCTCCCGGTGCCAGCTTGAGGCGAAGATGGTCCGGACAGAGGATTTCTCCTGCGTCTCAAGCGAATCTTCCGTTTCGTTGGCCTGCCGGGTGGCAAGGTCAGGCGTAGCGGCTGCGAACGAGGTAAAGTCGTGCGTTCCGATAACATGCTGGGCGGCTTCCTGCATCCTTTCCATATCCAGCGGCCATGTGCAGTTCCACACGAACCGGGCGAGTGTCGGCGGACAGATTGCGTGCGTGGAAATGCGGTATTCATAGATCTTGCGGCCGGCGCTGTGCCGCGCGTGAAAATCCGGTGGAACGGCCTCGGCGTTGAGAATACGAATGCTGGGGGGAAGCAGGTTATTGAGAGCGCGCTGAAGGTTTGGTCCTGGAATTGGCGATTTCAAGGAGAAAGACGCAACCTGCCCAAGCGCATGAACCCCTGTATCGGTTCGTCCCGAACCCTGTGGAAGAATAGTCTCCCCAGTGATGTGGCGGATTGCCTCGGCAAGAACCCCCTGGACGGTTGGCAATCCCGGCTGAATCTGCCAGCCATGATAGGGGCTTCCGTCATAGACAATGGTGAGCTTCCAGTGTGACATGCGACCACTTGCACGGTAACACGGCCCGGCCAGGCATGTGACAGAGGAAAGTCTTCCGGCAGGGAGCGCTGCGCATAATTCCATGGGGTTGATATACTTACCGGGTCACAAGCCCGAAAAACAGTCAAGCGCCGGAACGAAAGCCAGTCCGAGTACGTATCAGAAGCCAGTTACAGCTTTGGAGAATTTGTGGCGAACGGTACCGGAAGGATCATCATCTTTAAGAGTCCTTGGCGTGGTGCTGTGCGTCTTTAGTAAGACACTGAAAGTACAGACGACTTGCTCCGGCGGTGATTGTGACGGAGCCGATATTGGTAATTGCATTCCCGGTGAACTCCCGAGTGCAGGGGAGTCCCCGGCCAGATTCAAAGGGAAGGTTGGAGATCGCATCGTGAGACTAAGGGATATGCAGGCAGCAGCAAGTATAAGTCTGCTGCTGATGAGCGTAAGCACACCGCCGGTAATGGCCCAGCAGGCAACACCGCAGCCTCAGCCGCCGACCCAGAATCAGACGCAGACCCAGACAAACCCGACCTCTCCGGCGCCACAGCAGGCGGTTGTGACCGATACGACTGGGACTCCCGGGCTGCCCCAGGCTCCTCAGCCGAAGCCGACCGAGCCGCTCTATCTGCGCGACACAGGAGTGGACTATACCAAGCCCAGGAGTCACTTCTGGAATCCCATCGCACCCTACACGTCGATTACCGTGCCGCAGGTGCGTCTGGGCAACACGCCACAGTTGGCTCAGCTGCTGCGTGACGGAAAGATTTATCTCAGCCTCTCCGACGCTGTCACACTCGCGTTGGAAAACAACTACGACATCGAGATCGCAAGGATCAACCTGGATATCGCGGATACCGACATTTTGCGGACCAAGGCGGGCGGTACTCTACGAGGTGTCTCGACCGGCCTGGTGACGAACACCATTGGTGGCACGACCTCCACCATTGCAGGCGGCGGCGGACCGGGTGGAACATCGAGCGGAGTCGGTGGCGGAGCTGCTGGAGCTACGGGTATTGTTCTCAGCACGAACGGCGGCGGTCCGCTTCCTACGAATCTGGATCCTACATTTACGGGAAACCTGCAATACGAATCTCAGAACACTCAGCAGACCAACACCCTGATTACCGGCACCGACACCCTTAAGCAGAACACCGGAACTTACAACTTCGGTTATCAGCAGGGGTTTCTGACTGGAACGCAGCTCAACTTCACCTTCAACAATTCACGGACGACGACAAACAGCGTTCGTTCGTCCTATAGCCCGCAGTTGAACTCTCAGTTCCAGCTTCGGGTGACGCAGCATCTGTTGCAGGGCTTTGGATGGGGCCTGAACGGTCGCCTTATTCTTCAAGCGAAGAACGACCGCCGTATCACAGATTCTGCTTTCCGTGCACAGCTGTTGTACACCGTGTCCCAGGTTGAAAACATCTACTGGGGTCTGGTAAGCGCCTATGAAGATGAGCAGGCGAAGGAGCGCGCACTGGCGCAGTCCACGCAGTTGACGGCCGACAACCGCCGACAGCTCGAGATCGGAACGTTGGCTCCGCTCGACGTAGTGAACTCCGATGCTGCAGTGGCAGCGGACAAGCAGGCTCTGGTCGCCTCGCAGACCAATCTTGAGTACCAGCAGCTTTTGATGAAGCAGGCGATTGCGCGTAACCTGAACGATCCTCAGCTCTCGAATGCCCCTGTGATTCCGACGGATCGTGTGAGTCTGGATCGTCTACCTGAGGAAGATACTCCGGTTGAGGATCTCGTACGCCAAGCCTACGCTAACAATCCTCAGATTGAGCAGGCCAGCCTGAATATGAAGAACAATGAGATCACCATCAAGGCGCTTAAGAATGGATTGCTTCCCACAGTGGATGCGTATGCCTTTTATGGTGGCTCTGCTCTTGGCGGCTCGCAGAATCCGGCTTTGCAGTGCGATTTCGCTGGAACGCCCTGCCCTCCGGGTTCATACCCAACGCGAGGCCTGAATGATGTCTTCTCAAATACCTTCAATGGCAGGTATCCGGATCAGGCAGTTGGAGTCAACATCACCATCCCTCTGCGCAATCGCATTGCGCAGGCCGACCAGGCACGCTCGCAGATGGAATATCGCCAGTCGCAGATGCGCCTGCAGCAGCTCTACACGCAGGTTCGCATCAACGTTATCAACGGCCAGTATGCTTTGACCAACGATCGCGCCCAGGTACAGTCCGCGCAGGCTGCCCGGGACTATGCAGTCCAGAGCCTGGAAGCCGAGCAGAAGAAGTACAGGCTGGGGGCTTCGACGACGGCACTGGTCCTCCAGCAGCAGCGTAATCTGGCTACAGCGGATAACACGTTGATCTCTGCAACCGCCGCCTATGCAAAGGATCGCGTGGCGCTGGGTCAGCTGCTGTCGAACCTGCTGGATAAATACGGTGTCAACATCGTCGACGCCGCGACCGGAAACATTTCGCATCCTCCGGCGATTCCGGGTCTCACGGCGCCAAAGCCGCAGGAGACGCCGAAGCCTCTCACAACGACCCCTCCAGCGGCTCCCCAGAACTAGGATTGCTTGCTGCAACGATGGAAAGGCCCGTAGACTCCGGGCCTTTTCCTTTTTCTGTGATCCTATGAGCGTCGGCACGACCGTGTAGGCTGCACTACACTGGGAGGATGAGTGAAAGCAACAACACCGCGACAGAAAACGCCCTGAAGAATTCCTCTTCCGCATATCTCAGGTCGGCGATGCATCAGCCCGTGCAGTGGCATGAGTGGGGAGACGAAGCATTTGCGCGCGCCCAGGAGGAAGATAAGCCCATCCTCCTTGATATTGGCGCTGTCTGGTGTCACTGGTGTCATGTCATGGACCGGGAGTCCTACGAACATCCAGCAATTGCTGAACTGATCAACAAGCACTTTATTGCGATCAAGGTCGACCGCGACGAGCGCCCGGATGTGGATACGCGCTATCAGGCGGCCGTTTCGGCGATCAGCGGACAAGGCGGCTGGCCGCTCACAGGATTTCTGACTCCGGATGGAAGACCCTTCTTTGGAGGGACGTATTTCCCACCGGAGGATCGTCATGGACGACCCGGCTTTCCACGAGTCCTGATGACGATGATCGAGGCGTTCCAGCAGAAACGCGATGATGTCAACGACTCTGCTGCGGGAGTCATGGCGGCCATCGAACATAACGAGTCCTTTATGGGGAAAGCGGGAAATCCCGGCCCCGAACTTGTAGCCAAGCTCGTCGATGCAGGGCTTAAGCAGTTCGATCCGCGTTCCGGAGGATTCGGTTCTCAGCCAAAGTTTCCGCACTCCGGCGCGATTGACCTGCTGCTCGACGCCGCCTCGCGCGTCTCTCCGGCGACCTCTCCCGAACAGTCGGAGAGAGCGCGGACGGCCGCATTGGTCACCCTGCAAAAAATGTCGCGCGGAGGCATCTACGATCATCTGGCCGGGGGCTTTCATCGCTACTCTGTCGATGAGCATTGGATCGTGCCTCACTTTGAAAAGATGGCGTACGACAACAGCGAGTTGTTGAAGAACTACGTCCACGCCTATCAGACCTTCGTCGAGCCGGAGTGCGCACGCGTAGCACGCGACATTATCCGGTGGATGGATGAATGGTTGACCGATCGCGAGCAGGGCGGCTTCTACTCTTCGCAGGATGCGGATTTCTCCCTTGATGACGACGGTGATTACTTTACCTGGACCAGGGAGGAAGCCTCAGCCGTGCTGACGCCTGAGGAGCTGACGATCGCCGCAGACTTCTACGATATCGGCGAGATCGGTGACATGCACCACAACCCGCAGAAGAATGTACTGCATGTCCGAGACTCTCTCGATCAGCTTGCCGTGAAGCATGGGATCGCTCTGGAGCGCGCCAGTGCGTTGCTGCTCTCTGCGAAGGAAAAGCTGTATGCCGCGAGGCTGAAGCGTCCGACGCCTTATATTGACAAGACGATGTATGTCGGCTGGAACGCGATGTGCATCTCGGCCTATCTTGTAGCCGGTCGCGTGCTGCATCTCCCCGAAACCAGCGAGTTTGCTCTCAAATCGCTGGATCGCGTGCTTAAAGCCACGTGGAATCCTGAACATGGATTGGCTCATGTGCTTGTCTATGGAGAAGGTGTTCCGGGAAAGCGGGTTCCGGGGACGCTTGAAGACTACGCCGCGCTGGCCAATGCCGCGCTGGACGCGTGGGAGGCCACCGGAGAGCATCGCTACTATGAAGCAGCACAGGGCATCGCCGATACTCTGATCGCTCGTTTCTACGATATGGTCGGAGGCGCTTTCTTTGATACGGAGAGCACATCCGGCAACAAAATCGGCGCACTTTCGGTCCGCAGAAAGCCCTTGCAGGATTCACCCACTCCTGCCGGCAACTCAGTTGCCGCAATGCTTCTGGTGCGTCTCGAGGCGCTCAATCAGCGTGATGACTACGCTGCAAAAGCACTTGAGACAGTTGAAACGTTTGCCGGGATCGTCGAGCACTTCGGCCTCTATGCGGCGAGTTACGGTCTTGCCCTGCAGAGGATGGTGAAGGGGCCCGTGCAGGTATGCATTATCGGTGAAGACGGCCCTGCAACAGAGCTGGAAACTGCCGCACTGGCTCGTTACGCTGTAAACAAGAGCGTGATCCGTCTGCGGAGAACGCAGCTTCAGAGCCTTCCTCCTTCGCTGGCGGAGACGATTCCACATCTTCCCGGTATCAAAGACGCATCGGCAAATGCACTGGCGGTCGTCTGTACAGGAAGAGGGTGCCTACCTCCCGTTCACACAACCGAAGAATTAATGGAGCAATTGAACCAGACGCTGTAAAAACGGTATAGCAGAGATCTGTTGGATGGCTGACTTTGCGAAGGCGCTGACCTATCCCGGCCAGCATCACGGGAGACTCGATATGGAGCACAGAATCGTCGGCACCACGATGCCGGTCCTTGAGTTTGCACTCGACCACAACGATGCGGTTATCTCCGAGGCGGGAGAACTCTCCTGGATGAGCCAGTCGATCCAGATGACCACTCATACCCAGCATGCCGGCGGTGGCGGTTTTCTGGGCGCGATCAAGCGGGTTGCTGGGGGTGGAACGCTATTTATGACCGAGTACCGCGCTTATGGCGCGCCCGGCACGGTCGCCTTTGCCACTCGTGTTCCCGGTCACATCGTTCCGGTGGAGGTTGCTCAGGGCCACGAGTACATGGTCCACCGTCACGGCTTCCTCTGTGCCACGTCTGGAATTGTTCTCGGAGCAGGGTTCCAGCAATCGCTTGGCGCTGGAATCTTCGGCGGAGATGGCTTCCTCCTCCAAAAGGTCGCGGGACAGGGACTGGCATGGCTCGAGCTCTCAGGCGAGGTGATCGTCAAAGATCTCGCTCCCGGCGAGACCCTGCGCGTTCATCCCGGACATGTAGGCGCCTTTCATGCCAATGTCTCCTTTCAGATTCAGCGTATTCCCGGCATCCGCAACCTCATCTTCGGAGGCGACGGTATCTTTCTCGCCGTACTTACCGGTCCTGGCCGCGTCTGGCTGCAGACGCTTCCCATCCAGCGCCTGGCCAACCAGCTTCAGGAGTACATGAAGGTCGAGCGCGCTGAGCAGAATACAGAATCTGGTGTTATCGGCGGTGTTATCGGCTCGGTCCTCAAGGGCCTTTAGCATAGCGAAGCAAGAGGGTCACGAACCTTTCTGGATTCGATCCTCCTGCTCCTTGTTCCAGCATCCATCCACGGACCATGAGTTGTACCGCCGCAGGAACAACAGGGCAGAAAAGACAAGTGCATACATCAGCTGCGTACCGGCCGCGGCCCAGTTCTGCACCATCGCTGATCCGAACGTGAGCACCAGCATCAGCAGAGAGGATGCAATCAAAGCCCATCGCGTCTTCAGTCCGATCAACAGCAGCAGGCCGATCAATCCTTCGACCGGAGGTAGCACAGGAACCGAAGATGCGAACCAGAGGAACGGGCAGCGGAGACTGAGCAAACTGTTCGGTCAAGTGTGCTGCGAATCCCTCCGATCCAGCCAGCAGACGACTCACACCGTGCATCAGCAGATTCATTCCAGCCACGGCACGCAGCAGGGCGTAAGCGATCTTTTCGTCACTGTTCGATGTGTTGAATCTCATTTTTCTCCGATCCTGCTGATAATGCTATTCATTCGATGCATGATGCTCGATAACGTCACCCGAGGACGTTATCGTTAGACGATGCACTCACAAAGATCCGAGCCTTTCCTGCAGCTTTCCCATGTGAACGTTGCCCGTGGCGAGAACGTCGTCCTTCACGACGTCAATCTGTCGGTGAACGCCGGTGAGCATATCGCCATTCTTGGCCCGAACGGCTGCGGAAAGTCGACCCTGATCAAGACCATCACCTGTGAGTGCTATCCCATCGTTCAGCCGGAGACCGAGGTCAGCATCTTCGGTCGCAGCCGCTGGGACCTGACGGAACTCAAGAAGCGCCTCGGTGTCGTCTCGACGGAGCTTCCCGGCAAACAGACGCTTACGACGACGGGACGCGACGCTGTCCTCACGGGCTTCTTCTCCAGCTCGACATTGTGGCCCAATCTGACTGTCACCAATGAAATGCTCACCCGCGCCGACGAAGTACTCGCTCTCATCGACGCAGAACCGTTCCGCGACAAGCTCGTGGGGCATATGTCTGCCGGTCAGCAGCGGCGCATTATGATCGGCCGCGCGCTGGTGGCCTCTTCGCAGATGCTCCTGCTTGATGAGCCGTCGAATGCACTCGATATTGCCGCCCAGCAGGAGCTCCGCAGCCTGATGAGGCGTCTGGCGCAGCAGGGAACTGGAATCCTTCTGATCACGCATCACGTCTCCGATATCATCCCCGAGATCGACCGCATCCTGATGATGAAAGATGGCCGCATCATTGCAGATGGACCGAAATCCAAACTGCTGACCGCGCCCGCGCTCAGCGATCTCTTCCGCACCGAAGTCCACCTCACGGAGAAGGATGGCTTTCACCACGCCTGGTGAGCGGGAGTTTTAGTGGCCGTATCCTTCTGTGTGCTCCGGGACCTTGCCACGGAAGAGCCAGTACACCGTCACGGTGTAGCCAAGGGCCAGCAGAATCCCGAACGTCCACCAGATAAGCCCCACCCGGACCGCGTGTGGACCCGCGAGCGCGCGATCGATGGTGATGCTCTGGCCCTCCGTTCCTACACTCGGCAGTACGACAGGGAAGAGCCCAGCCGCAGCACCAACCAGCATTGCAGCAAGGTAGGTGCAGGAACCGATAAAGGCTCTCCACTCCCATCCGCGGGCCAGTGAGATGGCGATCGTAATGAGGCTGACAACAACCATCGCCGGCGCCAGCCACGCGAGTCCGTGTTCCTGGTAGTGCATCAGGGAAGCAGGTCGCGCGATGACGGTGGCCGGGACGCTCGCCAGGGTGAGAATGGCTACTATCGGGAGCGCTTTTTTCGCCCATGCAACCGACTTCTCATTGAGTGCCCCCCTGGTCTTCAATGCCAGATAGAGCAGGCCGTGCATTGCCAATGCCACTGCCGCGAGCAGACCTCCCAAAACGGTGTACCAGTCCAGGATTCCCGGGTTCGGTCCTGTTCGCCAGTTTGTCCATAGAGGAAGAAAGAAGTAGTTGTCAGCTCCAAGGGGAACACCGCGAATAACGTTGGCTAGGGCCGCCCCGAAGAATACCGCAAGGATCAGACTCGAAAGCGCGAACGTTGTATCGAACAAGCTCATAAAGACGCTGTCGTGCGTGTGTGCGCGAAGCTCGATGCTTAAGCCGCGCACGATCAGCAGCCAAAGCACGATAGTGAGAGGAAGATAAAAGCCGCTGAACGAAGAGGCGTACAGAAGAGGGAAGGCAAAGAAGAGCGTGCCTCCTCCGGCGATCAGCCACACCTCGTTGCCATCCCAGACCGGCCCGATGGCATGCATAGCCTTTCGCCTGTCCTGCTCGGTGCGAGCTACTATCAAATAAACAATGCCGACCCCGAGGTCAAACCCGTCCAGCACTACATAGATGGTCAGCATCGCCGCTACAATCCAGAACCAGATCGTCCCCATCGCACTCTCCTTATGCGGTCGTCAGTGTGTGCCCGTCGTGTCCTTCGTCTACCACGGGCGCCTTCGGTCCTTTCTGGATGGCGGTGTAGACCAACACAATCCAGAGAATTGAGAGCACCGAATACATCCCCAGAAAGCCAAGCAGTGTAAACAGGCTTGTGCCTGGCCCCACGTGTTTGGAGTAGCCTTCCGACGTTCGCATCAACCCGTATACGAGCCATGGCTGTCTGCCCAGCTCCGCGGTCATCCATCCTGCTGTGTTGGCAATGTAGGGAAGCGGGAAGCTTAACAGGATGGGCCACAGCAGCCAACGCGCGTGATAAATGTGACCGCGCCACAGAAGAAATCCCGCCAGGATCATCAATCCAGCAAAGTAGGTTCCGAGCCCGGCCATGATGTGGTAACTGTAAAACAGCAATGGAAGCGCAGACGGCCACTGATCCTGCGGAAACTGATCGAGTCCTTTTACCTCGGCTGCGGTGGTTCCATAGATCAAAAAGCTGAGTACTTTATTGACAGCCAGCGGATTGTCGATGGTCTGCTTCTCGACATCTGGCTGTCCCATCAGCACAATGGGCGCACCCGGTGTGGAATGAAAGAGACCCTCCATACCCGCTACGGCCGCCGGCTGGTGCCGTGCCATGTATTTGCCGTGCAGATCGCCGGTAGGAAAGATCTGAGCAATACAGGATGCAATACCCGCCACGACTCCTACCTTCAGGAACAGTCGTCCATACTCCTCGTGTTTGCGTTGAAGAAGATATAACGCTCCCGTGGCGGCCATGACGAAGGCTCCCGTTATGACAGCGCCGGACATGTTGTGGGCATACTGCAGCCACGCCCATGGATTCATCATCAGTCCCCAGAAGCTGGTGACCTCAAATGTGCCGTTCGGAAGCTGCTGGTATGCGACCGGATGCTGCATCCAGGCATCCGTCACAATAATAAAGAACCCTGAGATCCACGATCCCAGGAAGACCATGAAGGCTGAGAGCGTGTGGAGCTTCCGCGAGATTCGTTTCTCGCCAAACATAAGCAACCCCAGGAAGGCAGACTCAAGAAAGAAAGAGAAGACGCCTTCCATCGCCAGAGGTTGGCCGATGACTCCGCCGGTTCGTCGTGAAAATTCAGACCAGTTCGTGCCGAACTGAAACTCCATCGGAATCCCGGTTACCACGCCAAGAACGAAGTTGATAGCAAAGATGCGGGCCCAGAAACGGGAGGCTTCGTCGTAGCGCTCCCGTTGAGCAGGATCGTTCGTCCGCAGAGCTATCAACTTCATGACGAAGATCAGTAGAGCGAGCCCCATCGTCAATTGGGGGAAGAGGTAGTGATAGGTGATGGTAAATGCAAAGTGGATCCGATGAAGCGTCAGAGCATCCATCCAGCTTCTCCTCGTCGTTCGCCAATAGTATGCCGGGTGATGCTCATAAGCGAAAGGGAAGCAGGTGGATTCTGGCGATTACCGGAGGAGAAAATGGGAAAAGGTCGATGATCGACCCAGCATCGATCCGAAGCGCTATTTGTCCTTGGGGTTCGGAGGCGCGATTGAGCCAGCCTGCAGCTTCACAAGCTCAGGCTGAGGAAACCGGTTTGGCCCAAGAACGGCGATGCGCGGAATCGGTCCGCGAGCCATGGCGACTTCGTCGCAGGCATAGAGACGCGGGCACGTCTGGCAGTCCTTGTAGATCTTGTCCGGCAGCACCGTGCGGTCCACCACGCGAAAGCCGAAGTGAAAGAAAAAATCCGGAATGCGTGTGAACAGGCAGACGCAGGTGACCCCCTGGTCCTCCGCCTCTGCCAGCAGGGCGCGCAACAGCTTTCCCCCGGCGCCTTGCCCCTTGGCCTCAGGCTTCACCACGATGGATCGCACTTCAGCCAGGTGAGGACCGTAAAGGTGCAGAGCTCCGCAGCCCAGGAAAACACCGCTCTCACTCTCGGCTACGGCAAAGTCACGGACATTCTCGCAGATCTCAGCGTAGCTGCGCCGTAGCAGCGTACCGTCCCCTGAAAGCGAATTGACCAGCTCAAAGATGTTAACCGCATCCGGGAGCTTTGCCGGACGTACGACCGCTCCACCGACGCGCGGACGCGAGGATGAGGTCGAGTCGCTTATCGGCATCAGGGTCGAGTTAGACAAGGGAAACGGACTCCAAGCCAAGTTTCGCAGACTTTTTTGATGCTAGCGAGGCCCGATCGGACTCAATCTGCCGGGAGGCATCTTCCATGGCATCCCCCACTCGATTTCGGGCAGTGCCCCCGATCACATCGTGGCAATCGACGGTTGCCTCAAGAGAAATGGCATCGAAAAAGTCCTCACTGAACTCTTCTCCGAAGCCACGAAGCTCCTTGAGCGTCAGTTCATTCAACTCGCGGCCCGTCTCAAGGCCCAGCCTGACGGCCTGACCGATCTTCTCGTGCGCCTTGCGAAAGGGAACACCCTTGTGGGTGAGGTACGTTGCAGCAGCCATCGCGTTCAGATAGCCCTTTTCCGCCGCCGATTGCATCACTTCGGTGCGGAAGCGGAGGGCCCGCGTAAACTCCGGCAGCAGCAGAAGGATTCCATGAATCGTGTCAGCGGCGTCGAAGACGGGCTCCTGGCCCTCTTGCAGGTCCTTGTTGTAGGCCAGGGGAAGTCCCTTGACGATGGTTGCAAGCGTGATGGCGGCACCTTGCAGGCGTCCTGTCTTGCCGCGAATCAGCTCGGTCAGGTCGGGATTCTTCTTCTGCGGCATCGCGCTCGATCCGGTAGAAAAGCGCTCCGGGAGATCGAGGAATCCGAACTCCGCGGTAGAGTGCAGGGTCAGCTCTTCGGCGAAGCGCGAGATATGAAGGCCCAACGTGGAGATTGCCTGCGTAAACTCCAGCGCAAAGTCGCGGTCGCTGGTCGCGTCCATGCTGTTGGGCGTGGGACCATCGAAACCGAGTGCCTCTGCGGCGATGTTGCGATCGAGAGCCAGAGTCGCGCCAGCAATCGCTCCTGAACCCAGAGGGCATAGATTCAGGCGGCTGCGACAGTCCATCAGCCGGCTGAAGTCGCGTTGCAGCATGGCCACATAGGCCAGCAGCCAGTGTGCGGTGAGAACAGGTTCTGCCCGCTGCAGATGCGTGTAAGAGGGCATGACAGCGTCGCCTGCTGACCGGGCCTGATGGACCAGGGCTTCGCGCCACGCCAGCAATCCCTCAAGCGTCTGATCGATCGCATCGCGTACGAACAGACGCATATCGGTGGCGATCTGTTCATTGCGACTGCGCCCGGTATGCAGCTTGAGGGCCAGGTCTCCGATAAGTTTCGTGAGCTGCAGCTCGACGAAGTGGTGGATGTCCTCTGCCTGCGGGCTCAGAGCAACGATTCGGATGAAGTGTGATGACAACGAGGCATTCGGATCGCTGCTGCTGGTTGTTGTCGTCTCTTCGATTGAAAAGGGGATCACTCGATCGAGTCCACCCAGCATCTTCGCAAGCTCCGCATCCGTCAGGATGCCCGCAGCGGCAATCGCACGTGCGTGCGCCTTCGACGCGGCCACCTCCTGGGGAAGCAGCCGCACATCGAACGGAAACGATCGTTGCCACTCTTCAAAGGCCGAATCCAGTGGTTCCCTGAAACGGCCTGACCACATCTTGCTCACTTCCGGAGCTCCTTTTCCTTTGCCTCTGCTGCAACTACACCAGCGAAGGACGTTTGCGCGCCTGTGTTCCACGTCCACGGGCACTCGAGATACGCTTGGCCCCGCCCAGCAGCATCAGCAGGAGCGATTTCTGAGCGTGCAGACGGTTCTCTGCCTGATCAAAGACGATGGACTGCGGCCCATCCAATACCGCATCGGTGACCTCAGCGTTGCGGTGTGCCGGCAGGCAATGCATAAAGACGGCATCCTGCTGTGCATTGCTCATCAGTTCTTCATTTACCTGGTAGGGCTTGAAGATGGGGGCGCGTTTCGTCGCTTCATGTTCAAATCCCATGCTGGTGCAGACGTCAGTGTAGATCGCATCGGCTCCGGTTACGGCCTTGATAGGATCGTGCAGCAGCGTAATGCTACCGCCAGTCTGCTCGGCGATCTCAATTGCCTTATGGATGATCTCCAGTTTGGGAGCGAAACCCTTGGGAGTCGCAACGCTGACATGCGAGCCGAGCAGCGCGCCCGCCAGCATCAGCGAGTGGCAGACGTTATTGCCGTCGCCCACATAGGCAAAGCGAAGTCCCTCAGCCGAGCCAAATCGCTCCTCCAGGGTAAGGAAATCGGCGATTGCCTGGCAGGGATGCTCCAGGTCGGAGAGAGCGTTGATAACCGGGATCTTCGAGCACGCAGCCATCTCCGTGATCGTCTCGTGCGAGTAAGTGCGCAGAACAATTGCGCTCATCCAGCGTTCCAGGTTGCGAGCAACGTCCGGCAGAGACTCGCGCTCGCCAAGAGGCGACTGTGTCTGGTCGACGAAGATAGCGTTGCCACCCAGCGTGTTGATTGCTGCCTCAAAGGTGAGGCGGGTACGCAGAGAAGCCTTTTCAAAGAACATTACCATCTGCTTCGCATCGAGGGCATGGCGGAAGTCCTCCGGAGAGTTCTTCACGGCATGGGCCAGCTCCATGACGGCGGCCATCTCTTCGACGCTCAGATCACTGATGGAACAAAGGTCGCGTCCGCAGAGTCGCTTGGCTGCCTCGTTAAATGCCGTATCGGACTGGATGCCGAGTACGGCCGTCGACTTGCGAGGTGGAACCTCAGGGCCGGAGCTATCGGATTTCGAATTCATCATGACGGTTTTGCTACCCATGTACCTTTTCTCCAGCCGGCACAGCGCCGGCAAGTTCCGTGTTCGCTTTCAGAATCTCGTCGAGTGCGTCGATGGCCAGCTCGACATGTTTTTTCTCGAGAATGTAGGGAGGTAGAAAGCGGAGCACGGTTTCGCTCGTCCGGTTGATAATGATGTGCCGCTCCATCATCTGCGCGGCCACACGTTTCGCAAGTTCTGCCGAATTCAGCTCGATACCGAGCATCAGACCCAGGCCGCGCACATCCGTTACGCAGTCGTGCTTCGCCTTCAGCTCCTCGAGTTGCGATTTGAAGAATCCGCCGACCTCGTCGATATGGGCCAGCAGGTTCTCGCGCTGCATCGTGTCGATCACGGCCGTCGCAACCGCGCAGGCCAGCGGTCCGCCGCCGAAGGTGGTTCCATGCATCCCCGGCGTAATGGCGGAAGCGGCCTTTTCGACGCACAGCATTGCGCCCATGGGGACTCCTCCCGCAATCGGCTTGGCCAGCGTGGTCACATCCGGCTGAATGCCATAGTGCTGATAGGCGAACCACTTTCCGGTTCGACCAACTCCGCTCTGAATCTCGTCGGCGATAAGCAGTGCTCCGGTTGAGTCGCAAAGCTCTCGCGCAGCGGCAAAGAACTCCTTTGAGACCGGATTGATTCCGCCCTCGCCCTGCAGGACTTCCAGGCAGATCCCGCAGACCTCATCAGAGAACTTTGCCCTCAGATCGGCGACGTCGTTAAATCGCACGAACTCGACGTCCGGCATCACCGGAGCAAACGGAAGGCGGTACTTATCTTTATGAGTAGTCGCTACCGAGCCCATCGTGCGGCCATGAAAGCTGTGTTCGAGCGCGAGAAACTTCGTGCCCAGTTTTTTACCGTTTTCACGAGCCTTGGTCGCATAGGCGCGCGCCAGCTTCAGCGCGGCCTCCCACGCCTCGGTTCCGCTGTTGCAGAAGAAGACGCGGTCCATACCGCTCATCTCGGTCAGGCGCAGAGCTAGCTCTGCCGTGCCCTGGTGGAAGAACAGGTTCGAGGTGTGCAGCAGGCGAGCACTCTGCTCGGCAATTGCCTTGTTGATCGCAGGATGGCCGTACCCGAGAGCGCAGACGCCGATTCCGCTCAGCAGATCGAGAAACTGGGCGCCGTTCTCGTCTTCCAGGTAAACTCCGTTCCCTGAGACGAACAGATAGGGGTTGCGCTCATAGGTGTTCAACAGCAGCTTGCTCTCCGCAGCCTGAATTGATGCAAGGCTCATGCGACCATGACCTCCGTTCCGTCGTTGACTCGAGTTGAGCAGAGATCGGGCAGCGATGCCGCCGCCTCCGCAGGCAGAATGCGTACCCGCTTAACGCCATTCAACAGCGCCTGTTTGCAGGCGTTCAGTTTGGGCAACATGCCCCCGAAAATGACCTGCTGCTTCTGAAGAGCAGGAATCTCACCCAGCGTCAGCCAGCGCATCACGCTGCCATCGGCCCCCTTTACGCCCGGCACATCGGTCAGGAAGACCAGTGCGTCAGCCTTCGTGCAGATGGCGCAGGCTGCTGCCATCTCATCCGCATTGATATTGTAGTACTCCCCATCGAAACCGAGCGCGATCGAAGAGATCACCGGAACTGCGCCCATCGTCCAAATGGCCTCCAGCCAGCGTGCGTCTGCCGAGGCAATCTCGCCGACGAAGCCGAGGTCGGGGTCTGTCTTCTTCTTGCGCGCGCGAAAAACATGTCCATCTCCACCCGAGAGACCTACGGCAGCCTGGCCGTGAGAGGCAAGGGAAGCGACCAGCGATTTATTGACCCGGCCGGCGAGCACCATCAGCGCCGCATCCCTGGTCTCCGCATCGGTGACACGAAGGCCGGAGATAAATTGACTCTTCTTTCCCAATTGCTCCAGCGTGCGCGTCAGTTGCACGCCGCCGCCATGCACGACCGCCACCTGGTTGCCATCGGCCACCAGCTCGGCAATCGCTTTCCCCGCCGCGTGCAGCAATTTCGGGTTCTCGAGACCCGCGCCACCGAGCTTAACGACGAATCTCACAGTAAGCCCTCCTCTTCTTTCCACCCGCACATCAGGTTCATGTTCTGGACCGCTTGTCCGGCGGCGCCCTTCAGCAGATTGTCCAGGCAGGAGACAACGATCAGACGCTTCCCGTCGGGCCCCAGCGCAAATCCCAGATCGCAGAAGTTCGTGGAAACCACGTGCTGAATCTGCGGCAGCTGTGGTGTTGCGTGCAGACGCACCAGCGGACTGCCTTTGTAAAACTCGCGAAAGAGGCTCTCGATCTCTTCCGTCTTCGCGGGCGATTTCAGCCGCAGATAAATGGTCGCAAGAATTCCCCGCGGAATAGGCAAAAGATGCGGAGTGAACTGAATCTGCTCCGGGTTGAGACAGAGTTGCTCCAGCAACTCACCCGTATGGCGATGGCCGAAGACCGAATATGCCGAAAGATTATCTGCGGCATACATAAAGTGCGTCTTCGCGGTCGGCGCTTTTCCGGCTCCGCTGACGCCCGACTTCGCATCGCATATGATGCCCGTCTCCAGATCGACCACGCCTGCCCTCACCAGTGGGGCCAGCGCGAGAATGGCAGAAGTCGAGTAGCATCCCGGATTGGCCACCAGCCGCGCCGCACGGATGGCATCGCGATAAAGCTCAGGATTGCCATATACGGCCTCTTCCTGCAGCCTGGCCGCAGCCTCCGGGTCGGCATCGTGCAGCTTATAGACTGCGCGATTCTGCTCATCCTGCAGTCGCCACGCTCCACTGAGGTCGATCACCCGCATGCCGCGCGCAATTGCTTCCGGCGCCCACTCCCGCGATTGCTCATGGGGCAGGGCAAGGAAGAGAATCTCAGTCCCTGCATCTGCAAGGCGATCCCAATGGAAAGGCTGGATAGGGTGAATCGCGTCCGTCCCGATGCCCACGAGATTGGGGTGGAGCGATTCCAGGGTATTCACTGCGTCGCCGGATTCACCGGCTCGGCCCAGAAACATCGGTGCCGTACCCTCCATGCCGGGATGGCGCAGCAACAGGCGCGCAAGCTCGCCGCCTGCATATCCGCTTACGCCAGCGATGGCAATCTTCGGAGGCCGCGACAGGGTGGCGTTCTGGAATGTTGTCGCGGTGTCGGTCGCTGCAGTCTTTTCGATGGTGTCAAGATTAGCCAATGTAATCCTCAATCCGCTTCCTGAGTTGGGTAGCCCTTTCCATGTCCGGACAGATAATCAATACGGTATCGTCCCCGGCGATGGTTCCGACGACCTCTGGCCAGTCTTCATAGTCCATTCCGGCAGCGATGGGTTGGGCTCCGCCAGTTGTTGTGATCACTACAAGTAAGTTTGCTGCCTGCCTGGCCTCAAGTCCAAAGCTTTGAAGTACCTCGCGAATTCCGGGGAGAGAGTCCTCCTCGTGATCGCCGTTATTTGCCAGCGAATAGCCCTCTGGTCCCTTCGACAATCTCAGCTCGTGGATATCACGAGAGAGCGTTGCTTGTGTAACATGGAAGTTACGCCCTGCAAGTTTTCTCCGTAGCTCGTCCTGGCTGGCGATAGGTCCCTTAGCCAGCAACTCGCGAATTACGGTATGACGTTGTTGTTTCATCGTCGTTTCAGAGCCGTTTCTGCCCGGACTTGTGTAAAGAGAAAGTCTTGGCTATGTATAAATATACATTCCAGTGTATATTTATACAACGATGTTCCACGAGGAACATCGGCCCCACCTTGACGGAAAGGTTATCCGGTGAAATTGCCCTTCATCGGACGTATAGTGAATTATGGAAAGGTTTCGCCCCCTCGTCTCCGCCTCTACGCCTGGGCCATCATCGGAAAGGTCACGGTCGTCTCAGGCGCCGTCTCTGATTGATGAACGTTTTGACCACGACTCCTGCGGAGTCGGCTTTGTCGCCTCAGTGGATGCCGCGGCGTCCCATGGAATTCTGACGCAGGCGCTTACGGCGCTGGCGCGTCTGGCGCATCGCGGCGCTACCGCCGCCGATGGAAAGAGCAGCGACGGTGTAGGCGTGCTTTCCGCGATTCCGAGGGACTTCCTGATTCAGACCGAAGGACTTTCCCTCGCCTCCGACGCTCTTCTCGGTGTTGGCATGGTCTTCATCCCGAAGGAAGAGACCCGAGCAGAGGCCCTTATTGAACGTGCTCTGCTATCGCACGACTTTAAGGTCTTGTGTTGGCGCGATGTTCCAGTTCGTACCGAATACCTGGGCGAGATGGCGCTCTCGACCATGCCAAAGATCCGCCAGATATTCGTTGCAGATGGCGATCAGGGCGATCCGTCGACGATGGAGCGCCGCCTTTACCTCGCCAGAAAGCAGTTCGAGCGTTCGCACGAGAACGGCGATGTCGATGGATATATCTGTTCGCTCTCCACCCAGACCATCGTCTATAAGGCAATGTGTACGGGCCACGACCTGGCCTCGTTCTACCCCGACCTTGCATCTCCCCAGTTCGTCACACCGTTTGCCATCTTCCATCAGCGTTACGCTACCAACACCCTTCCCACCTGGCATCGCGCGCAGCCCGGCCGCACTATCGGTCATAACGGAGAGATCAACACGGTCTGGGGCAATCGTGCCCGCATGGCTGCCCGTGATTCAACCCTTCCGGTGGAGTGCAAGCCTGTCCTGACGCAGGGCGGAACAGATTCCACCAGTCTCGACGAGGCCGTTGAACTGATCTCGCAGAACGGCCGCACGCTGGCCGAGGCCATGCGCATGGTGATGCCGCCCGCGGCAGCTTCCGGACGCAACTCGTCGTTCCTTCGCTATAACTCCGACTGCACCGAGCCTTGGGATGGCCCAGCAGCCATCGCGTTCTCGAATGGACGACTGGTTGGAGCGATCCTCGACCGCAATGGTCTGCGTCCGTGTCGCTTTGCCATTACCCAGGGCGGTCTGGTCGTTGCTGGTTCTGAGATCGGCCTGGTAGACCTTGACCCCAACGAAGTGGTGCACAGCGGACGTCTGGGGCCCGGCCAGATGCTCGTTGTCGATCTCGAGAAGAAGAGGGTCTACGAAGACGAGGAACTCCTGTCGCTCTTCGATGCCGACCCAAGCTACTCCAGGCTGCTTGAGGATGCTCCGCTCGTCCCCAGGGCTGTATCTACTCCGGAGGCCGCTGCCCTGACTGCTATCCAGAAGGGTTTTGGCTATACCCGCGAAGACGTCAGGATGATCCTGCAGCCGATGGCAGCCGATGGCAAGGATGCCGTCTGGTCGATGGGCGACGACACGCCGCTGGCCTTTCTGGCCCGCACGCCTCGTCCGGTGTATGCGTATTTCCGCCAGCGCTTCGCGCAGGTCACCAATCCTGCCATCGATCCGCTGCGTGAAGCCTGCGTTGTATCGCTGCATACCCGTCTGGGCCCCTGGCCGCATCTGCTGGATAAGAACTCGCCACTGCCGGGTCTGTCGCTCTCCTCGCCTTTCCTGTCGCTCGGCCAGGTGCAGGCCCTTCGCTCTGGAGAGTATCCGCATTCCTCGGAGCTTAATTTTGCCGAGCTGTCCTGCGTCTTTGCTCCCGGCATGACGCTCCTGCAGGCGCTCGACCAGCTTTCAAACCATGCCATTGACCTGGTGCGCAACGGTGCCCGTCTGCTGCTTCTGACGGATCGTGCTGCAACCACGCAGACGCTGCCGGTTCCCATGGCTATGGCTACCGGTGCAGTCCATCAGGCCCTCGTCGCTGCAGGACTCCGTACCCTGACCGGCATCGCGGTCGAGGCCGGAGACGCCCGCGACATCCATCATGTCGCCGTGCTGATCGGCTATGGCGCGGGAGCTGTCTGTCCGTGGCTTGCCCTGGAGACTGGTCGCGCTCTGGCTCCGGCTGGCACCGATCCCGATGTCGCCGAGAAGAAGATGCTCAAGGCGCTTGATGCCGGTCTGGCCAAAGTCATGTCGAAGATGGGAATCTCCGTCGTCGACAGCTACCGCAGCGCCCGTCAATTCGACATTCTCGGGCTTCACTCCAGTGTCGTGGAGCGGTGCTTCCCCAATACGCCGGCTCCTATCTCAGGAATCGGATTCGCCGAACTGGATCGCCAGATCAGGCAGACCTGGCACCCGGCCGACGGTTCAGCTGTGCAGGCCGATCTGCCGGACTATGGCTGGGTTCGGTTCCGCAAGGCCGAAACGGCAGAACCTCACGCCTGGCAGCCGCCGACGGTCAAGGCTCTGCAATCCGTTGTCGGAAGTGCGCGTAATGTTCCGCCACCCACCGATCCTTCTGCCGCCTTCGCCATCTACACCAAGGATGTCGTAGAGCGCGACCCCGCGGTCCTGCGCGATCTGCTGGAGATCCGTCCGGCTGGTCCTGAGCTCCAGCTCAACGAGGTCGAAGCCTCGTCGAGCATCGTCAAGCATTTTGTCGCCAGCGCCATGTCGCTCGGCTCTCTCAGCCCGGAAGCCCACCAGACGATCACGGCGGGAATGAACATGCTGGGAGCGCGGTCGAACACAGGCGAGGGTGGAGAGGATGCTGCCGTATACCGCGAGATCTCTGCGGGAGTTTCCAATCTTCCCGGAACCGGCGGTTCCAGTGCTGCTGTGAATGCTCAGGGCAGCGTCGCCGTAGCCGAGCCTCTGGCGGCGCCTGCGGTACACATCTCGCTGAACAACAAGATCAAACAGATTGCCTCCGGCCGCTTCGGCGTCACTGCTGAGTACCTGGCCCATGCCGAAGAGATCGAAATCAAGGTGGCGCAGGGAGCCAAGCCCGGTGAGGGCGGTCAGCTTCCCGCGCACAAGGTCAGCGGCCTTATCGCGCGGCTGCGTCATGCGCAACCGGGTGTCGCGCTTATTTCGCCGCCGCCGCATCACGATATCTATTCCATCGAAGACCTCGCTCAGTTGATCTATGACCTTAAGCGCGTAAATCCGAAGGCCGCAGTCGGCGTCAAGCTGGTCTCCGGCTGTGGTGTGGGAACGGTCGCCGCTGGCGTTGCCAAAGCATACGCCGATTACGTGGTCATTGCCGGAAACACCGGCGGAACCGGCGCGGCTGCCCTGTCGAGCATCAAGTATGCCGGGAACCCCTGGGAGCTCGGACTGGCTGAGGCACAACAGGTCCTGATGCAGAACGGTATGCGCGGACGGGTTCGCCTCCGCACCGACGGTGGTCTGGCGACCGCTCGCGACGTCCTGGTTGCGGCGCTGCTAGGTGCAGACGAATACGCCTTTGGAACGGCAGTACTGGTAGCCCTGGGCTGCGACATGGCCCGTCAGTGTCACCTGAACACGTGTCCGACCGGTATCGCAACCCAGAAGCCGGAGCTGCGGGCAAAGTTCCGCGGCAAGCCGGAGCACATCGTCCGCTTCTTCGAGGAACTCTCCGGCGATCTGCGGCATCTGCTCGCCCGTTATGGTCTGCCCTCTCTCGAGGCAGCCATTGGCCGCTCAGACCTGCTGGAGCAGGTCAGGTTTGATGGCAATCTCGATCTGGCTCCCATGTTGGCGCAGGCTGCCGAAGGTCCGCGCCGCTGGATGGGCGGCAGGAACGATCAGCCTCTGCCGCAACCGCCGATCGATGAGAAGTGGACAGCACCCGCTCTCGAGGCTGTGGACGCCGGCAAGCCTTATGTGATCGAGTCGCAGATCGCAAACTCCGACCGCGCGCTCGGCTCGCGCCTTGCCGGTGAACTTTCGCTCCGCCGCTCCCAGGGCGATCTGCACGCAGATGTCACCTTCGATCTTCATGGCACTGCAGGGCAATCCTTCGGGGCTTTCGCAGTCGACGGAATGAAGCTGGTCCTGGACGGACAGGCCAACGATTTTGTCGGCAAGGGCCTATCCGGTGGCGAGATCGTCATTCGTCCTCGCGGCCTCGCCGCCAGGGACAGCGGACAGCACGTCATTCTGGGCAACGTTGCACTCTATGGCGCCACGTCAGGCAAGCTCTTTGCTGCCGGACGAGCAGGCGAGCGCTTCGGGGTAAGGAACTCGGGCGCCGTGGCGGTCGTCGAGGGTGTGGGAGATCACGGCTGCGAGTACATGACAGGAGGAACGGTCGTCGTACTCGGCAAGACCGGTATGAACTTCGGTGCAGGCATGACCGGAGGCCTGGCCTGGGTCCTGGATGAGGATGGCTCCTTCATGTCTGAGATGAAGTATCATCCGGAATTTATTGATCCTCAGCCATTTGATTCAGCGGAAGCCGAATCTCAGAATGACCTGAAGACGCTCATCGAAGAGCACATCTCTCTCTCTGACAGCGGCCTTGCAAAGACGCTGCTGCTTGAGTGGGCTGACCGCTCGAAGAAGTTCGTTCGTCTGAGCCCGAAGCCACAGGCTTAGGACATCCTTCACTCAGGAATAACAGCAACAGCACCCCCGGCCAGTGCCGGGGGTTGTTCTTTGAGCGTCGCAGTTGATTCTTGGCAACCGGAATCAGTTTCTTTAGAGTGACGAGAACTGGAATCTTGTGGGACGAGCGACACTGAACAGTTTGGCAGAGAGACGGAGGGCTGGCGTGGCTGAGGCGGGGAGGGCGACCACCACTGCAACCGGACCCGGCAGCGATAAGTACCAGCGCATTCTCGACGCTGCGGTTGAGATAATCGCCGAGCGGGGGTATTTCAACTCGCCCGTCAGCGCCATCGCCAAGCGAGCTGGAGTGGCGGACGGAACCATTTATCTCTACTTCAAGAGCAAGGACGACGTTCTGCGCACGGCGATCGACAGCACCTTCGGTATTTTTTTCAACCGGGTGGAGGAGCGATTCCGGATGCTGTCTGATCCCCGCGAGCAACTGGAGTACATTGCCCAGGTGCACCTGGAGAGTCACAGCATCAATCGCAGCATGACGATCCTGATGCAGACGGAGATGCGCCAGAGCGCGCAGTTTCTCGCCCGGTTCTCCCATCATCATCTCGTGCGGTATATCCAGATGGTGCGCGAGGTGATTCGTCAAGGGCAGGAGCAGAAGATCTTCCGGCAGGACATCTCCGATGGCGTTGTGGCGCATTGCATGTTCGGAGCAATCGATGAGCTCTTGAGTTCCGCAGTCTTTACCGGGCGTACGTACGATGCCAGGGCAACCGCCCGCCAGGTCATCGATGTGTTACTGCATGGAATATCCGCTCGCGAGGATAGAGTGGCACAGTCTGGGAGCGTGTCATGATGAGCTTCTATCTTTCGATACCCCGCGCCGCCAGACAGGGAATCGGGCATAACAGGACAGGATGGTTCGATACATATGTTTGATCTGCAAACGTTGAATGATGTTCTGGTCCGGGCCACGGGGCGCGGCGATCGTGTCGTGATGATGGCGCAGGAGTCACCCACGCAGTGGTCCTCCATCACATCGGACCAGTTGTATGGCCGTGTCCGTTCTTTGGCCGATGCCCTCATGACCTGGGGGATTGGAAAGGGAGATCGCGTGGCCCTGCTGTGCGAAAACCGATGGGAGTGGCCTGTGGTCGATTTCGCGGTACTCGCCATTGGAGCGGTTGATATTCCTCTGTATCCCACGCTTACACCGGATCAGATCGGCTACATGCTTCGCGATTCAGGAGCCCGGGCGATCTTCGTCTCAACCCAGGAGCAGTTTCAGAAGATCTGCGAGGCGGGGGAACTGCCCGACCTTGAGCATGTGGTGGTGATGGACCCCGGAAGCTACGAAGGAGCGACGGCCTTCTCCGAGCTGATGAAGGATGCTGCCGGAAGGCAGCAGAGGGATGCCGCCTTCGACGCCATGCTGCAGAACGTCCAGCCAGAGGACCTGGCAACCATCATCTATACCTCGGGCACGACGGGCGAACCCAAGGGAGTCATGTTGACCCACGGAAACCTTGCGAGCAATCTGAATTATTCCACCGGCCCGCTTGGACTGGGGGAAGAGGATGTCAGCATCTCCTTCCTGCCGCTGTCGCACGTAACAGCGCGCCACCTGGACTACGCTCTGCTGTGCCATGGCACGAAGCTTGCCTACTGCGTGAAGTTCGAGCAGCTTGCGGAGGCGATGAAGATCGTGCGTCCTACCATCTTCGTCGCCGTACCACGCGTCTATGAGAAGATTCGCCAGGCCGTCGAGGCGAAGTCTGCCGCATCCCCGTTGAAGCACAGGATCTTCCAGTGGGCTTTTGCCGTGGGCAAGCAGCACAGGGCGGAGATTATCACCGACAGAAGGCCGGGAGGACTTGCATGGAAGCTGGCCCACAAGCTCGTCTTCAGCAAGATTGCCGAGGCCTTTGGCGGTCGCACGCGGATCTTTATCGCAGGTGGAGCTCCGCTCGGGATCGACACGGGAGGGTGGTTCGCCGATGCCGGCATCTCCATCCTCGAAGGCTACGGACTCACGGAGACCTCGCCTGTAATCGCATTGAACTATCCCGACGCTAACAAGATCAGCACGGTTGGTAGATCGCTCGAAAACGTACAGTGCAGGTTCGCTGAAGACGGAGAGCTCGAGGTGAAAGGACCGTCTGTCTTTGTCGGCTATTGGAACAAGGCCGATCAGACGCGTGAGGCCTTTACGGCGGATGGCTGGTTCAGGACAGGAGATATTGGAAACCAGGATGCCGAGGGATTTCTCTCAATCACCGATCGTAAGAAAGAGCTGCTAAAGACCAGCGGAGGCAAGCTGATCGCACCCCAGCCCATCGAGAACAAGCTGAAGGCCAACACGCTGGTGGGCAATGCAGCCATGGTGGGCGACAAGCATAAATTTGCCTGCGTATTGATCTCACCGAACGTTGCCGCTCTCAAAAGCTGGGCCAGCGGACAAGGGGTAACTGTCGATGACATGGAATCACTGGCCAAAGACCCAAAGGTCGTCAAGGCCTATGAAGAGATCGTGGGTCGTGTCAATCAAGGTCTGGCCCACTTCGAGAGCATCAAACGCGTATGCGTCGTTCCAGACGAGTGGAGCGTAGAGACGGACGAGCTGACTCCTAGCCTGAAGTTGAAACGCCGCGTGATTGAGAAGAAGTATGCAAAGCAGATTGAGGAGTTTTACGCGGATGAGGCGACCTCCCGGGCATAGCCATGATGAAGACGGAGAACAGAAGCGACGATAACCTCTTCCGCACCATGCCGTACAGGAGAATCATCGTGGTGGAGGCGATTCAATGAGGACCAGGCCCGGTTTTCTTGCAATGGCTCTGCTGACGCAGATGATGCTGGCACAAGGGCCTCCGGGACCGCCCGCTTGTCCTGTAGAACCCGGTGGCAGGCCTGTAACTCTTACGCCTGCCCATCGGCCAACAGCGCAACAGATTCGCGAAACAGCAGAGAAGGCGGCCGCAGATTCCAGCGTGCTCGTCTCTGCTGAGCCCGTTCCCAATTTCGGCGTGGAGCGTTACCGCCTTGCCGACTATGCAGAGTGTGTGGGCGATGATGGCTGCTACTGGGCCGATCTGGAGGCGCAGACCCGCCGCGCCGAGGCAGTGCTTGATCGCGCGGTCGCTTCCAGAAAGCCCAACGAGAGACTCGCTGCTGTGCTCGATATAGATGAGACATCGCTGTCCGGCTTTTGCGAGTTGAGGCGCGAGGACTACGGTTTCTTTCTCACACAGATGAACCACTGGATGACAACGCCCGAGGCGGCTGCGCCCATCTCGGGAACACTGCGACTATTCAACAAGGCGCGTAGCGAAGGAGTCGATGTCTTCTTCATCACGGGTCGATGGGATGAGTTGCGAGAGGCTACGGCTCACAACCTGGAGCTTGCCGGATTCAAAGGATGGAAGGGGCTGGCGCTACGGAAGGGAGCGCAGAAGCAGATGACTACCGTGGCCTATAAGAGCCGGGAACGACAAAAGATCGTAGATGCAGGCTACCGCATCGTATTGAACATGGGCGATCAGTGGAGCGACCTGAACGGCGAAGCGCGTGGAGAGACAAGCGTAAAGCTGCCGAATCCGTTCTACTATCTTCCTTGATCGCGGAGGTGACCGATGGAATCCATTGAAGCCACGGAGGCGGAACGGTCAGGCACGCTTCTTCGGCGTGCCGTACAGCAGAGAAGACGTTTTATGAATCCGCTGCCAACGACGGTTGGTGGCTGGGAGACGATGCGGAAGGCGCTTCCACTGTATTTCATAAACAAGGAAGAAAAGTATCCTCGAACTCCGCCGGGACCGTTTCATACTGATCCCGCTATCTATTCCAGCCCCCCGGCAAGTGGTCTCCGGATCACGTGGATGGGGCACTCTTCCACCTTGGTGGAGATCGACGGCAAACGCATTCTGCTCGACCCCGTATGGGATCAAAGAGCCTCTCCTTTCCGATGGGCCGGTCCGCGTCGATTCTTTCCCGCTCCACTAAAGCTCGATCAGCTTCCGAAACTCGATGTCGTTCTCATTTCTCATGACCACTACGATCATTTGGGAGAATCGACGATCCGAAAGCTGGCATGCCTGAATACGATGCGCGAGACCGAGTGGGTCACGTCCCTGGGTGTTGGAGCCATCCTTGAGGAGTACGGCGTCAAGCGCCGGCGCATCACGGAGCTCGATTGGACGGAGCGATGTGGGGACGCCTCGATGGAAATCATTGCGTTGCCCTCGCGGCACTTCTCAGGACGAAGCCTCTTCAACCGCTGCGAGACGTTGTGGTCATCCTTTGTCCTGAAAGGAGCTGGCCGTAACGTCTATTTCGGTGCAGACTCCGGCTGGTGGTCCGGATTTGCAGAAATTGGAGCCGAGTACGGTCCGTTCGACTTGACGATGCTCGAGATCGGAGCCTTCCACGAGCTGTGGAGTGACATACATCTTGGCCCCGCAGGAGCGGTCCAGGCGTTCGAAGCTCTTGGCGGCAATGGCCTGCTGATGCCGATCCACTGGGGCCTTTTCGATCTTGCTTTGCACGGATGGAAGCAGCCCATTGAGCGGCTCTGCGAGATTGCAGCAGAGAAACAGATTCCCCTCTGGATTCCTGCACCTGGCATGCCGACTGAGGTTGTCGGAAGGACACCGCTGTCCTCACAATGGTGGCGTTAAGGCTGCGGTATCATTCTCCCGTCGTACAAAAGGAGAATCGATGCGTGTTGGAATGTTGACGGGCGGGGGTGACTGCCCAGGCCTGAACGCTGTAATTCGTGGTGCTGTACGGAAGGGAATTCTGCATCACGGTGACGAGTTTGTAGGATTCATGGAGGGATGGCGCGGTGTGATCGAAAATACGACCATGCCTCTCAATCTTGAGACGACCTCAGGAATCCTGCACAGAGGTGGAACCATCCTTCGCTCGTCGCGAACCAATGTGAAGAAGATTCCGGGAGGCTTTGAAAAGTGCCTGGAGACGATTGAGAAGAACAAGCTGGATGCCCTGATTGCGCTCGGGGGCGATGATACCCAGTCCATCTCCCTGGCTCTCAGTGAGCGCGGCGTAAAGTGCGTCGGTGTTCCCAAGACGATTGACAACGATCTCAGCGGCACCGATCAGTGCTTTGGCTTCGATACCGCGGTCAGCATCGCGACCGAAGCCATCGATCGCCTGCACTCCACTGCCGAGTCGCACAATCGCGTACTCGTCGTTGAGGTGATGGGGCGTGACGCCGGATGGATTGCCATTACTTCGGGAATCGCTGGTGGGGCAGACGCCATTCTTGTTCCCGAGCTGCCGATCGACCTCGACGAGGTATGCCGGCTTCTGAAGTACCGTCACGACCACGGCAAGAAGTTCTCCATCGTCGTCGTGGCCGAGGGCGCTCATCTGCCTGCGGGCGGGCAGTCAACCCACGACACCTCCCTCGATGCCTTCGGTCATGCCCGCCTCAGTGGAGTCGCACAGGCGCTCGCAGAGGAGATTGAGAAGCGCACGAAGTACGAAACACGTAGCGTGAACCTTGGGCACACGCAGCGCGGTGGTACTCCTACGGCCTACGATCGCATGCTGGCGACCCGTTATGGTGTGGCGGCCATCGACCTGGTCCATCAGGGCAAGTTCGGGCGCCTGGTCGTCCTCAAGGGAACCCAGATATCTGATATTCCGCTGGCAGACGCCATCGCCAAGACGCGCACGGTCGGCGAGGATCTGCTGGAGGTTATGCGGAGCCTTCAGCCCCCTGTTGGGGCTGTTTAACGATCAGTTATCAGCAACTTGAGGTCTTTCCTCTTAGAAATCCATTGAACGGGCGAAAGAAAGGGAATACAAAGAATGTGCCGGGTTTACGGCATGTTTCCCTGGTATTTCGCCCGTTTTCCAGATTTTAGGGGAGGTCTCGACCGATGGCACAGGCACAGACGGCAGCGCGTGAGGTGATGGACATCCGGCAGGCATCGGAGTATCTCGGCATCAGCGGAGATAGCCTTTATCGCTATGCGTCGGAAGGATTTATCCCCGCGTTCAAGCTTGGTAACCGGTGGCGGTTCAAAAAATCGCTGCTCGATGCCTGGATGGACGAAAAGAGCGGCGCCAAGCCATCTGCACCTGCCAATGTTTCTCCTAAACAAAAGAAGCCTGCAGGTCGCGCCCGCTGAAGACCTTCTGCACCCTTTGTCTCTAGCCGTGAATCTATCTCTGTCATGGAAGAGATCGTTCGCTGCAGCTGGGCTCAAAGTGATCCGCTGTTATCCACCTATCACGATGAGGAGTGGGGAGTACCCGAATATGACAGCCGGGCGCTCTGGGAGAAGCTGATGCTGGACGGCTTTCAGGCCGGTCTGTCCTGGCTGACCGTCCTGCGAAAGCGGGAAGGATTCCGCAAGGCCTTCTATAACTTCGACCCTGTGAGAGTCGCCCGGATGGGCGAGAAGGACGTCAGCCGGCTTCTGAACGATGCTGGCATTATCCGTTCGCGGACAAAGATCGAAGCTACGATCAACGGGGCAAAGGTCTATCTGAGCATGAAGGAGCGGGGTGAGGATCTGTCGACCTGGGTGTGGAGCATGGCTGGCGGTAAGCCCATTCGCAATACGACCGGAAAGGTGCCAGCGAAAACGGATCTCTCGGAACGCATCTCAAAGGAACTGCGGAAGAAGGGATTCAAGTTTGTCGGGCCGGTGATCGTCTATGCGTGGCTGCAGGCAACCGGCATAGTTGATGATCACGCCCCAGACTGCTTTCGCCGCACAAGTGCATAGAGCGACTTCATCCAGAGTTGCTATGCAGTTTGCAGCGTATGGATGGTGAGCTCCGGCGGGCAATCGAACCGGAAGGGAAGGCCGACTGCTCCCAGCCCGCGGTTTACATACAGCTGTAAAGAGCCGAATGTGAAGTGCCCCATGACATACTTCTGTCCCATTGGCGGAAGGATCAGCGGGCCGTAGAAGGGAATTCGCACCTGTCCGCCGTGCGAGTGTCCAGACAGCATCAGGTCGGCCAGCTTGCCCTTCGGGTGCTGCAGGACCGTATCCACATAGTCCGGCTCATGCACCATCAATAAAACGGGGCCATCCGGCCTGTCCGGAATCGTCAGGTCGAGGTCAGGATGGCTTGTCCCGGCATCATCCGTTCCGCAGAGCCACAGCCGTGCTCCTGCCCGTTCGATCGGGACATGTTCATTTACCAGCACGGGAATCTTCTGGGACCGTAGTGCTCCGATCACCAGCGGAGCACTGACCCCGACATCGTGATTCCCCAGAATGGTGTAGACCTGAGGAGCCTTCAATGTACTGAGGATCTCTGCGCAGCGGTACGCTGCGTGACGGCTGTCGAGAAAGGTCAGCGATCCGCGGGTGACAAAGTCTCCGGTGACCAGTACAAGGTCGGGAGCCAGTTGATTGACGCGATGGACGGCATGCTCCAGAAAGAACGGTTCGGTGAATTCATCCAGATGAATGTCCGAGATCTGTGCGACGCGGAAGCCATAAAATGCCGAGGGGAGATTCGCAATCCTGATGGTTGTGTTGACGATATCGAGATCGTGACGCGCGATCTCTCCGGAGTACAGAGCCAGCCCCGCGGCAGCTACGCCGGAACCAAGAATGAAATGACGGCGTGAGATGCGAGACCGCGAGGTGCCCTCCGGCGAAACGGACATAAGCCCATGATAACGGTTCGGGAACCAGAGTTACTACGCTCGAAGTGCATTCGTTGAGTAGAATCAAAAGGATGAACTATAAGGCGCGAAAGAGAGCAGCGAGCCAGTGGATGAAACGTTCCGGGCTGGATGCTCTGCTCATCACGCATCTGCCGGATGTGCGCTATCTCTGCGGCTTCACCGGCTCCAATGCAGCCCTGGTCCTCACTGGAGGTAAGTCGGTCCTGTTTACGGATGGCCGCTATATCCAGCAGGCAAAGGAAGAGGCGGGTGGAACCAAGGTTGTCATTGAAAAGAAATCCGCCGTCACGGCGGCGTGCGAGTGGGTTGCTGACTCCGGGGTTGCTTCCTGCGGCTTCGATGCCTCGATCACAACGGTCGCTGCACTGGAAGGCATGCGTAAGGCAATTCCAGCCAAGGTGCGGCGCAGACTCTTTGTCGCATCGGATGCTCCGGTGGCGACTCTGCGGCAGGTCAAGGATGAAGATGAGATCCAGAAGCTTCGGCAGGCTGCGAAGCTGGGATGCAGTCTCTTCGACGGAATGCTGGAGTATCTCCGGCCCGGCCTGACGGAGATCGATGTCGCCGCCACCCTCGAATACCGCGCGCGTCAGGCCGGCGCCGAGGCCATGTCCTTTGAAACGATTGTAGCCAGCGGACCGCGCAGTGCCATGCCGCACGGTCGGGCAAGCACGGCAAAGCTGCCCCGTCGTGGCTTCGTAACGCTCGACTTCGGTGTTGTGCTGGATGGCTATATGAGCGACATGACGCGCACCGTGCATCTCGGCAAGGCGCAGCCCGAGGAGAGAGACGTGTATGATGCGGTTCTGGAGGCGCAGGAGGCAGCGGTCGCTGCGGTCGCTCCCGGGGTCTCTGCGGGCGAGATCGACGAAGCCGCACGAAGCGTGCTTCGCCGCGCTGGACTCGACCGGTGGTTCACCCATTCCACGGGCCACGGCGTAGGATTGGAGATTCACGAACTGCCCAGGCTGGCTGCAAAGCAGACGCAGAAGCTTGAGCCCGGAATGGTAATTACGATTGAGCCGGGGGTTTATATGCCCGGAAAGTTCGGCCTCAGAATTGAGGATATGGTCCTGGTAACGTCAGAAGGGCACGAGATCCTGACGCCAAGCGTGAAAGCCTGGATCGAGCTGTAAAAAATAACCAGAAGTGCCGCAACAGGCACAGGAGTGACGATGGACGGAACAAAGATGCAGGAGCTTCGCGAGCTGGTGGAGTTTCTCAAGGCCAACGAGATCGCCGAGTTCGACATGGAGCAGCCCGATCTGAAGGTGCGGATCAAGTTTGCGGGTGAGCCGGCGCCGGCAGCGGCCTCGGGAGCTTTCGACCTGGCACAGTTGAGCCGGCTGGTTTCATCGGCCCCTGGTTCTGTTCCTGCCTCTCCGGCAGCTACAGCCCATCCTGCCAGCCTTGGCGCTGCACCGGATACCTCTGCTCCGGCAGAGAAGCTGCACGAGGTCAAGTCGCCGATCGTCGGAACCTTCTACGAGTCACCCGCCCCCGGCGCGCCTTCGTTCGTTCAGATTGGCGATCAGGTCGAGGCCGGACAGGTGCTCTGCATCGTCGAAGCGATGAAGCTGATGAACGAGATCGAGTCCGATATTGCCGGCGAGGTCGTTCGCAGGATCGCCAACAGCGGTCAACCCGTAGAGTACGGACAGCCGCTCTTTGAGATTCGGCCGCGGTAATTTTTTCGTTGCGTTTGTCTCGTGTAAAGGGATGGACGATCCTGACTTTGACGGAAGGCATCGGGGTTTATGTTTCGGAAGGTACTGATTGCAAATCGTGGGGAGATCGCACTGCGCGTCATCAGCGCGTGCAAGGAGCTTGGGATCCGCACGGTTGCGGTTTACAGCGAGGCCGATAGAAATTCGCTGCACGTAAAGTTTGCCGATGAGGCTATCTGCATCGGACCTCCGCGTTCGGCGGAAAGCTATCTGAATGTGCCTGCGGTCATCTCGGCCGCTGAGATCACCGATGTGGACGCAATCCACCCGGGTTATGGCCTGTTGAGCGAAAATGCCAACTTCGCCGAGGTATGCCGCGCCTCGAACATCAAGTTCATCGGGCCTCCCCCCGAGGTCACGCGCATGATGGGCGAGAAGTCTACGGCGCGCCAGACGATGAAGAAAGCCAAGGTCCCCATTCTTCCCGGCTCCGATGGCATCATCGCCAGCGAGGGCGAGGCATTGGAGTGGGCGAAGAGCGTCGGTTACCCCGTCATCCTCAAGGCCGTCGCAGGTGGCGGAGGACGCGGCATGCGCATCTGCCGCAGCCCCGAGGAACTACCCGGGCTATATAACCAGGCATCCACGGAAGCTGCTGCTGCGTTCGGCAATGGCGATCTCTACATGGAGAAGTTCATCGAGCGTCCGCGCCACATCGAATTCCAGGTGCTGGCCGATGAGCACGGCAACGTAATGAGCCTGGGCGAGCGTGAGTGCTCCATTCAGCGTCGCCATCAGAAGCTCATCGAGGAGGCGCCAAGTCTGCAGATCACCCCGAAGCTCCGCGAGGAGCTGGGCAAGACCATCAAGAAGTCTCTCGAAAGTATCGGCTACTGGAATGCAGGCACGATCGAATTCCTGATGGACGAGGATGGCAAGATCTACTTCATTGAGATGAACACCCGTATCCAGGTGGAGCATTGCGTCACCGAGATGGTGACCGGGATTGATCTGGTGAAGGCGCAGCTTCGTATCGCAGCCGGTGAAAAGCTCAACGCCATCGTTCCCGGCCCGGTCGAGATTCGCGGCCATGCGATCGAGTGCCGCATCAATGCGGAGCATCCTGAGAAGTTCACCCCCAGTGCGGGCAAGATCACAGCCTTCAACGTGCCGGGCGGCAATGGCGTTCGCGTTGATACCGCGCAATACGCCGAGGGTGTCGTCCCTCCGTACTATGACTCCATGATCGCCAAGCTCATCTGCCACGGTAAGGATCGCGAGGAGGCCATGAACAAGATGCAGCGTGCCTTGAGCCAGTTCGTCGTGCAGGGAATCCACACGACCATCCCGCTGCATCAGCGTATCTTCGCCGATGAGGAGTTTCGCGCCGGTAAGTTCGATACGAAGTTTATGGAACGGTTTCTGGAGCGCCAGAACGACGTGAAGGCTTGAGGTGCGGCAGAAGAAAGATCCCTTGGGATTCCTGAGAGTTCCACGTCTTTACCCCATCGTAGATTCCGAGATGCTGGCGGCTAGAGGTATCGATCTACGTTCCTTTGTGGAGGAACTTCGAGACGCCGGCGTCACCCTCCTTCAGTATCGCGACAAGACCGGTTCGTCGGAACAGATTCTGCGGAACTCCCGCGCAATCTCAGGAATCTTCCAGGGAGCAGACGTCACTCTGGTCATGAATGATTCCCCGGAGTTGGCGCGTCTTGCCGGATGGCGTGCCGTCCACGTCGGCCAGACCGATGCAGCCATTGCAGAGGCTCGGCTTGCACTCCCGCACGGTATCGTCGGCTGCTCCACGCACTCCACCCGGCAGGTCATAGAAGCGGATGCCGCTGGCGCCGATTACATCGCCATCGGTCCTGTCTTCTCCACCTCAACCAAGCGAAATCCTGATCCTGTCGTTGGGCTCGAAGGAGTCCGGCAGGCACGCGCTCTAACCTCCAAGCCGTTGGTGGCAATAGGGGGAATCACAGCCGACAGTGCGGGCAGTGTTATTGAGGCGGGCGCGGATAGTGTTGCAATCATCGGTGCTTTCTTCCATCCTGGAGCTACCGCAGCGCAGTGGGTCGAGACCTTTATACGCGCAATGCCGAAGTCCACCGCCTGACAGTTCCTCTAATTTCGCGAATAGATGACATCGAAGCTCAGTGCATGTCGTCAAAGTGGTCGTGGAATATCCGCTTTCTTGAGAGTGTCATTCCGACCGGAGCGTAACGGAGTGGAGGAATCTGCTTTTCTTCCGGAGACTAAGTTGCTGGAAGACTTTCTCCGCCATTTGGGATAGAAAAGACTGCAACGTGAAGAATTCTTCCAGGCAAGCTGACGTGACCTCCGCGACTCAGCCCCAGTTCGTGCAGGGGATGGGGTTATTCTCTGCGACTGCGATCGTGATGGGTTCCATGATCGGATCGGGCATCTTTATTGTGCCGGCCGATATGTCACGCCTCCTTGGCTCTCCCGCGCTACTGATTGGTGCGTGGCTGGTGACCGCAGTGATGACCATCATCGGCGCTCTCAGCTACGGAGAGCTTGCGGCGATGATGCCCAAAGCAGGCGGCCAGTACATCTACCTGCGCGAATCTCTGGGACCGCTGTGGGGATTTCTCTACGGCTGGACGCTCTTTCTCGTCATTCAGACGGGTACCATCGCTGCCGTCGGAGTGGCCTTCGGCAAGTTCCTTGGAGTCTTCTTTCCCTCCGTCAATACAAGTCACTGGCTCTGGCACATCGGGCATGTTCCTGCATGGCATGTGGGCCCGATGGTTCTCGGCAATATGGACATCGGTCTGAATACTGCCAACCTTGCAGCCATCGTCGTGATCATTCTGCTGACGCTCCTTAATACCTTCGGCGTCAAAATGGGTGCGGCTGTACAGAACCTCTTTACCTCGGCCAAGGTTCTTGCGCTGGCGGCTATGGTTCTGGTTGGCCTGGTCGTGCGGGATCCCGCTGCCTTGGCTGCCAATTTTGGCGCGGGCTGGCATAACTTCTGGGCTGGCGCAGGCTGGCACTCTCTGCATGCCTCGCAACTCGGTGGGACAGACTATGTCGGCATTCTGACCATCCTGGCGATCGTTCAGGTGGGCTCGCTCTTCAGTGCCGATGCATGGAACAACGTCACCTTTACTGCGGGCGAGATTCGCAACCCGAAGCGCAATCTTCCACTTTCGCTCGCCATCGGTACAGGCGTGGTCCTGCTGCTCTACGTGCTGTGCAACTTCGTCTTTCTGAGTGTGCTTCCTCTTGTGGGCGATCCGCACGCGACAACCATTGCAGGGCGGGGAATTCAGTTCGCGACGGAAGATCGCGTCGCTACTGCCGTGATGGAGCGCGCATTTACAGGCTACGGAGCCAGACTGATGGGGCTGGCAATTCTCGTCTCCACCTTCGGCTGCGCCAATGGGATGCTGCTGGCCGGCGCTCGCGTCTACTACGCCATGAGCCGAGACGGACTCTTCTTCAAGTCGGTCGGCAAGCTGAGCGAGCGGTCGAAGACCCCGGTCAATTCGCTGTGGGTGCAATGCATCTGGACGTGCCTGCTCTGTCTGTCAGGAAGCTACTCCCAGCTCCTCGATTATGTGATCTTTGCGGTGCTTATCTTCTATATCCTGACGATAGCGGGGCTGTTTGTGCTTCGGCGGACCCGGCCGGAGGCGCAACGTCCGTATCGCGCCATCGGCTATCCCCTGCTGCCGGGTCTTTATATCGTCATGGCAGCCTGGATTTGTCTTGTACTATTGCGTTACAAACCCCAATATACCTGGCCGGGGTTGATCATCGTTCTCCTGGGTGTTCCGGTATATCTGGTATGGAGCCGGCGGAGTGCCGCGTTGGAGGCGGAGGCTGCCGAATTGAGAACCACCGGGACGTAGAGAAGGAGAACCATAGGACGAATGTCGAAGTTGTTTATCAGAAAACCGATGGACCTGCTGCTTGCCGAGGCTGAGGCCGAGGGCGAACAGACGCTGGAACGTGTGCTTGGACCGTTTCAACTGACTGCGCTCGGCGTGGGTGCGGTGATTGGCGCAGGCATCTTTGTCATGGCGGGGCTCGGAGCCCATTACGCTGGCCCGGGGTTGATGCTTTCGTTCGTACTCTCAGGCCTGGGCTGCGGGTTTGCCGGACTCTGCTATGCGGAGTTCGCGGCCATGATTCCGTTGGCCGGCTCAGCCTACACCTATGCCTACGCTACCCTGGGAGAGCTGATCGCCTGGATCATCGGCTGGGACTTGACGCTGGAATACGCTATGGGAGCTAGTACCGTCAGTTCCGGCTGGTCCAACAACTTCGTAGAGCTGTTGGACGTATTCAACCTGAAGTTTCCCTTGTGGCTGGCCTACGATCACTGGACCGGCCTGCGCAAGGCGATGGAAGAGGTGGCCCGTCAGGTCATGGCAACGAACTTCCCGGCGCTGGCCCCCGGAACGCAGGATTACATCAAGCAGATGAGCGACATTGTCGCCGCGCCGACAGCCGAGATGGTCACGCGGGCCCACCAGGTTCTGGGCGCACCCGTCCTGTTTGGCCATGAGATCGGGATCAATCTTCCGGCCCTTGTCATCGCGCTCATCATTACGACCGTGCTCGCTATCGGCATCAAGGAGTCGGCGAAGTTCAATTCGACCATCGTGGTGTTGAAGGTCGCCGTGGTGCTGTTTGTCATCGGTCTGGGCGCGAAGTATGTTCACCCTGGCAACTGGGGCGCCAACTGGCATGAGTTCGCTCCGTTCGGAATGAGTGGCATCGGAGCCGCAGCGGCCTACATCTTTTTTGCCTACATCGGCTTCGACGCGGTTTCGACGACGGCTCAGGAAGCGAAGAACCCGCAGCGCGACCTGCCGATCGGCATGATCGCTTCACTCGTGATCTGTACGGTGCTTTACATCGGTGTCGCGGCCGTGCTCACAGGCATGGTGCCATGGCAGTCCGTCAATATCGAGGCGCCGCTGGCGCGGGCCTTTCTGGACCGCGAGCTAATCGGGGCTTCGAACATCATTATCGTCGGCGCGCTGGCGGGTCTTACCTCGGTGATGCTGGTGATGCTGCTGGGCCAGACGCGTGTGCTCTACGCGATGGCCAGTGACGGCCTGCTGCCGAAGAAGTTCTTCGCCGAAGTTCATCCGCGCTTTCGCACGCCGTTCAGGAACACCTTCCTGGTAGGCACCCTTGCCGGCGTCGTCGGGGCTGTAACTCCAATCGACGATATCGGCAAGATGGTGAACATCGGTACGCTGCTGGCCTTCGTGATCGTATGCATGTCAATCATCGTGCTACGCAGAACCGAGCCGGACCGTCCACGTCCCTTCCGCACGCCATGGGTACCGTTCATCCCGGCCATGGGAATTCTTGCCAATGGCTACCTGATGGTCAAGCTGGGCTGGCTGAACTGGGTCCGCCTGATCGTGTGGCTGGTGATCGGTCTGGTGGTGTACTTCACTTACAGTGTGAAGCACAGCAAGGTGCGAGAGCGAGCGGCCAGCTCCGTCGACGTCAAAGGGTAGGCATTCCTGGCTTATTGCACAAAGTCTTCACAGATAAGACTTATGTTTGGCTTTTGCCATACAAAGCCTTGAAATGACGTAACATGCGGTAATTTATGAAAGGGGTCCCGCAGGGATCCCCTTTCAAGTCTCTGCACTTATTCTAGAAAACCATGTGAATCCTTCGTCGCGATTTTACGACTGTACTTCGCAGACTATAAGCAACTTACTGCATCAGCCCTCTTGATACTGCCTACGGCCACCGACCGAGGATTTGTCAACGGGCCTTACGAGCAGGCTGGGGGGTGGAGGGCGGTGGAGTTGCGGGCGCCGCGGTATCTGGAGCTGTTCCAGGGGGCGCAGGCTCATGGCTATCGGGCGCAGAGGTCGATGAAGGTGGTTCGGCAGGAGCCGTCGGGGAAGTTGCAGGCGGAGGAGCAGCAACGGGCTGTGGTGGTTGTGGCGCCCGTTGAATCTGCACCGGCATTACGACCATATTTTCCGAATCCGGTTCATCCTTGAGTTTGAGGTAGAAGCCGCTCTTCGGGGGGCGGGGAACGGACAGAGTATTCCCCACGAAGCCTTCAGGCACCTGGACTGGGTTAGCAAAGCTGACGTCATTGGAGATGGAATCGACCAGATAAAGATCGGACCCCGACATCGTGCAGAGAGCAGCCGGATCGCTCGGGCAGTGAATCTCCTGCAGGCGAGGCAGGCGGACAAGATTGGCAAGCGAGATCCAGTCGCCTGCGGTGCCCTCAGGACCGATGGGCCGCAGTCGTATGGGGCCATAAGCGGAGGTGCCGAAGGTCTTCAGGGGATCGAAGCTGCCGAGCAGCGTATGAGCGTTCTGAAGGATCAACCCCGAAGAGATGGTCAGGTCCGACCGAAGGCTCTCATCGGCGTTCGCGATCTCAATCTTCCCGTTGCGTGGGAACGGTGAGGCGGAGTGCAGCGAGAAGGTGATTTTCTCATCGACGGGGAGATCGTCAGGATTGGCCAAACGGATCGGCGAGACGCCCTGTTTCGAGATAGCCCGGTTCAGCAAGGTTACTGAGGGACGGGGGGAATCCACAGTGACGACGTGGCTGAGCGTACGGCCATCACGGAGCGCGACGTGTGCCGTCAAATGGTCGCCAGGGTGCAGGTCTGGCCCCTGGGAAGACTCGGGAAGGGAGACGGTCAGGTTCTCTGTACGCTGGCTTGCCCCCGTCTGTCCGGGAGCGATAGCCGGCTCTCCGATGGGGGTAAAGTTCAGATTGTTGACTTCGACCTGACGCACCTGGTTGAGACTCGTCCCCTGGAGCGTTGCTGCCGAGTCACCCGCATGCAGCGTAATCGCAAAGATGCGCGCAGGCTCCGAGAAGGTCTGGGCCGTAACGGCAGCCACAGGCGTCTCACCATACTGATGCACATCCAGGTGGATATTCCCCGGATCGACGGATTTGAGCGAAAGGGTCACATCGACGACGTTCGGTTTGTCCGAACGCTTCCACTGCGCCTCTCCTACGCGGCCGGAGGAGCGCTCAAAAGTAATGTTGTCGATGCATGCCGTCCCGGTGGAGCTGAGGGTGAGATGGTTCTCACGTCCGGCGATCAGGACGGAATCAGTAGCCAGCTTCCAGTCCTTTCCGGCAACGTCCTGGAGAGGAAGCGTCGGGCCCGTGAATGGATCAAAGCCCCAGTATCCGGTGATGGTTCCGGTCACGTCGGTTTTGGGGGCATCGGGATCGGTCGGTGGCTTCGGCTCATTTCCAGATGGCGAACTATCCTTCTTTACCTGGTCGTCGCCCTTGCCGAAGCGTTCATTCGGTAGCGGAATATGCGTGCGGCTTTCCTCCGGACGCAGGACAAGTCCTCCCTTAAAAGGGTCAGGACTTAGGGGGATGTCGGCTCTTGGGGCGCCATTGATATGGAGAACCATGTCGTGCGCAAAGGCTGTAGAGAAGACCAGCGGCGCACCTTCGACCGGAAGAGTGACTCCAGGCTTCAACATGCAGGTAACAAATTGAGCGTCCGAGGCGCGAAGGGGCGGAGGAATCGCCTTCTGGATGGAAGGCAGACCGATGACAATAACCGACTTCGGATTATGGAACGAAGGCGCCGTATTCAGGCGAAGATTCAGGGCCTCGACCTGGGGAAAGGCAATCGCCGGAATGTACTGGTATTGCGCCGTATGGAGGTTACTGGTGAGACGGACCAGATCCACGACGGCGCCCACGTAGGCCGAATAGAGGCCTCCACCTGCGATACTGGTATTGGCTGCAGCGCCGATCAGGGCCGAGGTGTCACTGCGCGAGAGCATGGAGACGACGTTCTCTCCATGTCCGTCATTCAGCAGCGTCTGGGTTCCCGTCTGGGTCAGACAGGCATACTGCTGATCCATGGGTTTGTTGAAACAATCCTGGTTGGGATGCAGATTCAGGGTCCGGGCCAGCAGCTCGGAGTGTTCCTTGAGCGCTTTGGGATCTCCTGGATCGACCGTTTTGATCGCTGCGAGATATTTCTCGATGCGGGCCTGCTCAAAGCCCGCTTCCGTCAGATCCTGCGAGGCACGGACAAAGATCCCCGGCCGGCCCTTAACGGCGGATTTGAGGGTTGAGAAGTCCCCGCCGGTCTCCGGAGCCAGGAACAGGATGGCCTGCTGGGCCTCGTTTGGGACGGTGATGGTCACTCCCTCTTCCCGAACCTTCTTGTCCCATGTCTGGATCTTGTGGAACCACTTGTCTGGAGGGGGATTGGTCGTTCCTCGCAGAAAGACAGCCACCAGCAGGTAATGGACGGACTGAGTTCTGGGAAGATCGGCAAACAGCCACAGCTTATCGCCTGGCTGCAGGTTGGGAACGGAGGCGATCGGCAGGGTCTTGTCTCCCCGAGTAACGCGCACATCGATGCGCGGTCCGGTAAGATCAAACCGACCTGCCTGCCCTAAGGAAATTCGGCAGCAGAAAAGAACGACAATGATTCCAACAACGGCGGCTCGAAGGCGACCGAACAGGAGTCCCATAGCTCCATATTAGACGGCACAGAAGGTCCAACCGGGGATGCTGGTACTGGAGGAGTAACAGGGGGTGCTGTAAGGAGTTGATTACCAGTTATTTCAGCCCACGGAATGGTCTGAAATTCATACCGCCACTATCGAACGGGCTAGAACGAATGACCTATCTGATGGCATCCGCTCTATCGCCAAAGAGAGCTTAGGTGCGGATTCGCCCGGACGCCTGGTCGCTGGCGATAACGCCGTCGCGGATGGTGACGACCCTGTGAGCGAACTCTGCGATGTCGGGCTCATGTGTGACCAGGACGATGGTGTTGCCGCGGGCGTGAAGTTCGTCGAAGAGCGCCATGATTTCGTCGCCGGTCTTGGAGTCCAGATTTCCAGTGGGCTCGTCAGCAAGGATGATCGACGGATTGTTGATGAGAGCGCGAGCGATGGCAACACGTTGACGCTGGCCGCCGGAGAGCTCGTTGGGCTTGTGTAGCATACGTGTGCCCAGACCTACGCTATCGAGAGCTGCCTTGGCGCGCTGGTCGCGCTCCGCCGCAGGGGTGCCGTTGTAGATCAGGGGCAGCTCGACGTTGTGGAGCGCGGTCGCCCGGGCCAGCAGATTGAAGGTCTGGAAGACGAATCCGATCTCCTTGTTGCGGATGCGGGCAAGCTCGTCGTCGTTCAGCTCGGAGACATCGTGGCCGTTCAGCCAGTATTTGCCCTGTGAAGGCGAATCCAGGCAGCCGATGAGGTTCATCAGGGTCGATTTGCCGGAGCCGGACGGCCCCATAATGGCGACGTATTCGTTGTGCCGGATGCGAAGATTGACGCCGCGGAGGGCGTGGACCTCCTGGTCGCCCATCTCATAGGTCTTCCAGAGATTATCGGTGACGATGACGTCTCCGGGATGCGGGCCGGCGGCGTTGCTGACGGTAGTGTCGACTGCGGTTTCGAGAGCCATCCGATTCTCCGGTTGTTTCTCCAGGCCTGTGAGCGACACGAAATGGCCTGGATGATTTCTAGGATAGACCTTTTCGTTACTATACGGCGGCGGCATCGGGGAGGTTCCCTTTGAAGAAAGGGCCTCCATGCGTCCGGCCAAAGGGTCTTTACGAGCCTTCAGCCGGGGTCTCCGGCGTGTTGTCTCTTTTGACGGTGGTCCCGCTCTTGAGGGTGCGAAGAGTTTTGTAGCGCCCGGTAACGATCTCGTCTCCTTGTTTCAGTCCTCCCAATACCTCGATATCCGTGGCTCCGGTAACTCCTGTCTTTACGGGAACGAAGACAGCGCGAAGCTTCTTGCGGTCGTTCCGCAGCACGTAGACGCCGGTGATTGCCTCTCCCTTGGCTGTGGGCGGGGTGGTGCTGGCAGCAACTCCGCTGGTTCCAGGCATCTTGCCGTCATGCTGATCGAGGGTCTTCTCCATCTCCGGATTACGCTGCACCAGCGCCTGGATGGGGATAGTCAGTACATCGGAGCGATGCGCCGTGGTGATCTTTGCGGTAGCGGACAGACCGGGCTTGAGGTCGTCGGAGATCTCATCGAGCGTCACGACCACCTTGAAATCCTTTGCTTCCTCAGTTCCCGTCGTGGATTGACTGGTGGCTAGGCCGGTGGTGCGAAGCAGCGCCTGATCGCCAACTTCAGTGACGTGACCTTTGAAGACGCGGCCGGGAAGGGCATCCACGGTGACATTGACTGGCTGGTTCAGAGCCACATTGACGATATCGGTCTCGTCGACCTTGACTTCGGCGGTGATGACCGACATATCGGCGAGGGTCATCAGGGTGGAGCCTTCGGCGTTCTGGATGCCGACGACGACGGTCTCTCCTTCGCGGACGGGGACGTTGGTCACAAGGGCATCGAAGGGTGCCCTGCTCTGTGTAAGCCCCAGCGAGTAGGTATTGCCGCGCAGGGTAGCAACGGCTTGCTCGACGTGCCCATGGGCCGAGGCAGTCTGCGCCTTTGCCTGGGCGACGGAGGCCTGGCGTTGTTGCAGCGTCGCTTCAGATACGTCGAAGGCAGCCTTCTTGGCGTCATAGTCCTGCTTGGCGATCAGCTTGTCCTCGTAGAGCGCCCGAGCGCGTTCGTAGTCAAAACGCTTCTGCTCAAGATCAGCCTTGGCCTGGGCCACGTTGGCTTCGGCAGTGCGCTCGGCAGCGATGTAGGACTGTACATCCGTCTTCGACGCTGCAATCGTCGCGGTCTGGGCCTGGACGGCGGAGGCCGGCTGCTCGCTCTCGACCGTAGCGACGAGCTGGCCCCTCTTTACGTGGTCGCCTTCTTTGACGTAGAGATGCGTAATTCGACCGAAGGCGGTGGCGCCCACATTGACGTAGGTCTTTGGCTTGATCTGGCCAGTTCCATTGACGATGGATACGATGTCCTGGCGCACGACGTGGCCGGTGGCTACCTTGGTGATGGAATTCTGCTTGTGGCGAATAACGCCGGCGATGACTCCTGCGAGGATCAGGACTCCTACCGCAATCAAGGCGATCTTTTTGATACTCATCGGGATTTTTCTCTGCGTCTTTCTCCGGGCCATCCGGACTGCGCTTGTGGGATTTTATGCTCTGCTATACAAATACGAGGCTCGGCCCTCTCGCGTTCCCGAACTTTTCTTCCGGATGCTGCCGGGCTCTGGCGATGCTTTTTGTGTATCAAATGAGCCAGAACGATTTACGCAGCGTCCAAAAAGAAAAGTCCCAGGCGGAACCTGATGATATCAGGGGCCTCAAGCGTGGTTCTACAGCTTGTAACCGGCATGTAACCCGCACTACAATATTGGCTGGTATCAGGAGCAATCGCAGCACTATGAAAACCTCGCGGCACTTGGTTTGTGGAACGGCCTTCTTCTCACTGGCTCTTTGCGGAGCCTGGATTCTGCCGGCACGAGCGCAGAGCACGCAGGGAGACGTAAAGCAGGGAACTTCGGTTGAGGAGAAACCCGATCCGTTGAAGCGGCGTCTGAGCGACAAAGAGAAGTTCGCACAGCAGAAGGCGCTGAGGCAGGAGTTGAAGGGCGTCTATAAGAAGTGGCTGGACGAGGACGTTCGCTGGATCATCACCGACCAGGAGATGCAGGCTTTTAAGAGTCTCTCGAACGACGAGGAGCGCGACCAGTTTATTGAGCAGTTCTGGCTCCGCCGCAATCCCAACCCCGATTCTCCTGACAATGAGTACCGCGACGAGCACTATCGCCGTATCGCCTACGCGAATGAACACTTCGCCGCCGGTAAGCCGGGGTGGAAGACGGATCGGGGCCATATCTATATTGCCTACGGCAAACCGGACTCGATCGATTCGCATCCGAGTGGCGGAAACTATCAGCGTCCGATGGATGAAGGCGGAGGCAATACTTCGACCTATCCGTTCGAGACGTGGCACTATCGCTATCTGCAGGGCATTGGAGACAATATAGATATTGAGTTCGTCGATACCTGCATGTGCGGCGACTATCACATGACCATCGACCGCTCGGAGAAGGATGCGCTGAAGTACGTGCCGGGGGCCGGTGCGACACTTTATGAGCAGATGGGCATGGCCGAGAAGAAGGACCGCTTCTCCGGCGGCGGCCTGGAGCAGCTTGGAACCGGGCCGATGTCGACGATGAACCAGAGCAAGCAGTTCGACCGTCTGAACCAGTACGCCAAGCTGATGGCCGCTCCTGAGATCAAGTTCAAGGACCTGGAGCAGTACATGGTCAGCTCGAAGATTCTGACCGGACCCCCGTTCCTCTTCGATGTGCGTACGGACTATGTGAAGGTGACCAACGACACCATCCTGGTGCCGATTACTCTGCAGATTCGCAACAAGGACATCACTTTCCAGAACAAGGACGGCGTAGCGACGGGCACGGTTAATATCCTGGGCAGGGTCTCCAACCTCAATCATCGCGTCATCCAGCCCTTTGAAGACACGGTACAGGTGCAGGTTCCGAGCGAGCTTCTGGGCAAGACGCAGAACAATGCCTCGGTTTACTGGAAGTCAATTCCTCTGCGTCCTGGGCTGTACAAGGTCGATATTGTCATCAAGGACGTGAACAACCCCGATCACATCGGACGGTGGCAGCGCAGCATCAACGTTCCCAAATACGATGATGATCGTCTCGCAGCTTCGTCTCTGATTCTTGCCGACCAGATGGAGCGGGTTCCTTCGAAAGATATCGGAGCAGGCAACTTCGTGATCGGGAACACACGGATTCGCCCGCGCGTGTCGTCGGGTGGCAGCCAGCCGGTAACGTTCCATCGCAACCAGAACTTGAACTTCTGGATGCAGGTGTATAACCTCGGAATCGATGAAAAGAGCAAGCACAACGGCGCCAAGATCGAGTATCAGGTAACAAATGTGGCGACCAAGCAGGTGCTGCTGAATACCGAGGAGCTTACCTCGAAGACGAATCCTAATGCGGACCAGGTGACCCTGGAGCGGTCGATGCCGCTGGCAAGCCTGGAGCCCGGCAAATACGAGATCACCATCAAGGTTGACGATGGAATTTCGAAGCAGCAGATCGCAGAATCTGCGCCGTTTGTTGTAGATTGAGGTGTCTTGGTCTTAGACCCTGATGAGGTGCGCAGGCAGGAGGCGACACGGCTTACGTGGATAAGAACTGGCGTAACCGGTCCATAGCGCAACCTTGGAATGACGGCCCCGCAGGTTCGGGGGCTTCGGTTTTTGGGAGCAGTCGTAGACGCCCAGGTGCCAAGACTGTGGAACGTACCGGATTGAAGATCGCGATACTGGCTGCTGTCGTCATGACAGTATCCATGCCTGGATGGGCTGCTGCACCTGCAGCGGTCTCCGGCATCGTGCGCAACGCCCAGGGTGTGGCCCAGATGGGAGCACTGGTGCAGGTGGTAGGGCCGAACGCCGCACCGGTGGGAACCGCCTACACCGATCTTCACGGTCGTTATCTGATCGCAAATCTTCTTCCCGGCCACTATGAGGTTCGAGCCTCGGCAGCATTGTTCGTCCCGGCGTTGCATGGAAATCTTCAGCTCACTCCAGGAGCGCGTGCCATCGTCAACCTGACGATGAACGCCATCTTCGACGCTGCCGCGTGGCTGCCTGCCGAACGCCGCAAGGCCGACGAGCCTCGAGATGACTGGACCTGGACGCTCCGTTCTGTCGCCAACAAGCCGATTCTGCGTGTCTTCGATGAGAACGGCGATGTGGTGATGCTGTCGTCGAGTGCGTCCGAAAATAAAAAGCCTGCAGACAAGGCGAGGGCGGGGGTGCAGTCCGGAGATGGTGGCTTCGGCACAGGCGGCGTTCACAACGTCTTCCAGGTAGATCGTTCGATGCCCGATGGATCCGATATCGAGATCCGGGCCGATATCGGGACTCGCACCGATCCCGCTCTGCGGGCTCCCTCAACTTCGCTGCAGGCCGGATATCAGCGCCGCTTTGGACTGGCGGGCTCCAGCCGCCTGGTGGCGAGCTATCAGTCACACCCGGAGATGATCGGCGCCGCGGGGGCATCAGGCTTTGACGCAATGCAGCTGGCTTCGGCCCAGAAGACCACGCTCGGAGATTCCGTCGATCTTGAAGTGGGTGGAACGGTCTATGTCCTGCGCGGGGCGGGGTACGGCATCGCATCGCGGCCTTTTCTGCGGGTAACGGCGCATCCTGCAGCAGGGTGGACCGCAGGCTACCGGATGGCAACCTCGCGGGATCTGCAGTCGTTCGCCGGACTGGATACAGTGGAACTGGAGCTTCCCGTAGGCGTGATGGAGCAGGGCCGGATGCGTATGGCCAGCGGCCTGCACCAGGAGTTTACGCTGGGACGGAAGGCAGGTCGGGGCCTGATTCAGGTCTCCTACTATAAGGACAATATCCGGAAATCAATGCTCGCAGGCGGCGGCGCGATTGGTGTTGCGGATCTGGCGCCTGTAGCGGCTGGCGGCATTCTCGCCGATACGGCAACCGACACCTTCAGGACAATGGGAGCGGGATACGGCTCTCAGGGAGTCAGCCTGTTGATGACCGAGCCGATCACCCCCGGACTGTGGGTTGCCGTGGAGTACAGCACGGGTGGCGCCCTGGCAGCTCCTGCGGGTAAGGATCCTGTGCGGCTGGACATGGTTTCGACGGAGTTGAGGCCGCGCGCGGCGCAGACTGCCACCGTCGCCCTAAAGGGTCGTGTCATTCACAGCGGAACACAGGTTCGAGCCTCGTACCGGTATCAGCCGGAGGCGATGGTCACCGCAGTCAACTCCTATGCCGCCTTCAGCGATCAGGCTTACTTGAGTTTCCTGATCCGCCAGCCTGTGCGCGTCGGCAGAGTGCTGCCAGATGGTCTTGAAGCTACGGTCGACATCACCAATCTTCTGGAGCAGGGATACAGGCCTGTGTTGTCACGCGATGGCCGTATGCTGTTTCTGGCGCAGTCGCCGCGCATGATTCAGGCAGGACTAGCGTTCAACTTCTAGCTTTCTGTCAAAATTATCCTGATTTGGCGGTTCTGAACGTGCACTCCTGGCATTCCTCTGACACCTCCGAAAGGCATTGAAAAGAAAATGGCTTGGCGATTCTCCCAGGCCAATGCGCCATAAGTGGTGGATACGCTCTAGCGTGAATCAGACACCGGTCCGCCGAGAACTAACGTTCCGAAGTGCTCCGGCACATGGAATGTTTTGCTCATGCTTGGCTGCCAGGAAAGATAATGACGCGTCGCTTCAGGCCCCTGGCAGCGAAAGAGGTTGATCCGGAACTTTTGTCCCTCTTTGGCAGTTGCCTGCGAGTTGATGGAAGAGAAGGGAATCCGCATTGCGCCGTACCAGATTCTATGTTCACGATCGATGCGCGCGCTGACCTGAAAGCCGGAGTTCCACTTCCAGGCATTCTTATCTCCCATTTTGTCCAGATTAATATCGAGATCGACCCACTCGCCCTGGGGTGAGAGTTCAAACTCCTTATAGAGCTTGATATTGTTGAAGTCCGATCCGATGAAAGCCTCGGCGACGTCCCAGTTCCAAAGCTGAAAGGTCTCCGTGGTCGTACTGGGCGAAGGCTTGAGGTTTAACTGCTCATAGGGAGCAATGTAGAGAAGATACAAACTGTCTTTGGTCCAGCGAGAGCGCACCTCAGTGCGATGCGATGGCACAGGGTTCCCGAAAGTATCTCCGGTGATGAAGACCGGTTGCGTGTTCTGCCAGAAGGATGCGGAGGGATCGGTCGTCAACGGCGCATCGTGCGATGCTTCGACGGCGGTCATGATGGACGATGCGTCCGAGGATGTCTGGGCGGATGCCATGGGAAGAGAGAAGACGAACAGAATGGCAAGATAGGGAAGGCGAAGCAGCGATCGCATGCCAACCATCATCTCACCTTCGAAAGAAATACCAGGCGACAAAAGGAGATGCGATGGTCAGGGTAAGTGCCAGCGGATACTCAAAGGGAATGTCCGAGACGCGCCTTCCAAGCAAGGTAATGAGTGCCGCTATCCAGATGATCAACCAGGGGAGGGCCGTGATGGTCGCCAGGATTCGTGAGTTTGGCGATGGTTGCTGCTGAGGATGCATGCATGTAAACCTAACAAAATCAGCAGTAAAGAGACCACGGTCCCAAAGTTGTAATACCTTTGTGTGGGGAAGCTTATCCCAAGCGAGCTTATTACTGGGCAGGTCAGGCGATAAGACGAGCCCGACAGGATTAGGAGACGATGTCAGACTTTCTGCCGATTGAAAACTACGGCGTTATCGGAAACCTGCGTACGCTCGCGCTTGTCAGCATGACAGGCGCAATCGATTTTTTCTGCTTCCCACGCTTCGATTCTCCGACGGTGTTTGCAGCGCTGCTTGATCCGCAGAAGGGCGGCTATTTCTGCATTCAGGCAAACCTGAAGGATAGCGGCACCAAACAGCTCTATCTTCCGGATACGAATGTTCTGCTTACCCGGTTTTTATCGGGAGCAGGTATTGCAGAGATCACAGATTTCATGCCTGTTTTGAACGGCGACGATGTTGGACGTATTGTGCGGCGCGTCGCCGTCATTCACGGAGACGTGGAGTTCAACCTGCAATGCCGGCCGCGATTCGATTATGGAAGAGTCCCGCACACAGCGAAGCATGACGGAAATGCAGTCCTCTTTCTGCATGACGATGATCAACCGCCTTTTGTGCTGCAGTCGACACTCAAGCTCCAGCTGGACGGCGATGACGTGGCTCAATCCTTCCGGCTCAAAGCTGGCGACGTTGCATGGTTCGTCTTCAGTGAAGACGCTGCCGACGCTCGCAAGGATCTCTCACCGGAGGGGTTGGAAGAGGAATTTCAGAAGACCTCAGACTACTGGCGGAACTGGATTGGTCAGTCGAACTACAAGGGCAGATGGCGTGAGATGGTCAACCGTTCAGGTCTCCTGCTGAAGCTGCTGATCGACCGTGATTATGGCTCCATCGTGGCAGCCCCGACGTTTGCGCTTCCTGAAAGTATCGGAGGTTCGCGCAACTGGGATTATCGTTATACTTGGCTTCGAGACTCTTCTTTCGTCTTGTATGCGATGATGCGGCTCGGCTTCCAGGAGGAGGCGGCACAGTTTCAGCGCTGGATTCACGATCGGCTGAACTATGACTCACCCCAGGGACCGCTGCAGGTGCTGTATCGCATCGACGGAACTCATGAGACTCCTGAGACGACACTGGATAATCTGCGAGGCTATGAAGATTCACGCCCGGTGAGAATTGGAAATGCCGCGTGGCAGCAACTGCAGCTCGACATCTATGGCGAGTTTCTGGACTCGGTGTATCTCGCCGCCAAGTACGGCGACGGGTTGAGCATCGAGGACTGGGAAAACGTCAAGCGCATGCTGCGATGGCTGGCTAGCAACTGGAACCAGCCGGACGATGGCATCTGGGAGGTGCGCGGCGGTCGCAAACATTTTCTGCATTCCAGGCTGATGTGCTGGGTGGCCTTCGATCGCGCCGTTCGCCTGGGAGCGAAACGCTCGCTGACAGGCCCTTTCGGGTGGATGGAAGAGACGCGCGACGAGATCGCGAACGACATCCATACCAACTTCTGGGATGAAGAGCTGCAGTCCTTTGTCCAGTACAAGGGCGCGAAGGTAGTAGACGCTGCCATTCTGCTGATGCCGATGATGCGATTCATCAGCCCCACGGACCCCAAATGGCTGTCGACTCTCAAGAGGATCGACCAGGAGCTTACCGTCGACACCTTCGTCTACCGCTACAAATATGTCGAAGGCTTCGACGGCCTGAAAGGAGATGAGGGCAGCTTTACCGCCTGCTGCTTCTGGTTTATCGAGGCGCTTGCTCGCTCTCACGAAACAGCAAGAGCACAGTTGCTGTTCGAAAAAATGCTGGGCTATGCGAATCACCTTGGGCTCTACTCCGAGGAGTTAGGAAGCAGCGCACAGCACCTTGGCAACTTCCCGCAGGCGCTGACGCACCTGGCCCTCATCAGTGCGGCCACCTATCTCGACCGCGATCTTTCAGGGACTGGGCCGAAGGAATGGAAGTAACGCATTCGATGGCCGGACCTGTCCGGTCAACATCACAGCAGCTTATGGAATTTCATCGCAAAGGTGTATAGGAGTGATATGGATAAGAAGAGACTTGGAAACTCGGATCTGGAGATTACCCCCATCGGCTTCGGGGCATGGGCTATCGGCGGCGGAGACTGGGCGTTTTCGTGGGGCCCGCAGGACGATAACGACTCGATCGCTGCGATCCACAAGGCGCTTGATCTTGGCATCAATTGGATTGACACGGCGGCAGTTTACGGACTTGGGCACTCCGAAGAGGTTGTGGCTCGAGCACTGAAGTCGGCCTCGCACAAGCCCTACGTATTTACCAAATGCGGTCTGGTCTGGGACGAGAAGAAAGAAGTGCTCAACGATCTTAAGCAGATTCGACGCGAGCTGGAAGACAGCCTTCGCCGCCTGCAGGTCGAGACCATCGATCTTTACCAGATGCACTGGCCCAAGCCGGACGAAGAGATCGAAGAGGCGTGGGGTGTGATGGCAGATCTGAAGAAAGAGGGCAAGGTCCGCTGGATCGGCGTGTCGAACTTCAGCGTCAGCCAAATGGAGCGCGCGATCAAAATTGCTCCCATTACCTCCAACCAGCCTCCGTTCTCCATGCTGAATCGCGCCGTTGTGGATGAGGTTCTGCCATTTTGCGCGAAGAACAATATCGGCACGATCAGCTATGCTCCCATGCACTCCGGAATGCTGACGGGAGCGATGACCAAAGAACGCGTGGCCAACTTCCCGCAGGACGACTTTCGCCGTCGTGCGAAGAACTACCAGGAGCCGCTGCTTTCACGCAATCTTGCGGTCGCGGATTTTATCGGTGAGATTGGCAAACGGCATGGCGTCACCGCCGGTGTGGTTGCCATTGCGTGGGTACTGCATCACTCTGCCGTCACAGGAGCGATCGTTGGCGGCCGCAACGCAAAGCAGGTCGAGGGCATTATTCCCGCTGCGACCTTCCGGCTTCCTGAAGAAGACTTCCAGAAGATCCAGCACTACCTGGCTGAACACGTTGTATAGCACACCCAGAGGAATTCTTTTTCAATTCAGTAATTGGAACCGATTTAGCAGCTCTCTTCGGTATCCGAGGTTTCTATAGGAGGGAGAGCGACGCGATCGCTCTCATCCTTAAGGACCACTCCGCTTGCTCCCAACAGGCGGGATTGATGCAATAGATAGAGGAGCCGGAAGGCTGCCTGCATGTAGCTCAACCCTGCAGGGCGAATATTCGAGATGCAGTTACGCTCGGAATCCATCCGTCCAGGGCGTGGACGATAGGTTAGATAGGCCCCAAGACTGTCAGGCGACTTCAGCCCGGGACGCTCGCCAATCAGCACCACCACGGCCTCCGCTCCTCGAATCGCTCCAATCTCATCGCCCAGTGCAACTCTTGCTCCCGTCGCGAGCACAATCGCATCCAGCGACCAGCCGTTCAGCCCCTTACGCAAAGCATCGATCAGTGGTGGAGCATGCATGACAGGCGCAAGCGCCGAAAGCCCGTCGGCGACAACGATGCTCAGTGTCTGCGGCGGTGCGGCCTCGGAGCGATGAAGCGCTCTTGCCGATTGCGATGTGAGCAGGCGGCCCAGGTCGGGCCTCCGCAGATACTCCGAACGATCATGAACCCGGCTAGTAACCGAGATCGTCGCCAGCCCCTTGCCGGCAAGCTCCTCTTCCATGCGAGCCACCGGCATGGACGCATAGATGGCATGGCGGGCCAAAGCGTGATCGCTGTTGAACTCGAGCATCGCCGAGGTTGGAGTGCTGACGCCAGCTCGCCCCAGAGCGATTCGCGCGGGCGTCCACTCCGTCAGTCTGCTCCATGGCTCAATTTTTGTCAGTTTGTTCTTCATGCGGAGAATCGAAGGCCCCGGCGGGTAGTAATCGTTCCAGCGAAGCGCGAGTCAGCGTAAATCGTCCCTCGTTATCAACGATCTGCATTGTCCTGAGCCATTCTTCGAACTCAGGTGCCCGCTTCAGACCCATCACGCTGCGTACATACAGCGCATCGTGAAAGGAGGTGCTCTGATAATTGAGCATGATGTCATCGGCTCCCGGAACTCCGATGATGAAGTTTACGCCCGCTACTGCGAGCAGCGTCAGGAGAGTGTCCATGTCGTCCTGGTCTGCTTCGGCATGGTTGGTGTAACAAATGTCGCATCCCATCGGCAGTCCCAGCAGCTTGCCGCAGAAGTGGTCTTCGAGTCCGGCGCGGATGATCTGCTTGCTGTCGAAGAGATACTCGGGGCCGATGAAGCCGACAACCGTATTGACCAGCAGGGGATCAAAGGCCCGGGCGACTGCATAAGCGCGAGCCTCACAAGTCTGCTGATCCACGCCGAAGTTGGCTCCCGCCGATAGAGCACTGCCCTGTCCCGTTTCAAAGTACATGCAGTTGTTGCCAAGAGTGCCACGCCGCAGGGAGAGCGCTGCTTCGTGAGCCTCACGTAACAAGCGGAGGGATACTCCGAAACTTGTATTCGCTCTTTCGGTGCCGGCGATGGATTGGAAGACGAGATCCACCGGAGCGTTTTGCCGTATCGCTTCGAGCGTATGTGTAATATGCGTCAGCACACAGCTCTGCACGGGGGCGTTCAGCCTGACACGGAAATCATCGAGTAGATTCAGCAGCGTAATAGCCGACGCGGTGTTGTCGCTTGCCGGATTGATACCAATCACCGCATCGCCGCAGCCATACATAATGCCGTCAATGACCGAGGCCAGGATGCCTTTCGGATCGTCGGTGGGATGATTCGGCTGCAACCGTACGGCCATCGTTCCGGGCAGGCCGATGGTGGAACGAAAACGGGTCACCACGTGCATGCGAGTCGAAGCCAGGATCAGATCCTGATTTCGCATCAGCTTCGAGACCGCTGCGGCCATCTCCGGCGTCAATCCTCTGCCCACGGAGCGAAGCACATCGCTATCGGCCTGCTCAAGGATCCACTCACGAAGCTGTCCAACCGTAAGATGTGCGACAGGTGCGAACGCGGTGCTGTCATGGAGATCGACAATCAGACGTGTGATTTCATCGGTTTCATACGGGATCACAGCTTCCTGAAGAAAGTATTTCAGCGGAAGATCGGCGAGGGCGAACTTCGCTGCGGCTCGCTCGATCTCCGATGATGCAGCCACGCCGGCAAGATCGTCTCCGCTGCGGGCGGGGGTTGCCTTGGCCAGAAGGTCTTTGAGGTCCTTGAACCGGTACGTAGTTCCGCTAATGGTATGGGCAAACGCCATCGTGCATCCTTAGGCTCGCACTCTCCTTCGCGTCAGGTGAACGACAAGATATCCGATGCAGAGTAGAGCGCAGAAGATCAATGTGATGGTGCGGTTGTAATAAATAATGCTCGCCAGGCAGATAGCGACGCCAATCAGTGTCCACAACGGAGCGAAAGGATAAAGGCGTGCCCGGAAAGGCCGCGCCATGGCGGGTTCCGTCTTACGCAGGCGGAACAGCGCCAGCATGCTGACGGCATACATCACCAGTGCGCCGAGCACCGACATCGTGACGATGTTTGCCGTCAAAGGCTGCCCTCCAATCGTAATCAGCGAATCGCTATAGATTGCGGCGATGCCCACGACTCCTCCTGCAAGAATCGCAATCCACGGCGTCTGCAGCCGCGGATGAATCCTGCTGAAGACCTCGGGCAGATAGCCTCCACGAGCCAACGCAAAGATCTGCCGCGAGTATCCGAAGATAATTCCGTGCAGTGATGCGATGAGTCCAAAAAGACCAAGCCATACCAGCATGTGCAGCCATCCGCTGGATGGACCAACGATGATTTTCATCGCCTGCGGCAGAGGATCGTTGATGTTGGCCAGCAGGCTCCAGTCGCCGACACCGCCTGCGAAGAGCATCACGCCAATGGCGAGCGCCAGCAGGGTACTGATGCCCGCGATGTAAGCGATGGGAATGGAATGAGTGGGGCGTTTCGCCTCTTCAGCAGCCATGGCTACTCCCTCAATCGCAAGAAAGAACCATATCGCAAATGGTACAGCCGCAAACATGCCATGAAATGCGCCGGGGTGGAAGTGATTGTGTCCTGCCCATCCGTGCGCGATGAAGTTTGAAAACCTAAATCCCGGAGCTACAACAGCCATAAAAATCAGCAACTCGATGATTGCCAGGATCGTAATCACCAGCTCAAAGCTCGCTGCGATTCGCACGCCGAGAATATTGATCGTCATAAAGACGAGATACGCCAGCACGGCCGCTTCTTTCGGAGCTACCGAGGGGAACTGCACATGAAGATAAGCGCCGATGGCAAGCGCGATCGCCGGAGGAGCAAAGACGAACTCGATCAGAGTCGCAGCGCCCGCGATGTATCCTCCGAATTCTCCAAATGCCCGCTCGGCATACGCGAACGGACCGCCCGCGCTGGGAATCGCTGTTGTCAGCTCCGTGAAGCTGAAGATGAATGCCGTATACATGGTCGCGACCCAGATGGTCGTAACCAGGAATCCAAGCGTTCCCGCCGTTGCCCAGCCGTAGCTCCAGCCAAAGTACTCTCCGGAGATGACGAGGCCGACAGCGATTCCCCAGAGCTGCCAGGTATTCAGGGTGGCTTTTAGATGAGGGTTGCTATCGTCCAAAATCTCTCCCAAGCCACATTATGCTCACGCGCATCCGTTTGCGGTTATCAAAAATCGGCAGATGCAGTTAGGATTTTGCTACAGGAATGAGGCAAGTGCACATTTCTTTGATGGAGTCTTAAATTGCTTGTGGTATCGTCCGAGTCGTGGAATCTGCGCAACCAACCCCGCCCTGTCTCGTGCGGGCGCCCTCGGGTCCGCCGAGGTATTGCTACGTCTCCGACGATCCCAACACACACGCAGATAATCTACAAGGCTGGTCACAGCTTTACGATCAGCTCTCTGTCGGCAGTTTTCGGGGAGAGATTGTGGGGTCCTGCTTCAGCGGAATTCATCTCTTTCGCGAGACCACCAATCTCAGTTTGCGCCAGTCCTGTCTTGTCCTTTCTCATAGCTGGTGGTTCGGGATTCCTGCTCCCAAGGCTGGATCTTTCCGGATTGATGCTCGGCGCGTCGACGAAGGCACCATCACCATTCGACGCGGGAATAAGCCTTTTGAACTGATCACTCCGGGTGGATTTCGTATCTTTGGTCTTGTCGTCCACCATAAAACTCTGGCAGAGCATCTTCGTTCAGTTTTTCCGGAGGAAGACGCTCTTGCGCGGCTAAGCCTTGATAGCTCGCAGAGCGATTTGCGTTCGCACAGCGCGCTCGGAAGTTTTTTCGGTGAGGTGCTCGATGAGGTCGGCCGCCGCCCAGAGATATTGCAGTCGGTCAAGGCCTGTCAGGCAATCCAGAGCTCGCTTCTCGAAGCGGTTACTGAGATTTGTGCATCTTCGCAGCAAGCCAGGGAAACGCCACGCAGTGAGGTTCAGTATGCACAGCTCGTCCATAAAGTCAGGCAGTTTCTGATGGATAACACCGATCGGGCCATCTCCGTTCCGGAGTTGTGTACAGCCTTTCAAGTCAGCCGGCGAACCTTGCAATATGCCTTCGACCGCGTCATCGGCATGGGTCCTAATGCATACCTCAAAATCCTTCGTCTCAATGGAGTGCGCCGTGATCTGATGCGACGCGACAGGAGAATTCCGATCCAGCAGGCTGCTTCGGATTGGGGTTTCTGGCACCTCAGCCAGTTCGCGAAGGACTATCGAACATTATTCAATGAACTGCCTTCTGCAACCGTGAAGCGCGCCGAACGCTTCTTCTGTTGATCAAAGATTTATCAGGTTTTTACGTTTCTGGCGGGATATTTGCCGAAATTAGATAACAGGTTTCTGAGGGTCGTGGCTATGCTGCACTCACACGACCTATGCGCACGAATCGCCATTTCTCATCGCTCCTTCTTGCCCTCTGTCTGTTCCTGTTCGTTTCAGCAGACCTCTGCGCCCAATCCACGCAGGGGACGATCCTCGGAACTGTCAGAGATTCCAGCGGCGCGGCCGTCCCGGGCGCGACCGTTAACCTGACTAACATCGAAACGTCTGCCAGGAAAACGGCAAAAACAGATGGTGTAGGAACCTTCCAGTTTCTGAATCTGAACGCTGGCCACTACGAACTCCAGGTGACGGCCAGCAACTTCAATACACAAAAGGTCAGTGGGCTGGTGCTCACGGCACGTCAGGAGCTTCGCTCCGACGTCTCACTGGCAATAGGCAACGTCACGCAGGAGACCACGGTCAGCGCAGAAGACGCGGGAACAATTCAGACCGATAGCCCTTCGATCGATGCGACGCTGTCGTCTACCGCTGTCCGCGATCTTCCAGCGAACTATCGCGCCAGTTCCAGCGGCACCAGTCCTCTGACGATGATCCAGACACTACCTGGCGTGCAGTCGGACGGTGGTAATAACCCTACCTACTCTGTTCAAGGCGGCCTGCCCTTCCAGACGGATGTCACCGTCGATGGCATTACCACGCGCAGCGCCACAGGAGGCAACTCCCCAATAGCCAATGCCTTCCCATCCGGCGATTCGATCGCAGAGATGCGTGTCGATGGCGTGATGAATGCTGCCGAGTTCGGTCAGCCCGGCGAAGTGACAACAACCACCAAGGGTGGCACCAACAAGCTTCACGGCGGCATCTTCTGGTATCACCAGGATGCTTCGCTCAACGCAAAGGCTTACGGCGCTACTTCCAAGGCCCATCTCGTGACCAACGACTTTGGCGCGAGTGTGGGTGGCCCGGTCGTCATTCCTCACTTTTATAACGGTCACGACAAGACCTTCTTCTTCGGTACCTATGAGGGCTACCGCAGCCCGCGTACGTCGCTCTATCAGGCCCAGGTGCCAACCGCGGCCATGAAGAAAGGTGACTTTACCAACGTGCAGGGCCTTACGTCTTTGACCAATCCCTTCACGGGTGGCAACTACGCGCTGAATGCTGTGCCGATCAACGCGGTCTCGCAGAAGTTCCTGCAGTTCTTCCCCGATCCTAATTTCGGGAATACGTCGACCTATGTACCGGGCCAGATCAACTACTCTACCAACAAGGACACATCGCTGTTTTCCAATCAGTTCGATCTTCGCGGTGACCAGTACATTGGCCAGAAGGCGCTGATCTTCGCACGCTTTACGTGGAAGAACTACAACCAAACCTCGCAGAAGCCGCTTGCGATGCCTTCCAGCACGACGGCGTTCCAGGATCGTATCTTTCTTATCGCAGGCAACTACAACTTCACCCCGAACCTCATCAATGAGTTCCGTTATGGGTTCACCTTCGATACCAACGGAGCGTCGAACCCGTTTGATGGAAAGGCTTTCACGCAGGACTCCGGCCTGAATGGTCTGCAGAATCTCTTCTACAACGGCGTGCCCGAGTTGGATTTCGGATTGCTGACCAGCTTCGATGCAGAGCGCCTTACCTCGATCAACAAGTCTCGCACCCATGTCTACACGGACAATCTCACATGGGTGAAGGGACGCCACACGATGAAGTTTGGAGTCGATATTCGCAGAATGCAGGCAGTCACGCCGCTCGGTTTTAATGGCGCTGATAACTACGGAACCTTCGATTATTCGAGTGCGCTCTTCACTGGCAATGAATTCGCTGACTTCCTCGTCGGCACTCCCAACACAACGTTCTACGACGTTGTGCAGGCCGATAATGACGGCCGCACCATGCACTACCATGCCTTTGCGCAAGATCAGTGGCGCGTCAATGATCGACTTACCCTCAGCTACGGCATACGTTACGAGTATCATCCCGCATATCACGACCCAACCGGCAATATAGGCAACTTTGACAAGACGATTGCCAAGTCCGGCCAGGTTATCTATCCCGATGGCTTTGGAAACCTTGTCTCAGAGCCCTATCTGCAGAGCTTCAACTCCTGCGGCCTCGGTCAGTCCTCAGGTGTTGCGCCGGCAAATGGTGCAGCCTGCACTCCCACGATCAGCAACTCGCAGGCAGGGCTACCCTCCGGCCTCCGTACGGCGATCAAGACACGTTTCGCTCCACGCTTCGGCTTTGCTTACCGTCTTACCAATGACAATCGTACCGTGCTGCGCGGCGGCTACGGCCTCTACAACATCACGCTGCTGGGTTCGAACTTCTACTCGCTTACCGGGACCCTGCAGGCCAATACGGTCCAGTACTCCAATGCGAAGACTGCAAGCGGCCCGGCGTATGTGTGGCCCAACATCTTCGCCGGCTCCGGCACCAGTTCCAGCACTGCGAGCTTCGGACAGGCCTACTTCGGTACTGCCAACGATGTGAACTGGAAGGATCCTTACTCTCAGCAGTTCACCCTTTCGCTTGATCGTGACCTCGGCCAGGGATACGGAGTTCGTCTCTCCTACATCGGCATGACGACGCATCACCTGGTCTGGGCTCCTAACTACAACGATATGCCGTACTCCTCCACCGTCTCGGCCTATAACCAGCCACTCTCGGCGCGTCCTTTCCCCAACTGGGGTGTGATCAATGCCCGTTCCACAGGGGCTGACTCCAACTATCAGTCCGGTCAGATCAACGTCTCGCATCGCATGAGAGATGGTCTGAGCTTCGAATCCACCTACACGTTTGCAAAAAATCTCTCCAATAACCAGGGGCCTGGCAGCACCAGCTTCGCCGGCGAAAGCGGCGGCAGCCGTGCTTCCTGGGGGAATGATCCCAACGTGGACTTCGGTCAGGTCTACGGCTCGCGACGTCACCGCTGGAACACCACGCTGCTTTATGCTCTGCCTATCGGGCGAGGCCAGAAGTATGGTGGAAGCATGAACCGCATCCTCGATGCTGCTGTCGGTGGATGGCAGATCAGCAGCATCTTCCTGCTGCAGACCGGTCCATTCCTCTCTCCCTACTTCTCCAGCGGCCAGGGAGATCCCTCCGGCACCGGTTCCGGCCTCAACAGCACGGCGTCCGGCGGAGCGCTCCCAGGGCGCAGCCAAAAGGTGGATCGTGTCACAGGTGTCAGTACGACTCCAACGAATCGGTCTGCTGCCGGCTGGTTCAACAAGGCGGCTTTCACCTGCCCTGGAGCCCCGAATTGGACTCCTGGCACCAGTTGCACCACCGGCCGCGGCCGCCCCGGCGATCCCGCTCCTATCGGCCGCTTTGGCAACGTGCAGAACGGTTCGGTGGTTGGTCCCGGTACAGTCAATCTATCCGCGGGACTCAGCAAGACCTTTGCTATCACCGAAGGCATCTCGCTGCGTGCTGAAGGCACCTTCACCAACATCCTCAACCACACCAACCTTGGCAATCCGAATATGAATATCTCCAGTCCTGCATTCGGGCAGATCACCGCCACGAGCACTGCAGACTTCGGAGGTCCCCGCACCGGACAGGTCTCCATGAGGCTGCAGTTCTAGAGAACCTGAAATACTAAGAACACTGAGGGAACCGGCATCCCATGACCGGTTCCCTCAGTGCCTTGTACGAAAGAAAGAACAGATGAAGACGAGAAGAGATTTTCTAAGATTGGCGGCGGCCACTGCCGGAGCCTCCTTTATGCCACCGGCTATTCAGAGAGCACTCGCCATCCCCGCGGCGCGACGCACCGGCACCATTCAGGACGTCGAGCACATCGTCATTCTTATGCAGGAGAATCGCTCCTTCGACCATTACTTCGGCACGCTGCGCGGCGTGCGTGGCTTCAGCGATCCCCGCCCTGCACTGCTGCCCGACGGCAAACCCATCTGGTATCAGCCCGTCGCTGAAGTCAAGACCAAGCACTACCACGATCGCGGCCTCTCACCCGCCGCCAAGCATGTCCTGCCCTTCTATATCAATCCCAAGCAGACAACGGAGTTCCAGGCCGGAACCGATCATGGCTGGAGCACAGGCCACCTTGCCTGGAACAATGGCCACTGGAACCAGTGGGTTAACCAGAAGCAGGACGTTATGACGATGGGCTATCTCAAGCGTCAGGATGTCAGTTTCCACTATGCTCTGGCTGATGCCTTTACGATCTGCGATGCCTATCACTGCTCTATCCACTCCAACACCTGCCCCAACCGTATCTATATGTGGTCGGGCACGATCGACGCGCAGAACGTCTATGGCACAAAAGCGAACGGCCCCGGCTTCGACGAGCGCCACAAGACGAACGGCTATACGTGGACCACGTACACCGAGCGGCTCGAAAAAGCGGGCATCTCGTGGAAAGTCTATCAAGGCGGCAGTGGTGAGCCCGGAACTCCAACCGATAATTACACCGATAACTCGCTCGAGTTTTTCGCGCGCTATCAGGTGCAGGAGGGCGCAAACCCCAATGGCCCACTGGTGCAGAAGGGTGTCACCAACCGCACGCTTGTAGGCTTCAAGGAAGATGTGCAGAGCGGCAAGCTCGCGCAGGTCACCTGGGTCGTAGCGCCATACAAATACTCAGAGCACCCCGAGGCCTCGCCGACCGACGGCGCGCACTATATCTCGCTTGTACTCGATGCGCTGACCTCGAATCCCGAGGTCTGGTCGAAGACGGTCTTCCTCATCAATTATGACGAGAATGACGGCCTCTTCGATCACATCGTTCCGCCCATGCCGCCGAAGAGTCAGGAGCGTAACAGACACGGCCTCGTCTCTGACGATCTCCTAGCCAGCCTCAGCGATGAGTTCATCGATATGACGAAGTATCCGCACGAGCGTCGACCTATCATTCCGGATGCCGATCCTGGCGGCATCCAGCCCATTGGCCTTGGGCCCCGCGTGCCCATGCTGGTCATCTCGCCGTGGAGCACCGGGGGCTGGGTCTGCTCCGAACTGTTCGACCATACCTCGGTCATTCAGTTTTTAGAGAAGCGATTCAACGTCCACGAACCCAACATCAGCGCGTGGCGCCGTTCCATCTGCGGCGATCTCACTGCAGCCTTCGACTTCTCGCAGAACCCTGTCGTCAGTAACAAGTCCTTCCCGGCGCCAAAGCCCATTCAATCGCTGCATCGGCCCTACAGCGTGCCCGAGCCGCAGGCCATGCCCGTGCAGGAGTCCGGAACCCGTCCCGCGCGTGCTCTGCCTTATTCGCTTGAGACCGCATGTCGCGTCGAATCCGATCGCGTCACGCTTGACTTCAACAACAAAGGCTCCGCAGGAATAGCGTTTTACGTCTACGACCGCATCCTGCCTGCGAACGATCCGCGGCGCTATACCGTCTCCGCAGGCAACAGGCTCACCGATCACTGGACGTACGCCTCGGGCCATCCCTTCGATCTTGTACTCCATGGTCCGAACGGCTATTACGTGCAGCAGAAGGGAACCAGCGGGTCGCAGGAGCCAGTTGTGCATCTAGAACTCGACTCATCCGGGGGCTCACTCAAGCTAACGTTGCGTAATCCTTCCGATACACCGGTAAGGCTCAATATTTCTGAGGGGTATACGAAGTTCGCAACCGACCAGAATCTCGCCGCGAACGCCGAGACTAACATGCACATCGATCTTCCAACAGAATGCCGATGGTATGACGTCAGCGTAACGACTGTGGGGAACGAGAACTATCTGCGCCGCTTCGCCGGCCACGCTGAGAACGGAAAGCCCGGGACGAGCGATCCTCTGCGATCTGGTGGATGAGCAATTAGATGGTCGACGCGGAAGAAATCGAACCTTCAGCCTGTTCGATTAAGAATCGTTTTTTTCGTGTCTTCAACCATCGTCGTTTCTCCATCTTTCAAAAAAGTGCGCTGACTATTTCCATTGACTGCATCAAGGAGAATGGCTGTATCCGGGTGTTGGTTAGTTGCCGCCGACTTCACTCTGACGTGCCCCATAGACTTTGAGCCGGCGAGGATGTTGCCCGAGCATGTTCGGCCCATAGGTCTGATGCGCGGAGTGAGGTACGGTTCAGGGATCGATGGTAGCTCTGGACCGGGCCGCTTGGAGATGGTGGTTAGGTGGCCGCAGTTGAAGCGAGAAGGGAAGACTCATCCCGACGTTCTCCCGCTGCCCAGACGAACAGCATCTGCCGAACTCGGTCTCTCATGCCACGAACTGTCTGGCAGTAATATTCATGGGAAAGGCAGGGAGTTATAGCCCTCCCGTCCTCACGCTAGAGCGTCATTTGAACTGGAACTGGTAGCCATATACCATTGTTGTGCCACATATGAATTTCCTGCGACGTCGTCTAAATTCTGCGGACACCACTTCTCAGCTTGACTTCATAAATAGCCGGCCATTCCCTCCGGACGCCTTCAAAGTCCTATTTATCGGCGATTCGCTAATGATTCATGGCCAGCTGAAAGGTGTATGGGACGTATCCAGCGGCATGGCGGCCAGCAGGCCCGAAAACGATTATGTGCACCTAGTCTCAAAAGGCCTGCAGGAAGAGATCACCAGGCCCGCCGAAGCTCTCTACAACAACGGTGGCAATGGCAGGCTGCGCGAAATCCTCGAATACATTCAGGTGCGCAATCTTGCCCCTGATATGGTCATCATCCAGGGCGGCGAGAATGACACTTTTGATCGGCAGTTCCGTGAATATTATCCTCAGCTTCTTGACTTCTACGCCTGCCCTCGCATCGTCTTAGGTGATTGGTTCAGTAAAGACAAGAGCGACTATTCTGGCAGCCTATGCAGAGAACGCGGCCTCCCCTTCGTGAACTTGTGCGATATCTCAGCGGACAAGCAAAATAGCGGGTGGGGCGGACCATATGACAGGAAGGATGTAGCGAGTCACCCGAACGACTCCGGCCATGCTGCGATTGCCAAGGGTGTGCTGGCTAAGGTCAAGGCCATGGTTTTACAAAATATATGACGCTCTGGCAACTCTGAGGTTCAAACGGACATTGCAGCCGTAAATGCTCATCTCTTGCCCCTTATCGTTGTTATGCATGGGGATGGTTCAACAATGCTGGAGGAGAATCCTTAGCCTTCTGCGTAGCGTTAGACTCAGTGGTCCTTTGGTAGTCAGTTTATTTCTGCCATAGAAGCAAACACGGCCTCTTCGGAGCCTACCTCCTCGCCTTCTCTTCCCGGCAGTCGCACCACTACTTCAATCGGGACGTCAAAAGTGTGCCAGTGTATGCCTGAAACGCGCTATATTGCCCTCACTTGACGATCTTCCGCACGAGGCATGTGCTTTAGTTATCGTATTAATTTAGTAGATGGTGGACGCGGAAGGAATCGAACCTTCAACCTGTCGATTAAGAGTCGAATGCTCTGCCAGTTGAGCTACGCGTCCAGGTCTGCTGCATTTCCTCGGGGGAGAGGATCGTCCAGCGAGAGCCTTGCGGCTCAATCACTCGACTTTTTTAAGATAACACAGCCTGCAGGATTTGTGCGTGTCCTGCAGGCTGATCTTTCAGCAAATCAGCCGACGAAGTCGACGTTGGCGCGGTGCGGGATGATTCCGCGATCGTATCCCATCTCCAGCAGCTTGCGAATAGCCTTGCGGCCGTCATCGCCGTAGTTCAAGGTGCGCTCATTCACGTACATTCCGACGAAGCGGTTCGCCAGGTTCGGGTCAAGATCGCGGGCGAACTGCATGGCATAGGCGAGCGCCTCTTCGCGGTGATCGAGGGCATGCTGAATGCTGTCACGCAACGCATTGGTCGCCATCAGCATGGTGTCCTGCCCCAGCGAGCGGCGAATGGCGTTGCCTCCCAGCGGAAGCGGAAGATTGGTCTGTTCACGCCACCACTGACCAAGATCGAGCAGCTTAACCAGGCCATCGTTGGCGTAGGTCAGCTGGCCTTCATGAATGATCAGCCCGGCGTCGAACTCTCCCGCAGTTATCGCGGGAATGATCTTGTCAAAGGGGACCACGGTGTACTCAATATCGGGTGCAAAGAGCCGGAGGGCAAGAAAGGCCGTCGTCAGCGTTCCCGGAACCGCGATGCGCGTCTTCTGTGCCTCAGCCAGCGTGAGTTTGGGATTGGCCACGATCATCGGACCGTAACCCTCGCCTACGCTGCCGCCGCACGCCATCAGGGTGTAGCTGTCCTGCAGGTAAGGATAAGCGTGGAAGGAGATGGCCGTGATGTCGTAGAAGGCTTCGTTGATCGCCTTGTGGTTGAGCGTTTCGATATCGGTCAGCACATGGGTGAACTTGTATCCCGGCACGCGTACCTTGTTGGTGGCAAGGCCATAAAACATAAATGCGTCATCGGAGTCGGGACTGTGGGCGATGCTGATCTCTTGCACTGCTGTCTGCGGGGCGGTCATGATGCGAAGGTTCCTTCTGTAAAATCGATATTTTCCAAAAGAACGGATTGCGCCATACGGGCGTCAACCCAGGGAAAGTGAGTGCCTCAGGCGCGGCGCCAGTTCCGGATGGAAGCTGCCAGACCGGCGGCAGCGGCGATCTTTACGATCTCGCCGGGAAGAAACGGCGTGATGGTCATCGTCCACACTGCAGAAGAGCTGAGGTGAAGCAGCTGGGCCATCCAGAGAGAGCCGGCGGCGAACAGGATAATGGTGGCGAGGGTGCCCGCCAATGCAGCGCGGCCGTAGAGCGACTTTAGCGGAACGGAACGAAACACCCAGCCGGCCATGGCGGCGACCAGGGGATAGGAGAGAAGATAGCCTCCCGTGGGCCCAAGCAACTGGAGAACTCCTCCTGCACCGCCGGGATTGAAGACCGGCAGCCCCATGGCCCCTTCGGCCAGGTAGAGCGCCATCGCTGCGAATCCGGCGGTAGGGCCAAGCAGAAGCCCGACCAGCAGCACGGCGAAGTTCTGGAGCGTCAGGGGAACAGGCGTGAATGGAAGTGGGATCGAGATGTGGGCACAAGCCGCAACAAAGAGCGTAGCGCCGACGACAACGGCTGCACGGCCGGAAAGTGAGGTTGCTAACAAACGCGCGGGTCGCGCCAAAGTGGGGGAAGTTGAAAGTGTGTTCTGCATGAAAGTAGATCCTTTCGCGCTAGTTCTGTTTCGTAGAAGCAATATGGTTTCCGGCGACCACCCGAAGGTGGGGTGCTGACGCCGCTTGGATCATATCCGTGTCTGAAATCTCCTGCCGCTGCGCTCCTCCGGACGACCTCCGGATAAAATGGGGCCCGGGATGATGTCCGTGAACCGGTGCGTGGCTGTCCTGTAAGTTCGTCTTCGCCTCCGATGTCCATTCCTTGCGGGCGCTGATGGACTGCGCGGACTGTGCGGCAACGATCTTCTGGGATCGCGGCGTACCGTACTCGGCCGCCGACTGCAGGTGGTCGGCGAAGCTGGGTTCAGGCGGCGCTTGCGCCATCCTCTGTCGGGTTCGGTTGGCGCGAATGTGATGAACAATAACGGCAGCAGCCCCGATAACCACGAGGAGGGAAGCGATCGAGATCAGGAAGAGGACATGCACCAAGTGAAAGCATACCAAGCGCAGGAGGCTCGTGCATGCCGATTCGCTCCGATTGGTGGATGCATGTCTGGAAGACACCTGAAAAGGCAAAAATATCTCGAAAAACAGTACGAACTAGGTACGTCCCATGCAGCCTGTCGTTTTCCACTTGACGTCCTTGCTTCGTAAATTTCTCCTTTTCTTTAGGTATGGCTGCTACGGGTACAAATCAGGCGAAGCAGGGGAGCCGTGGGATCTTGATGCGGCTTCTTGCCGTGGGGGGATGGAGACGATGGGCGACGGCAGCTGCCGTGCTCCTTGCTCTTGGCGTCGCCTACCACGTGGTATTTGGCCAGAACGGCCTGACGGCCTATCAGCGCAAGCTGCAGGACACTCGCCATTTTGAGAAACAGCTGCAGAGTCTTCAGCATGAAAACGAGATGTTGAAGTCCCACATCGACAGACTGAAGGAAGATCCCGACGCCATAGAGCACCAGGCGCGGGAAGAGTTGCACTATACGCGTCCGGGTGAGGTCATCTACACCTTGCCTGCGCCGCCGACGTCTGCATCCACACCAGCCTCTTCCCAATAGTTTGGGAAAGGTGTATCCGGCGTTACAGAAGAGAGTGCCAAACGTCAAAATCCATCCACAGTTGACTCGAGTCGGGTCTGCACTTATGATCAACCGCAGTCATCGACATTTATGAGCCATAGAAGACAAACAAGCGTGGCGGCGGTAGGCTGCCCCCAGCCAGGAGTACATTCTTCCGGCTGTTTTGCTTGTCTCTGTTGTTGCCATATCTAACGTCGTTTCTCTTTTCTCCCAACAAACAGCATAGCTAGAACTGCGTAAACCTACGTCATTTGACCTTCCCATACGGGCGATGGTGTGCGCGGTTTTCATTAGAGAACTCTGGAGACAAACGTGTCTACTTTTAAGCTTTTTCTTGCCCTGACGTTTCTCATTGTGTTCGCTGCGCCTGGCATGGCGCAGGTCGATACCGGCGCCATCGTCGGAACGGTTGTGGATAGCCAACAACAAAGGATTCCCGATGCCACGATTCGCCTCATCCAGGCGAGAACCAGCGTGGAGAGAACGACTACTTCAGACCGCGATGGCAATTTCAGCTTCTCTCCGGTCGCAATCGGCGCCTACTCGGTTGCTGTGGAACGCCAGGGGTTTGAGCGCTACGTGCGTACCGGGATTGTGATCAGCGCGCAGACCACGGCGCAGGTGGATGCTCTGCTGAACATCGGTGAGGTCAGCCAGTCCGTAGAGGTCGCCGCCGAAGCTCCTTTACTGGAGACCCAGACGTCCTCGCTCCAGCAAGTCGTCAACAGCAGAAGCATTACAGATCTTCCGCTCAACGGACGCAACGTCACGTTTCTTGCTCAGACAGCGCCCGGCGTAACCTTCGCGCAGGCCGACTCCCGTGGGCTCTCTGCGAGCGGGTCGTTCAGCGCCAACGGTGCTCGAAGAGGCCAGAACGACTATCTGCTGGACGGTATCGATAACAATGCGGCTATTGCAGACTACGTGAACCAGACGCAATATGTCGTGATGCCTCCGCCGGATGCTTTGCAGGAGTTCGTCGTCCAGACGAACAACTATTCTGCCGAGTTCGGACACTCTGCCGGAGCCGTGCTGAATGTATCCACAAAATCGGGAGGCGATCGCTTTCACGGATCCGCATGGGAGTTTATCCGGAATCAGGTGCTGGACGCTCGAAACTACTTCGCGACCGCTCCCAAGAAACCTGCCTACCGCCAGAATCAGTTCGGGTTTTCCATCGGAGGCCCGGTTACCATTCCGAAGGTCTATAACGGACGCGGCAGAACGTTCTTTTTCTTTGACTACCAGGGCACTCGCATTGCGCAGGCGGACAGTAAAGTCACTACCGTGCCCACGGCAGCGGAGCGGAACTCAGGCTATACAAACTTTGGTGACCTGATCGCACTTCAGAGTGGTACGCGCACCGACGCCCTGGGTAGGGTCTTTCCCGTCGGAACGGTCTTCGATCCTGCTACAAGCAGGGCCGTAACCGCAGGCGCAGCCGATCCAACCTCCGGTCTGATCGCAGCCTCGACTGGCTTTGTACGCGATCCGTTCTACCAGGGATCGCTCGTGGGTCAAAAGACCTTTACGGGCGGTACCCAGAAGGCCCTGCTCAACCAACTGCCTGCCAATCGGCTTAGTCCCTCTGCCATTGCGTTGTTGAATCTCTATCCTGCCCCGACTGGCTCCGGGATCACGAATAACTTCAGCGCATTTCCGAACGCAACGAACAATAGCGATGGATTCGATCTTCGAATCGACCAGCACTTCAGTGAGCGCGACTCCGCTTTCGCGCGCTACAGCTACCTCAACACTGACCAGATCAATCCTGGCCCTTTTCCCGGCATCGCGGATGGTCAGTCGAGCCGCCCCGGCAATGGAGCGACCCAGGCGCAGAACCTGGCTGTAAGCGAGACGCATATCTTTACGCCGCGACTGGTGAATGAAGCGCGCTTCGGATACAGCCGCATCGCCGATATTCGAAGTCAGCCGTTCGCTAACGAAGTGGGAGTTCCGGAGCAGTACGGAATCGGAGGGATTCCCCAGTTTCCCGGCAATGGCGGTCTTCCTCTGCTAACGTTCGGAAATCTGGCAAACCTCGGTCAGTCAGGCTCACTGCCAAGCAACAAGGCCAGCGACATCATTCAGATCTCCGACAATGTGACGATCTCGCGTAACCGCCACGTAGTTCGCACAGGCGTGCTGTATCAGAACATCGCGTACCCCACTTCAACACCATCGTCGTCACGTGGCACCTTCGGCTTCAGCGGAATCTATACCTCCGTCGTCAACCAGACAGATGGCTCGACTGACCGTGCCCAGTTCCTCCTCAACCCGACGGCAAGCTCGGTTGCCGGCGGGATCAAGAATGTCGGCGGCGCTGACAGTGTCAGCGCATCCAACTTTCCGCTCATCAGCAATCTGAAGCGCTGGTACATCGGAGCGTATGTTCAGGATGACTGGCGTATCAGCCCCAAGCTGACCGTAAACCTGGGGCTTCGCTGGGAGTACTACGGTGTCCCGCACGAGCGCGACGGCAGGCAGGCGAACTTCATTCCCGGCCCGGACGACCCCAGGGTAGGGGCGCAGTTCCTTATTCCGGAATCGCAGGTGGCCAATGTGCCTGTGGCCTTCCAGGCGCTGCTTGCCAAAGACAATATCGCCTTTGTGACCACACGTGACATCACGCAAGGCAACGCGCAGAAAGAGAATTTCGCTCCCCGTTTCGGCTTTGCCTATCAGCCCAATACAAAGCTTGTCATCCACGGAGGCTTCGGGCTGTTTTATGGCGGATACGAGAACTACGGCCTGAGCGCGAGTCCGCCGGCGAACTTCCCATTCAATATCGCGACCAGCTACACGGCAGGAAACTCCGTCACTCCGCTCACGCCCGATAACTCCATCGGAACGCTCGGGAACGGACTGATCAATGTGCCGCTGAGTCCCTCAACTGCAAATCTGACCAACATCAGCCTGCTGGGACGCCAGTACAGCTGGCAGAGCGCGTACAGCGAAGCTTACAACCTGCAGGTCCAGTATCAGCTCAGCGCCAAGACCGTCCTCAAGGTCGCGTATGCCGGCTCGGTTTCCAGGCATCTCCAGGTTCCAATCAACACGAATACCGTCGACGCTGTTCTCCCCGCGACCGCGAATGCACAGGCAAATAGCTTCTTTCCAGACTTCGCTCGTGGCGGAGCCTTCCTCAGCCCTTCCGCCTCGACCAACTACAACGGCCTGCAGCTTGACGTGACCCGACGCTGGGGGCACGACCTTACCCTCGATGCCAACTACACCTTCTCCAAGTGCCTTGGCGACGCCCGCGATCAGCTCAACAACACCATCGGAAGCTATCGCGCTCCCTATATCCCTGGGGCGGGCATCGGCTTCGATTACGCGCTCTGCGACACCGATGTGCGCAACATCGTCCATACCAGCGGCGTCTATGAGCTTCCTCTCGGACACAACCAGAGATACCTGACCCAGGGGCTCGCATCGACTGTCGCCGGCGGCTGGTCCCTGCAGTGGATCGCAACCGTACAGGACGGCCAGCCCTTCACGGTGCCGTGCAGCGTAACGACGGCAGCGGGCTCAGGCTGCAATGCTCTCAAGGTTCCAGGAGAGAGTCTCTATGCAGGTCCGCATAACGCAGTCCACTTCCTGAATGCGGCAGCCTTCGCCAACCCATCTTCTTCTGCCACGGGGCTGGCTGCGCTCGGTGGATCTCCCACCCAGGCGACCGGGCCCGCCTACAGAAGACTGGACCTCTCGCTCTTTCGTAAGATTGCTCTCGCGGACCAGGTCCAGCTCGAGCTTCGCGCGGAGGCATTCAACATTACCAACACGCCGAACTTTTCTGCTCCGGGCAATCTGAACTTTACGTCCCCTGCAACCTTCGCATCGATCACAAGCACGCGCGACAACGCAAGACAACTCCAGTTCGCTGGAAAAATCTATTGGTAGGAGTTTGGAATGTCTGAAAATATCCAGAGTCGCCGGTCCTTCTTCAAAGGAACGATGGCGGCAGCCGTGACAGCCGCGGTTCCGGCTACGGCCGAAGCGCAAAGGAAGGCGGCGTCTCCCGCTCCCGCCCAAAAGCCCAACATCATCATCTATCTTGCGGATCAGTTTCGCGCGGACTTTGTGGGCGCGAACGGCCGCAACAACTCCACCCGCACGCCCAACATCGATGCGATGGCGGCGCGCGGAAAAAACTTCACCCACGCCGTCACCAATCAGCCTGTCTGCGCTCCCGCCCGTTCTGTGCTGCTGACCAGCCGCTACGCCACTGAGACCGGCGTCTGGCACAACGGTCTGGAACTGGACAAGTCCCTCCCCACGCTGGCCACGGAGCTGCGCAAGTCAGGCTACACCGCAAACCTCATCGGTAAGTGGCACCTCGCGCTTGGCAATCCCAAGCTCGGTGGCGACCCCGGCCCGGTGAAGGCCGAGGACCGCGGAGGCTTCCTGGACCTGTGGGAAGGAGCCAACGCGCTGGAGCACACCACCCACCCCTATGAAGGGACGATCTGGGATCGCGACAACAAACCCATCACCTTCAAGGACCAGTACCGCGTCGACTTCCTCACCGACCGTGCCGAGCGGTTCCTGCGCCAGAAACAGGAGAAGCCGTTCCTTCTCTTCATCTCACAGCTCGAGCCGCACCAGCAGAACGACCTGCACAGGCCGATCGCTCCCAAGGGCGCAGCGGCACGCTTTGTGAACTCCACTGCGCCGGAGGATCTGCGCGCACACCCCGGCACATGGCAGGATCAGCTGCCTGACTACTACGGATGCATCGAAGCCATCGATTCCTCCGTCGGCCGTATCCGCCGTATCCTGGAAGAAGAGAGGCTTGCGGACGACACCATCTTTGTGTTCTTCAGCGATCACGGCTGCCACTTCATGACGCGCAATCAGGAGTACAAGCGCAGCGTGCACAACAGCTCCACCCGCGTGCCGATGATCATCGATGGACCGGGCTTTCAGGGCAATCAACAGATCCCGGAGCTGGTGGGACTGATCGACCTTGCCCCAACCCTGTTGGACGCCGCCGGACTCACGCCGCCTTCCACCTGGAAGGGTCGCAGCTTCTTTCCGCTGGTAAGCAGCTACGAAGCACGACAGAACTGGCATAACCAGCAGCTGATTCAGATCAGCGAATCCATGACCGGAAGAGCGATCAAGACTCCAGACTGGACGTATTGCGTAGCCGATCTCTCCGGCGACACCAAGGAGTCCGCCGCCAAAACCTATCACGAGTACCAGTTCTACGATCAGCGCGCCGATCCGCACGAACTGATCAATCTGGCTGGACGAAAAGAGTATCGAGAGAAGGCCGACGAGCTGCAGGCCCAGTTGAAGAAGCTCCTCGCAGCCGCTGGAGAGCCGGAGCCGGAGATCGTCCCCGCAAAGCTCTATCCATAATCTGAGTCGTTTCTCTTCACCCGAATCGTCATCCTGACCCTGAGCGAAGTCGAAGGGGAAGGATCCCTGTATTCTGCCCGAAGTAGCGTAGCCACTACAGGAAAATACAGGGATCCTTTACTACGTTCAGGATGACGACTCTCTAACTACTGAGAACTACCCAAACCTACTTCTTGTATTGGTAAGGCTTCGTATTAACCGGCTGGTTATAGCGAATGTTCGTATAAATCGCGGTCCGGTAGTCGCCGGAGGGCGTAAAGAACTGTTGCTTCAGCGAAATGTCGCGGTTCGTATCCACCCAGATCACAATATGGCTGAACATATTGCGAACATTCTCGTCTTTCGCGACCAAATCCAGCTTTCTGGTCTGCACAGTGGTGTTTCCGTCTGAAATCGCTTCAGAGCCGAGGTTCGTCACTGTCCACGCCTTGGTCAGCTCAGTTCCGCTGCCCCCAAAGCCAAGCGTAAGAAAGCTTTCCCACTGTGCTTTATTCTGTCCGGCTGCCAACACCTTCAGTTCTTTCGTATTTGGATCGAATAGAGCTACCTTGCCGTTCTTGTATGAGATGAACTTCGTTGCCGGAGGAAGTATCTTAGCCCCCATCTCGAGATCATTGCCATTCTTCTTGTAATAGATGCTTCCATGCTGTGTGGTTGTCTCTTTGACTACAAGCTCGTAGAAGTCCCACTGAAAGTCAGCTTCGGCAGACTTGAAGCGTGCACTCGCGGCATCCATCTGGCGAATTGCCTGATCGAGCTCGCCGGGCTTGACCTGGGCTGAAAGAGAAAACGGGCTGATAAGAAGGGAAGCGATAACCATTCCGCGCAGAATCTTCATGCGTTCCATATTCTCCACAACAATTAGATGCAGATAGAGCTGTGAGGTCATTTCGCGGCTCGTCAAAATTGAGTCGCTCTGTGTCCGCTTACTGCCGGGTAACCCATGCGTCGTATGCGATCAGCTTGCCCTGGGCATCGCGAACGCTCTCGTAGCGCTCCAGCGTGACCTCGCCGGCGATGGGCTCGATGACACGCAGAATGGCGGCCCGGATTGCATCGTCGCTCTGGTCATCGCCCGTGGACTGGCGAATATCCTCAGCGCGGATCTGGTAGAGAAAACGGCTCTCATCTCCTGCAATTCCGGCCTCCTTCACAAGGACCTCAGTGGAGTACAGCGCCACCGTTTCGACCGGACGATCCTTGAAGTCGATAAACCTCGGCCCCAGGAAGAGAAACAGAAGAATCAGCGTCACCATCACGTCATAGTGAAAGCTGCCGCGTTCATAGGTCCACCAGAAATACGATCGGAGGAGTTTAAACATCAGTCATCGTGCTCCTGAGGGCCATGCCAGGGAGAAGAGGGCGCCAGGTCCGATCTGGCGCGGCTGACCGCGAAGGGCCCCGTACGAGTGTATGACAATAGAGCGCCATCAGAAACGCTCCTGTCTTGTAATCACGGTCTGCCCGTTCATATAGGGCACAAGAACCTCAGGCACGCGAACCGAGCCATCGGCCTGCTGGTGGTTCTCAAGAATCGCCAGGTACGTGCGGCCGACCGCCAGGCCTGAGCCATTCAGTGTGTGCACATATTCTGACTTCTTCGCTCCTGCGGGGCGGAAGCGAATGTTTGCGCGACGGGCCTGGAAGTCGGTGAAGTTCGAGCAGGAGCTGATCTCGCGGTAAAGATTCTGCCCCGGCAGCCATACTTCAAGATCGTATGTCTTCGAAGAGGCAAAGCCCATGTCGCCGGTGCACAGCAGCATGCGGCGGTAAGGAAGCTCCAGGTGTTCGAGTACGCTCTCGGCGTGCCGCGTCAGCGCCTCGTGCTCCTGCTGCGACTTGTCGGGAGTCGTGAACTTGACCAGCTCTACCTTCTGGAACTGATGCTGACGAATCATGCCGCGAACATCCTTGCCGTACGATCCAGCCTCGGACCGGAAGCAGGGTGTATAGGCGCAGAGCGAGATCGAAAGCTGCGACTCATCGATGGTCTCATCGCGCAGCAGGTTCGTCACCGGGACCTCGGCGGTAGGGATCAGCCAGTGATCGCCCTCCTGCAGCTCTCCCGAGACGTACGCACCCTTGTCGTCGCAATGAAAGAGGTCTTCCGCAAACTTTGGCAGCTGTCCTGTCCCGAACAGCGAACGGGAGTTGACCATGTAGGGTGGCAGCACCTCGGTATAGCCGTGCTCGCGGGTGTGAAGATCGAGCATGAAGTTAGCTAGTGCGCGCTCGAGCCGCGCACCGGCGCCATAATGCACCACAAAACGCGATCCGGAGATCTTGGCTGCCCGGTTGAAGTCCAGGATGTTCAGCGCTTCGCCGATCTCCCAGTGCGGTTTGGGCTCAAAGCTGAAGGATGGCTTCGTGCCCCATACCTTCTCCTCGCGATTCCCATGCTCATCGGCGCCCACCGGAACATCGTCCTGGGGGAGATTGGGGATGCTCTGAAGAATGGCCTGCAGCCGCTGATCGGCCTCTGCCGCACGCCCCTCCAGCGACTCCACCTCGGTCTTCAGCGTTCGCGTCTCTTCGGTCTGGGCAGTGGCGTCGCCTCCTGCCTTGCGGAGGCGTGCAATCTCTTCGGTCAGCTTGTTGCGCTTCGCCTTCAGGGTCTCAACCTCGGTGATGGCGTTGCGGCGTTCCCGGTCGATGGCGGCAAAGTCACCGAGCGCAGCTGCGGGATCCATGCCCCGCGCGCGCAGCTTCTCCTCAACGGCGGGCAGATTGGCCCGGACGAATGCTAGATCAATCATTTGAGATTCATTCTAGCGGTTTTTGAACGTCAGGGTCAGGCCATGCGCTCTGGACTAAGTGTTCCGCTACCTTACGGAAATGTAAGGTTTAAGAATTTACGAAAGCGGTTACTCTAAAACAATGCGCGTGTTCGGATCCTTCCTGCTCGTAGTTTCCCTTCTCCTGCCCGGCTCGATTCCCATGAGGGCAGACGCCTATCATGCCACTCCGAAGCTGGTGGTTGTCCTGGTGCTCGACCAGTTTCGCGGCGACTATCTTGACCGCTATCGCGACGACTTCAAGACCCCCAACGGCTTCAATCTGTTTCTGAAGAAGGGTGTCCACTTCACGGACTGCTACTACGATTACGGCAACCTCATCACGGCAGCGGGCCACTCGACCATCGGGACAGGAAGCTACACCGACGGCCATAAGATTCCCGGCAACGAATGGTGGGAGCAGGGGCCGAACGGAAAGTTGCGCCTGGTCACCTCAGTCAGCGACGATCGCTACAAGCTGGTAGGAGTTCCCGACGGCGGAGAGGTCTCCCCCGGAGCTTCACCCTACCGCGAGGCAGCGTCCACCCTGGGAGATGAGCTGGAGCTTGCCACCCAGGGCCGTGCAAAGGTCTTCGGAGTCTCCTTCAAGGACCGTGCCGCCATCCTGACCTCAGGACATGCGACCAAGGGCGCTTTCTGGACCGATCATGAGTCGGGAGCCTTCATCACCTCGACCTACTGGATGCCGGAGCTTCCGGCCTGGGCAAAGGCGTTCAACGCCAGCGACGAGCGCGAGAATGCCCGTAAGGCCGCCGGAGTTCCTACCGGAAACTTCTACGAGGAGGTAGGCCAGAAGCCGGCTGCGGTTCAGTACCTGGTCGACTTCGCCAAGGCTTTGGTCAAGAACGAAAACCTGGGTAAAAATGGCGTGACCGACATGCTGACCCTGTCGATCAGCAACACCGACATCCTCGGCCATAAGGTCGGGCCGGATTCACCCAGGCAGCGCGAGATGATCGACGGCGTCGACGTATCGCTGAACGACTTCTTTACCTTCCTGGACAAGCAGGTCGGGCTTCAGAACGTGGCCGTCGCGCTTACCGGGGACCACGGTGTTGCGCCCACGATGGAGGCTGCAAATAACGCGCAGATGCCGTCGGTCGCCATCAAGAGTGGAGCGCTGATGAAGGCGCTTGAAGCAGGGTTGCAGAAGAAGTGGCCCGCAAAGCACGATCAGAAGTATGTGCTCGGCGGTCAGTATCCCTATATTCAGCTCAACCAGGAGGCCTTCGAGGCTGTACATGTAAACGAGCTTGAGGCCGAAACGGCAGCAGCACAGGTCCTGCAGTCTGAGCTTGCCGATGACCCCTCCATCGGCATCAAGCGTTCCGGGCAAGCGATTCCTGCCGGACGTCTGGCCGATCCCCTGGGTCTCGGCAGCGTCTACCCGGTTGCAAAGATGCGCTCCGGAGAGATTCCGGACACCGAGCTTGGCCGGAGGATTCTGCACAGCTACTCGCCCTACGTCGGCTGGGCGATCTGGGTAAATTTCTCGGCCTTCCAGTTTCCCGGCAGCGAAAAGGGAGCGACCCACTACTCCTCCTTCGCCTACGACCGCCACGTGCCGCTGGACTTCTACGGTGCAATGTTCATCCCGGGGACCTATCATGATCGTGTAGCCCCTGTGGACATCGCCGCCACGTTTGCTTCCATCCTGCGTGTCAACCAGCCTTCGAGCATTGAAGGAAAGGTGCTGACACAGGTGATGAAACCTGACACCGGTAGCGGAGCCATCGCGCACGACAGGTCTGCAGGGCAGAGGAGAGCCGCGCATTGAGCAGCAGTCATGGACCGGATATGTCGGTGAACGTAGCAGGAGTTGAGCTGCGTTCCCCTGTAATAGCTGCAAGCGGCACATTCGGTTATGGCGTGGAGTTTGAGGAGATCGTCTCTCTGGACCGTATCGGCGCCTTCGTCACCAAGGGCCTGTCGAAGGAGCCGATGGCCGGAAACCCCACGCCGCGCATCATCGAGACTCCGGCAGGCATGATGAATGCCATCGGGCTCCAGAACATGGGGGTCCGGGCCTTCGTCCAGGAGAAGCTCCCAAAGCTCAGGCAGATCAAAGGCGCTGTCACCATCGCCAATGTCTTCGGATACACGGTCGAGGACTGCATCGAGGTCATCCGCGTTCTGAACGATGCCGAAGGCATAGCCATGTACGAGCTGAACGCAAGCTGTCCGAACACCAGCCACGGCGGTATGGTCTTCGGGACCGATCCTGAGCTGCTGAAGGAGCTTGTGACGCGGACAAAGGAGGTCTCGAAGAGACCCCTGATGATAAAGCTGTCACCCAATGTGACAAGCATCGCGCAGATGGCGAAGGTGGCCGCCGAGGCTGGTGCTGACGCTCTCTCATTAGTCAATACCTTCCTTTCAATGGCCATCGATGTGGAGACCCGCCGCCCGAAGATCGCCAACGTAACGGCGGGGCTCTCCGGACCGGCCATCAAGCCGATCGCGGTTCGTATGGTGTTCGAGGCCGCGAAAGCGGTCAGCATCCCCGTGGTAGGGATGGGGGGAATTGTCCGGGCCGAGGATGGTATTGAGTTCATGATGGCGGGAGCCACGGCGGTCCAGGTAGGAACGGCCAGCTACGCTGATCCCAGGGCTGTGGAAAACATAGCCAGCGGTATGAGGCGATGGTGTGGCTCCCACCAGGTGGAGAGGGTTGCGAGCCTGACGGGTTCCGTGATTTTACAGTAACCGCCGTAGACGCATTTGGTGGTTATGCATTTTGCTCTCTGAAAAGAGCCGGAGGATGGAGAGCGGCAGGGATTAAAAACGGCCCCGGACCGACATAGAATAGAGAGTGATGACCTCACATAGTGCTCCCTCCACGGTTTCAGTTGATCTTCGTCCTGTCCGCCGCGCTCTTCTTTCAGTTACCGATAAGACCGGCCTAGTTGATTTTGCCCGTTCCCTGGCCGGGCATGGGGTCGAACTGGTTTCGACCGGAGGCACGGCAAAGGCTCTGCGCGATGCCGGCCTGACGGTAAAGGACATCAGCGACCTGACCGGGTTCCCCGAGATGCTGGACGGCCGCGTGAAGACACTGCACCCGAAGGTGCACGGCGGAATCCTTCACATGCGGGGCAATCCGGAGCACGTGGCTGCGGTCGAGTCTCACGGGATTGAGCCGATCGACATGGTGGTGGTGAACCTCTATGCTTTTGAAAAGACGGCGCAGAAGCCTGGTGTGGCCTTTGCCGATGTGATTGAGAACATCGATATCGGTGGGCCGTCGATGGTCCGGTCGGCGGCCAAGAACTTCGAGGATGTCGCGATTGTGACCTCAGTCTCGGATTACGGGCTTCTTACAGAGGAGCTGAAAGCCAACAAGGGTGCTTTGAGCCGCGCTACCCGGTGGCGGCTGGCCAAGCGGGCCTTCTCGGTCACTGCGGCTTATGACGCAGGCATCGCCAGCGCGCTTGAGAAGATTGAAGAGCCTTCCGGCCCGGTTGCATTTGCTGACGGGTTGCCCCAGACGCTGCGGATCATCGATCCCCTGGCGCAGACATTGCGATATGGCGAGAATCCGCACCAGAGGGCAGCGCTTTACGTCGATGGGACCGGAACGGGCGTGGCTGCAGCACAACAGCTACAGGGCAAAGAGCTTAGCTATAACAACTTAGTCGACCTGGATGCGTGCTGGGAGCTGGTCAGCGAGTTCGACGCCTCAGCGGAGGCGGCTGTTGCGATCATCAAGCACACGAATCCTTGCGGTGCTTCGACCGGAACGACGGTGTTGGAGGCATACAGACGTGCTCTCGAGGCCGATCCGGTGTCGGCGTTTGGCGGCGTGATCGGCATCAACCGCGAGGTGGATGGCGCTGCTGCGGAGGAGATCGCGAAGCTGTTTGTGGAGGCGATCGTAGCGCCGGGATTTACCAAGGAAGCCCTGGAGCGGTTTGCTCTGAAGAAGAACCTGCGGCTGGTAAAGATTGCATCTGCGGATACCCGGCGCGTGGTCAAGCAGGTCTCCGGAGGCTTTCTGGTTCAGGACGCCGATCGTCTGCGGGTGACCGAAGATGAACTGAAGGTGGTTACGGATCGCAAACCAACACAGGAGGAGATGCGAGCGCTTCTTTTCGCCTGGCGGGTATGCAAACACGTGAAATCAAACGCCATCGTGTATGCGCGGTACTCCGATGGGCATGGTCAAACTGTGGGGATCGGCGCGGGCCAGATGAGCAGGGTTGATGCGGCGAAGTTTGGCGCGATGAAGGCCGTACTGCCCCTGAAGGGAACGGTTGCGGCCTCTGACGCTTTTTTCCCGTTCCCGGATGGCCTGGAGACGATTGCCGAGGCTGGCGCAACGGCTGTCATCCAGCCCGGAGGCTCCGTGAAGGACGAGGATGTGATTGCAGCTGCGAATCGCCTTGGAGTGGCGATGGTGTTTACCGGCTTCCGTCACTTCCGTCATGGATAGGGTGAAACGGACTATAATCACGCCGAACCCTGAAATCACGTTGCGGAATCGGCGGTTGCAGCCAATATGGGCATGTCGCCGTCTAAACGGAGTGACCCATATTTGGGGTTTAAGGTCTGTCTTGATGGGTGCAACTCATTTTTGGCGGCGCAGGAAACTATAGATGATCAAGCCACTTTCACGTGCCTCCACCGCCAGATTGCTGGCTGCGGCAGCTGTCCTGATGACGATTCCATTTGCATGGGGTCAGACGCCAGCCTCCAAGGATGCCGCCGCCGGGCAGCAGGTCGATCGAGGATCTGCCTACTACCACTATGGCCTCGCCCATATGTACGAGGACCTGGCGGTAAGCGCCGGCAGGCCGGACTATGCCTCGCAGGCCATTGAAGAGTACAAGCTGGCGATGGATGCGGATCCGGAGTCGACGACGCTGCAGGACGGACTGGCGGAGTTGTACTTCAAGCTGGGTCGGATTCGCGAGGCGGTCAACGCGGCCCAGGCCCAGGTGATCAAAAATCCTCAGGATGTGGCGGCGCATGAGCTGCTGGGCAAGATCTATTTACGGTCGCTGGGGGACATGCAGGGACAACAGTCCGCGCAGATGTTGAAGCTGGCGATCGCGGAGTACGAAAAGCTGGCGGAGCTGAAGCCCAAGGATGTCGAGACAAGGCTGCTGCTGGGCCAGCTCTACGGGCTGAATCACGATTCAGCAAAGGCCGAGAGCGAATTTAAGGATGCGCAGAAGATCGATGCCGACTCCGAAGAGGTGGTCCTGAACCTCTATAGGCTGTACACGGAGCAGGCCGATTACGCCCGTGCCGTGGACATCCTGAAGTCCATTCCGGAGGACGACAGAAGCGCAAGAATCGATTTCGCTCTGGGCGCGACCTATGACCAGTTGAAGAAGCCCAAGGAAGCGATTGCGGCGTATCGGCGTGCCTTGGATGACGATCCGGACAATCTGGATACGCAACGCGGGCTGGCGACTGCGCTGCTGCGTGACGGACAACTGGATGAGGCGCTGAAGATCTTCAAGACGGTGGTCGCGGCGGAGCCTCAGGATGCGCAGTCCATGATCAAGATTGCGGACATTCAGAGGCAGCAGGGTCACTATGAGGATGCGCTTGCGACACTAGAGAAGGCTAAGCCCCTGTCGCAGGACAACCTGGAGCTGAGCTATAACGAGGCCCTGGTATATGACACACTCGGCCGTTATGACGATGCGATTCGGACGTTGAAGAGCCTCATCGACTCCACATCACATCCGGACGGGACTTATAGCGATCAGGAGAAGCAGAACAGGGCGATTTTCCTTGATCGCCTGGGAATCATCTATCGGGAGCAGGATAAGACCACCGAATCGGTAGCAGCGTATAAGCAGATGGTTGCGCTCGGTGGAGACTTCGCCAAGAACGGTTACCAGGGAGAGGTGGACTCCTACCGCGATGCGCATCAGTGGGAGAAATCGACTGCGGCGGCTGCAGAGGCGGCTAAGGCGATGCCGAAGGATCAAGGTGTGCAGCTGATGTACGCGGGACAGCTCGCCGATACGGGGAAGGTGGACGAGGGAATCGCGTTGGCGAAGTCGCAGATCTCTGCGACGGGTGACCAGAAGGGGGATCGCGAGGCCCATCTTGCGCTGGCCAATATCTACATCCGTTTGAAGCGCTGGCCGGAGGCGACCAAGGAACTGAGCGTGGGCGAGACCTTGTCCAAGGCGCCTGATGAGAAGCTGTACGCGTATTTTTTGCGTGGAGTGATGGCTGATCGTCAGAAGCAGTATGACGCCGCGGAGGCGCAGTTCCGCAAGGCGCTGGCGATCGATCCGCAGAATGCCACGATCCTGAACTACCTGGGATATATGCTGGCCGATCGCGGCGTGCGACTGAGCGAGGCACTTACCATGATTCGCAAGGCTGTAGAACTGGATCCGCAGAATTATGCCTATCTCGATTCTCTTGGCTGGGCATATTACAAGACGGGACAGTATGCGTTAGCGGAAGATAATGTCCGCAAGGCGAATGAGCGCAACAGCGGCGATCCGACGATCCATGATCATCTTGCGGAGATCTATGAGCGCACCGGCAAGCTGAAGCAGGCAGTGGAACAGTGGGAGCGATCGCTGAACGAGTATGCCAGATCTCTTCCTGCAGACGCAGACCCCGAGGACGTCGCGAAGGTGCAGCACAAGCTGGATAACGCGCGAGTCAAGCTGTCGAAGCTGAACACATCTTCTGTAAAGTAGTCTGACGTTTTGAAGAGGGCTCATCTGATTGCGATGAGTCCTCTTTGTTTGTCTGTGCATGCGTGCAGCCTGTCGCAAGCATTCCGATACACTCAAGGCAGACTATGGCAAAGGATCTCAAACGTTGCGCCGTTGCTGGCGATGAATCCGATCCACTGACGATGCGCGTGTATCCGGCTCCATCGCGGTCAGGAAGAACTGCTTTTCAGCGTGATCGGGAACGCGTCGTGCAGTCGCGTGCTTTTCGACGGCTGGCAGGAAAGACGCAGGTCTTTACGAGCCGGTCTTCGGATCATTTTCGAAGCCGTCTGACGCATACGATTGAGGTGGCCGAGATTGCGCGCGCTGCAGCAACGGTCCTGGGACTAAACGAGGCTCTAACGGAGACACTGGCTCTGGTGCACGACATCGGTCATCCTCCGTTTGGTCATGCGGGAGAACGGGCTCTCGATCACTGCCTGCGGCAGCATGGCAGAAGTTTCGACCACAACCTGCATGCGCTGAGAATTGTCGAGCACTTCGAGCAGCGTTATGCCGCTCACCGCGGACTAAATCTGACGCTGGGTGTCAGAGAAGGGATCATCAAGCACTCCCGCGATTACAAGGCGGAAGAGCATGAGGAGCTGAAAGAGTATTTTCTTGACCTGCGTCCTCCGCTGGAGGCTCAGCTGATTGATCTTGCGGATGAAATTGCCTACCTGACGGCGGACCTGGATGACGGAGTGGAGTCGGGCCTGCTGGAGATCGGGCATATCTGCGAGAACATTCCGATCGTCGGACGCTGCTATCGAGCGGTTGCAGAGCGTCATCCGCTGGTGGAAGAGAAGTATCTTTTCCATGAAGCTCTGCAGCTGATGCAGAACATTCTGACGGATGACCTGATTGCGAATACGCTGGCGAATGTAGAGGCGATCGGGGCACAATCGCTTGACGACATCCGACGGTATCCCAGACGGCTGGCGGTGTTCTCACCGGAGATCGAGTCGCAAAGGCTCGAGGAGAAGCGCTACCTGTACAACACGCTGTATACGTGTGAGCCTCTGGAGCGGGAGCATGCAAAAGCCGAAGAGGTAGTGACGGCGCTGTTCAACTTCTGGGTCAACGATCCGGAGGAATTGCCTGCGGGACATTTTCAGGATATCGAGGCCGAAGGGCTTGCCCGAGTGGTCGCGGACTATATCGCCGGAATGACGGACAGTTTCATCCTGGAGCAGTATGCGCAGGTGAAGCGCGCTATACGACGCTGAAAATCGTTTGCAGTCGAAACTTGTGCGCAGGAGTAGAATTCCTGCACCATGCACTTTTCAGCGGCGAATATAACGGCGTTGATCGTTGCGGCGAGCTTCGCGGGCGGCCTGAATATTTACGCCACGGTGCTGACGCTGGGCGTACTGGCGCGGACGCATTGGGTGGCCCTTCCTCCGGGGCTGAGCGGGATTGGCGATACGTGGGTGATCGTTACCTGTGCCGCGATGTTTGCGGTGGAGCTGTTCGCGGACAAAATTCCGGGATTCGATATGGTGTGGAACGGCCTGCAGACGGTCATCAGGGTTCCGGTGGCAGGCCTGGTGGCCTATCATGCAAGTTCGCAGCTTTCGCCGGCGATGCAGATATTGGCTACGGCCATCGGCGCGGGAATTGCACTGGCGGCGCATGGCTCGAAGACCCTGGTACGGGCCGCGGTAACGCCGAGTCCAGAGCCGGTGTCGAACATCGCACTCAGCTCGACGGAAGATGTGCTTGCGGTTGGGATCACCTGGTTTGCGACTCATCATCCGCTGGTAGCGGCGTCGATGGCGCTTGTACTTCTGGTAGCTGCATTTTTTGCGGCGCGGATGCTGGTAAGGGCGATTCAGAGACCTTTGAAGAGGCTATTTGGCTGGGAGAAATCGTCTACCTTGAATGCTGAGCAGAGGCCGGGAGGTCCTTAGCGGCCGCAGGAGAGGGAAGATGCAGAGCAATGAGCTTTGCGGGATCGAGATATTCGCCTTGCCAGCGAACGCTGAGATGCAGATGAGGACCGTTGGCGCGGCCGGTGGCGCCGCTGAGTGCGATGAGCTGGCCGCGGGTGACATGCTGGCCTTCTTTCACCCTGAACTTCGAAAGATGCATGTAGATGGTGGTGAGGCCGAGGCCATGATCGATGACAATGCAGTTTCCCTCGAAGTAGAGCGGGCGGGCGAGGACAACGCGTCCGGAGTTGACGGCATGGACGGGAGTGCCCTGGCGGGCGCGGTAATCGAGGCCACGATGAATGCTGGCGAGTGAGCCGTTGAAGACGCGTCGTGTTCCGAAGGAATCTGTGCGGGGCGCACGGTTGAGCGGCGGCATGAAGCTGCCGGTCCAGAGCGGAAGCGGCGCCGAGCTGGCGAAGATGTCTCGCTTGAGGGACTGATCGGAAGCGATGATCTTCAGGGATGCGGCGTCAGGTTCAACATACTTGCTCGGGACGGAGAGAGTGATCTCTTTGTAGTCTGCCGGAATGATGGTGATGGCGCGATGGATAGTCTGCGACTGACCGTGAACTGTTAGCTGGAGGTCGAGAGGATAGCTACCGGGCTTAGCGGCGACGTCGACTCCCGCCAGAGCGTACCAGGTATCGGGAGTATGAGCCGCCCGGAAGAACTGCAACGGATTGTTTTGCCAGGTGCCGGTGATGCTGGTGGCCTCGCGAGCGTGAACGGTGAAGAGAGCGGGAGAACCGGCGGCAAGATCGGATGGGGTCCAGGAGACGTCGGCGTCCTGCTGTGCATGAAGAGGAGAAAAGATAAAAAAGAGGAGGAACAAGAGCGCAGAGACGTGACTGACCCTCTGCAGTGAGTGGAGGGATTTTTTTCGCGCGCGATGATTGTGTGGTCGCAGCATGGGCTCGATGACAGAAATAAATGTAATGGTGAATCTTTTACGACGGAGTAATTTGACGAAGCCATCGTTGGAGGAAGGCTATCAGTTCATCGGGCGGGCGAAGCCAGGCCTGCGCTGCAGTTTGGCGATGTTGGCTGCGAACGAGGATGGACAGTCCGCGGTTCTCCAACCGTCGGAAACCGTCTTCGTCGGTAAGATCGTCTCCGAGGAATGCAATGGGCGTTGAGGGACCGAGACGATGGAGGATTGCTGCGATTGCATCACCCTTGTCAGGACGGGTAACGCGGAGTTCAAGGCCGCCTTCGAACTGGAGGAGCTTCAAGCCGTCCTGTGCAAGTGCAGACCATCCCTGAAGCGTGCGGGAGCGTACTTCCTCGATGCGATGTTCCGGGAGTCCGCGCCAGTGAACCGCGACGCCGCCGGGTTTGACCTCAGCAAGCGAGAGCAGGTCTTGCTGGCTGAGCCAGTCTTTGGCCCGGGTGAGGCCGGCCTGCAGTGAAGGATCGATTTCGATTTGCTGACGGATTCCGTCGCTCAGCACGTGGTCGAGACCGTGGGCACCCCAGATCTCGATTCCGGTGAGTGGGACCAGGAGATTCTGGACCTCGTGGATGGGGCGGCCGGTGATGACGATGAGCTCCGTGCGGCCACTTTGCTGAATAGCCTGCAGAAGGGGCACAATGCCGGGGTAGGGGTACGCCTGGTCACGTTCAATCTGGAAGGGCGCAAGCGTGCCGTCGTAGTCCAGAAGTAAGGCAGAGGATGGCGCGGCTGCGAGGCCTTCCAGGAATGCGGAGGTCAGGTCGGTGTCACGCATGTATGGCATTCGGTGCTCCTGTGCCTGGCTAGCGCTTTAGGCGCAGTCCGCAGAGCTCTCCAATGAGAGAGCCTGCCCACCAGTAGATGTTGTGTTCCTTGACGGTTCTGCGCATGCGCTGCATGCGGTCGACGATCTCGCTGACATCCATCTCGAGCACACGGGCGATGGCCTGGCCGGTCGCCTGAATATCATAGGGGTTTACGATGATGGCATCGTGGAGCTCTCGCGCTGCTCCGGTAAAGCGGCTGAGGATCAGCGAGCCACGTTCGTCGCTGCGTGCGGCGATGTATTCCTTCGCTACGAGATTCATGCCGTCGTGCAGCGAGGTGACCATGCAGACGTGAGCAGCGCGATAGTATCGGCGGACCTCCTGATGGGAGTGCTGGCGATTCAGGAAGACGATGGGTCTCCACTTGCCGCGCTTGAAGCGATCATTGATGCGATTGGCTTCAAATTCAACCTCACGCTGAAATTCGGCGTAGCGGGGAATGTTGCTTCGCGTTGGTGCGCCGATCTGGATGAAAGTGAATTTGCCCTGGTAGCGGGGATGTCGCTCCAGGAAGGATTCGACAGCCTGGAAGCGCTCGACAATTCCCTTGGTGTAATCGACGCGATCTACGCCGACACCGAGGAAGGTGGCTTCGATGCCAAGCTCAGAGATGATGGCGCTGCGTTCTTCCTCGGCGCTGTGCAGCGACGGTGCATCGGAGACGTCTTCGGTCAACTCCACGCTGATGGGGAAGGGAAGGACCAGCGAAAGATGATCGTTGCGCTTGACGGAGAAGTGTTCCCAGTCGACGCGGGCCTCGAGGACGCGATCGACTGTGTTGAGGAAGTTATTGCAGTGAGCCTGTACGTGGAATCCGATGAGGTCTGCTCCAAGTAGACCGTCCAGAAGTTCACGCTGCCAGGGGCAAATGCTGAACGCTTCAGGGTTCGGCCACGGAATGTGCCAGAAGATAGCAACGCGCGCGTGAGGAACGCGGTCCTTGATCATGCGCGGCAGAAGAGCGAAGTGGTAGTCCTGAATGAGGACGACCGGATTCTCCTCGCCTGCCATCTCTTCGACGAGGGCGTCGGCGAAGCGCTCATTGACTTTGTTGTAGAAGTCCCAGTCGGAGGCCCGGAAGGTGGGACGAGTATGCGCCATATGGCAGAGAGGCCACAGGCCCTCGTTGGCAAAGCCGTAGTAGTAGCCTTCTTCCTCGGCTGCGCTTAGCCACACGCGTCGCAGGGTATATTTTGGATCGTCAGGAGGAACCTGGATGCGGTCGTGGCTATCGACGGTCTCTGCATCGGCGCTGCCGCTGCCCTGCGCGACCCAGGTGCCGTTGCAGGCACAGAGGATGGGCTCGATGGCGGTGACGAGGCCGCTGGCCGGAACCGTGACGGTGATTGTGTTGCCCTGCCAGTTGTGAATGTAGGGTTCGCGATTGGAGACGACGAAGAGGTTGCTGCCCTCGAGCTTGCTGCGCACGTGCTCTGCCAGCCGCTGTGCGGTCCACTGGGATTCGTTCGTATTGCGAAGCCGGGCTTCGGTCTCGGCGGCTTCCCTGGCGCGCTGCATACTTTCGGCCAGCGGCGCCATCTCTTTTGCCAGCGGCAGCAGAAAATCGAGGTCCTTCGAGGGAGGCTGAACGCCCTGCTTGCCTGTGCGCAAGGTCTTCATCCACTGCGCTGCGCGGGCGATGGGACCGACGAGTGTCCAGCGCAGGATGAGCAGCGTGATGGCCACAATAACAAGAACCTGGCCGGCGATACGCATGAAGACACGGCCCCAGACTCCGAAGATCTGCGAACGGATGTAGCCGGTGTCATACACGACGACGATTCCGCCAATGACATCTTTGCTGGCGGAGTGAAGCGGCGCAGCCAAAAGGTAGACACGGGTGAAGTGAAGACGAGTGAACCTGGTCTCGGGACGATCCTGCGCGAGAGCCTCTGAAAGTGCATCGGGTGTACGGGAGAGAAGGGATCCGAGCTCCCTTGTCATTACGATTGTTGATCCATCGGTGCCATAAATGCCAATGCCAAGCAGATGGTCGCGATGACTGAAGCGCTGCACCTGCTGCTCGAGACGGGCAGTATCGCCATTCGAAAGATAGATCTCGGCGCTGCTGGCGAGACTCTCGCCCAGGGTTTCTGCCTTGTACTGCAGATCCCTGCGGAGAGCGTTCTTTTCATCCTGGACATCGGACCAGGAGGAGACCAGAGAGACAAAGGTGACTCCGAGGATCAACGCAATAATCAGACGTATACTTAGAATCCGCATAGACCCATGAGTGCGACTGCATGAAAGCAGCGCGATGTGTTCGTTAGAACTTCGGCTCCCGGCAACTCTCTGGTGAGGGAGCGATCGCTTCAGTGATGAATTTCAGTGCGCCGCCAGTTTACGGCACCGTTGCCGGACGATCGGAATGGCCAAGGTCGCGATTGGGAGCGATACGGTCGCGGATAAGCTGCTTGAGCTCTTTCATCTCCGGAAATCTCTGCTGCTGAGCACGCGACCATAGGACATCGGAACCGATGCGAACCTCAAAGATGCCTTCGGTACCCGGCTGCAGAGCGACCTCTCCAATCTCATCCTGAAACGTCGTCAGTAACTCCTGTGCAGTCCAGGCAGCGCGAAGAAGCCATCGACATTGCGTGCAGTATTCGATTTCGATCTTCGGCAGGCCTTCTTTCATCTTCTTTAAGTTTACCCTGCGTGCCAGACAGAACTAAGTTTGCGCGTGCTGCAGGGTTATGCGTGGACATTTCGCTGAGACATCTCAACTGAGAACGCATTCTATTTCAGATGCATGCCGAAGATATTTCGTGGCCTGCAGGAGGATACTCTCGCAGCCGTCCATCGTAAGGGCCTGACCTTTCCGGGAGAAATTAAAAGCCCTGCATGGACGATGCCATGCAGGGCGAGTGTTGTTACTTCTTCTGGGAAGCGAGCTTTTTCTGGGCATCCAGGAAGCGACGGACCCGATCGAGAGAACGCGCCTTGCCGAAGACGATCATGCTTTCAAGCAGCGGTGGGGAAGTAGCGCTGCCCGTGATGATGGTGCGGAGCAGCATGAAGTTTTCTTTGACTGACCAGGTTTTCTCTTCACCGAGCTTCTTTAATGCCTGTTCCAGGGAATCATGGGTCCAGTCCGAGGCTTCGAGCGTGACGAGCTGATCCTGCGCAAAGGCAAGCGTCTCCTCAAGTGTCCTCTTCTTCGGAAGAAAGATCTCCTGAGAGGGGACAACGTTGTCGGAGAAAAAGAAGCCAGTCAGATCGCCGAACTGTGCCAAGGTTTCGATGCGAGTCTGCATGAGTGTAGAAATCTGGCGGAGATAGCTGTCACCGAAGACACGCTCGCGCACCGCGAGGAAGAATTCTTCGGGGGTGAGCTTGCGCAGATACTCACCATTCAGCCACTTGAGTTTGGTGAGATCGAATACGGGGCCGCCGACACGGATGTTGTTGAAGACGAAGTTCTCGACCATCTCGGCCAGGGTGAACTGCTCGGTGCCGTCGTTGATCTCAGCCGGCATGCCTCCGCCCATCAGGCCGAGGAAGTTGATGACGGCTTCGGGCAGGTAGCCGCTATCGCGGTAGTAGATGAGGGAAACAGGATTTTTGCGCTTGGAGATCTTGGATTTATCAAGATTGCGCAGCAGCGGCATATGCCAGAAGCGTGGGATATCCCAGCCGAAGGCCTTGTAGAGCAGGACATGCTTGGGGGTAGAGGAGATCCATTCTTCCGCACGAATAACGTCGGTGATCTCCATAAGGTGATCGTCGACGACGTTGGCGAGGTGATAGGTCGGAAAGCCGTCGGACTTGAGCAGAACCTGATCGTCGACGTTGTTGTGTTCGAAGGTGATCTCGCCGCGAAGCTCATCGCGGAAGGTGGTGGAGGACGTAAGGTCTGCTCCGTTGGGGGGCACGGCCAGACGCACGGTATACGGCTTGCCCGAAGCAAGATGCTGCTGGAGCTGTTCTGGCGTGAGGCGGCGACAGGTGCCGGGATAACGCGGCGGCAGCTTTGCTGCGATCTGCTGCTTTCTTACGGCTTCCAACTCCTCCGGAGTACAGAAACAGCGGTACGCCTTGCCGCTTTCGAGCAACAGGTCGGAGTGTTGCTTGTAGATGGCAGTTCGCTCGGACTGACGATAGGGACCAAATGGTCCTCCTACGTCGGGTCCCTCGTCCCAGCTGAGCCCGAGCCAGCGAAGAGAGTCGAAGATCATCTGTTCGGAGGTGGGAACGAAGCGCGTGCGGTCCGTGTCCTCGATGCGAAGGATGAACTTGCCCGAGCGCTGACGGGCATAGATGTAGTTGAGAAGCCCGATGTAGGCCGTGCCTACGTGGGGGTCGCCCGTGGGCGAAGGAGCGATGCGGACGCGAATGTTTTTTTCTGTACTGGCCGTGGTCATGTCTGTGGTCAAAACTTAATGCTAGCAGAGGCGTAGAGACGTCGCCTCTGTTGAGAAGACCACAAGCCGACACGATCAGGGTTGTTCGCCGTAAAGAGTAATGCTGAAGATAGAGTCGCCGAAGCGATAGGAACGGGCCAGGCGAAAGGTCGAGGTCTTCCGATGAATGTCGTAGTGGGTTCCGGCGACGACGGTAGGAACGGAGAGCAGGCAGGCGGAGCTGAGCGGGGAGATTTTCGATTTCCAGGCTCCGGCCAGGATGTTGGCGATCTCTCCCAGGCCGTCGAAGACGGTGTCGTCGATGGAGGTGACTTCGATGCCCATCATACAAGCGGTTATCTGCTTTGCGCCGGCTTCGTCGACCACGACGGTGAAGGCTCCGCTGAGGGCTCCAGCCAGGCCGATGACGGCCGTGAGAGTGACGGGTGTGTTGGATGGAGAGACGGCAGTCTCAGAGATGGCAACGGGAACTCCCATCATGAGACCGAGAACTTCTTCTACGGTCTGATCGAGGATGGCGGTGTCGGTGATGGTGGCGACGAAGTCGTCGATGCCGGAGGCGCCAACGGGCGAAACTGTGGGTTGCACCATGACGTTCTGGAAATCTCCTTCGGATATGAGATTCCTATCGGCGGGCTTCCGAAAAAGATGAGACTGCGCTTGCAACAGCGAACAGCATCTCCGAAAGCGCATATTTGACGTCGCTAATTCGACGTGATGCGATAGGTGTGTGGACCGGAAATTATCCCTGCCAATCGATCCGCTTCTTCCTGAGATCGCCGGTTCGCTTCGACAGACTCCAAATCTGGTGCTGGAAGCCCCGCCTGGAGCAGGAAAGACAACGCGTGTCCCGCCGCTGGTGCTAACCCTGGTGCGGGGCGAGGTGCTCGTGCTGGAGCCGAGGAGAATCGCTGCACGTACGGCTGCCTTGCGCGTGGCCGAGGAGATGGGGGAGCGGCTGGGAGATACTGTCGGCTATCAGGTGCGCTTTGAAGAGGTCTCCGGTCCGCGAACGCGCCTGCGGTATGTGACCGAGGGGACGCTTCTGCGGCGGATGGTTGCGGACCCGGAGCTGAAGGGCGTCGATGCTGTCATCCTGGACGAGTTCCACGAGCGAAATCTGGATGGCGATTTTGCTCTTGCTCTTCTAAACCGATTGCAGCAGCGCCGACCTGAACTGTTGATTCTTGTGATGTCGGCGACGCTTGACGGCGCACCTGTGGCTGCGTACCTGGGAAATTGTCCGGTACTGCGATCAGAAGGCCGGATGTTTGAAGTTACGGTGACGCATCTGCCCTATTCTCCCAAGCCGCTTGCGAACCAGGTGAGCGATGCCGTGCAGCTGTTGATTGCGGACGAGAATGCTGGGCACATTCTCGTCTTTTTGCCGGGAACAGCGGAGATTCGGCAGGCGATGCGCGAGTGCCAGCAGGTTGCGGATAAAAATGACATGCTGGTTCTGCCGCTGCATGGTGGACTTTCCGTCGAGGAGCAGGACCGTGTATTGAAGCCGGCAGAGCGAAAGAAGCTGATTCTGGCTACCAATGTAGCGGAGACCTCGGTGACGGTGGACGGAGTGACAGCAGTGATCGACAGCGGATTGGCGCGCTCGTCGAGCGCTTCACGCTGGACGGGCCTTCCGACACTGCACCTTGGAAGAATCAGCAAGGCATCGGCAAAGCAGCGAGCGGGCAGGGCAGGGCGCACGGGACCGGGACGTGTTCTGCGACTGTATGCGGAGGAGGATTATGCGAGACGTCCGGAGTACGATGCGCCGGAGATTTTGCGAAGCGATCTCTCAGGTCTATGCCTGGCGATACGGGCAATGAGTGTAGCCGGATGGAAGGAGCTTGAGTGGCTGGATGCGCCTCCTGCGGTCGCGGTGGTAAACGCCGAGGCTCTGCTGGATCGTCTGGGTGCAGTGACAGGCGATGCGGCGGCCCGGCTGGCGCGCTATCCTCTGACGCCCCGGCTGTCCCGCATCGTTGAAGAAGCGATCAGGCGAAGCGTAGCTGACGAGGGGTGCGTGGTGGCTGCTCTATTGGGTTCGGGACTGCGGATGGAGGGGACTAATATTCTTGACGGGCTGGACCGCCCACCACAGGATGCGGTGTTTCATCAGCACCTGAGGCAACTGCGCCGGATTGTTTCGGCGCGGAGGCAGAGCGGATCGCGGGGCAATGATGACGAGCTGTTGCGGTCTATCCTTATCGGTTTCTCCGATCGTGTGGCGCGAAAGAGAGCAGGGAAGCATCTACTGCTTTCAAACGGCGTGACTGCCGAGCTTCAGGGGACCGCCCCAGCGGGTGAGTTTATGGTTGTGCTCGACGTGGAGGACCGGAGTGACCGGGCGCTTCCGCTTGTCAGAATGATTGCTCCGATCGAGCCGGAGTGGCTGATCGACCTGTTTCCGGAACGCATTGAAGAGCGCACCACGCTTGATTGGAACCACTCTGCGGAACGGGTGGAGACAGTGAGTGCGCTGGTCTTCGATGAGCTGGTGATCGAGGAGAGCAGGCGAATCGTTAAGGACGAGATCTCGAGCGAGATGCTCTGTCAGAAGGCGATGGAGGTCGGGATTGAGGGCTTTGTCGAGAAGAATGCGCTTGAAGGACTGCTGGCGCGAGCCGCATTCGCCGGATTGGACCCGCCGGATGTTGCTTCTGCGTTTCGCCGGATGTGCGAAGGATTGAGCAGCTTTGCGGAGTTGCGGCGGGTAGGGGATCAGTTTGTACCCATGGTGGAGGAGATGCTCGACAGGCGGCTTCTGCGAGAGAGAGCGCCGGAGCGTATTCGTCTGGCTGGCGGCCGTGAGGTCAGGGTTCATTATGAGCGCGACAAGGCGCCGTGGATTTCGTCGCGGTTGCAGGATTTCTTTGGCATGAAGGAGACGCCGACTCTGGGTAGGGACCGCACGCCAGTGGTGATCCATCTGCTTGCGCCAAACCAGCGGGCGGTACAGACGACGACAGACCTGGCGGGCTTCTGGGAGCGGCTTTACCCTGAGGTGCGGCGGACGCTGATGCGAAGGTATCCGAGGCACCAGTGGCCGGAACGCCCGTGATGGGATAAATCTGGAGATTTGAAGAGCCCGGTTATTTCTTTGAAAAGCTACTAAGCATCGATTCACCATCAAAGAGTAAGACGGCGGCACGCTAGAATAACCACGCGGCTTGCCATGTTCCCGATCGTTAAGCTACGCCGGAGCTCTCGGGGAGTTGTTATCTTCCTCGATGCGACCTGCAGAACTGCGTTGTAGACAGAAGAAAGACCGTATATTCGATGATGCTGTTCCACCAGGTTCTGCTCGTTCTGATTGTTGCGGTCAGCATCGTCCTGATGCTGATTCGACCTAAGAATATTCCAGAGGTGTATTGGGTTGGAGCTGGGGCCCTGCTACTGATCGTGCTGCGCCTGATACCGCTCAGGCTGGCGGGTAAGGCGGTTGAGGATGGGCTTGATGTCTATCTGTTTCTGACAGGAATGATGCTGCTCTCGGAGCTTGCGCGCGAACATGGGGTGTTCGACTGGTTGTCTTCTGTGGCGATGCGACACGCCGGGGGATCGGGCCTGCGGCTCTTCCTGCTGATCTATCTTGCGGGCACGCTGGTGACGGCCTGCATGTCAAATGATGCAACGGCCGTGGTACTGACGCCTGCGGTGCTTTCGGTAGTGCGACGGTCGAAAGCAGATCCTGTGCCACATCTCTTCGCGTGCGCGATGGTGGCGAATGCAGCATCGTTTGTGCTGCCGATCTCGAATCCGGCAAACCTGGTTGTATTCCATACAGGAATGCCTCCGCTTGGCCGCTGGCTGCTGTTCTTTGGGGTGCCTTCGCTGTTCTCGATTATCGCGACCTTTCTTGTGCTGCGATGGTACTTTCGCACGCCGCTGTCCCGGCCGGTAGAAGATCAGTCGGAAGACCATCCGCTAGGGAGCAACGGCAGATTCGTCGTTGCAGGCCTGGGGATCGTAACCGGGGTTCTGCTGACAGCATCCGCTCTGCACAGAAATCTTGGTCTACCTACCGGTCTTGCCGCGGTCGCGATTGTGGCAGTTGTGTCATTCAAGGCGAAGAGCAATCCGCTTACGCCTGCGAGGCACGTAAGCTGGTCGACGCTCGGGCTGGTTGCTGCCTTGTTCATTCTGGTAAATGCGGTGGAGTCGGCAGGCGCATTGGAGTACATCCAAGGGGGGCTCCGTTGGGTGGAGCGTTTGCCAGCAGTCATGGGGGCCTTCGTGACGGCGCTTACGGTGGGCGTTGCAAACAATGTTTTGAATAACCTTCCAGTAGGACTGATCGCCGGTGCTGTTCTGGCCCAGTCGCAGGTGAAGGATCTTATCGTCAATGCTGCGCTAATCGGTGTAGACCTGGGTCCGAATCTCTCCGTGACCGGATCGCTTGCGACGATCCTCTGGCTGCTTGCGTTGCGCAGAGAGCGGCTGCATGTCAGCTTCCGCGATTTCCTGAAGGTCGGTGTGCTGGCTATGCCCGTGGCGTTGCTTGCTTCTGTATTCGGGTTGTTGCTGGTTGAACGGATCTGGTAGCCACACGAGCTACGAGAAATAGATGCCGAGGACCGGGATCAGTCATGGAGCTGACGAACAGCTGACTCTAGTTCCGCTGTCCAGTCGGAGGCGGATTTGCCGGGATGCCAGAGAACGGGTTCTCCAACCCGTACCTCGAGGGCTCCTGAGCGGAACCATCGCGTTCTTCGTGAGCTGATCTTCTCCATGCCTATGAGGGCGACTGGCAGAACGGAGACTTCAGCCTGCTTGGCGAGTAGCCCGATGCCGGGGCGAAAGGGCGCAATCTGACCGGTTGTGCTTCGTGTGCCTTCCGGGAAGACGAGAACGGAGTAGTTATGGTCGAGTGCATCGCCCGCATGGGCAAAGCTCTCGCGGAAGCCCTGGAGCCGTGGCAGTGGAAAGACATTGAAGAGGGCCGTCATGAGCCAGTAGGCGCACGGTCCCAGCAATCTGCCGGGAACTCGTGGCCTGCGGCCTGAGTGAAAGTCCAGAAGAAGCTCGCCTGACATGGCGATGGCAACTCCGCGACGCAGGTGGAAGGGTAGAGCGTAGAGAATGAGCGGGGCATCCAGCACCGTGATGTGATTGGCCACAAGAAGCAGAGGGCCTGGAAGAAGGCGGACTGACGCGATGACACGCGGTGCGAGGAAGATGCCAACGAGTGGGCGCACGACAGCTTCGGTGAAGAGGGTACGAACCAGATGCAGGGGATAAGACCACGGCCACCGAGGATATTGATATTTGAGAGGTTGACAGACAGCCGATGATGTTTCGATCGCGGCAGCCCGTGTGAGAGGGGGCGGGGGAGATGTGGCGGGAGCGGCAGAGGCTGGCGATGCCGCAGAAGGAGCACCGAGGATATGCCGTAGATCTCCAACCGTCCCAGCTTTCGCAATCTCGGTATCGCTTACAAGGGTCCCGGTCGTCTGCTCGATCATGGATGCCAGTTGCATTCTGCCAAGGCTGTCGAGATGCAGGTCTTCAGAGAGGCGGAGATCGTCGCGGCCATTTGGAATGGATTCGCCCGTGAGACTGGAGATGAGCGCGAATAACGGATCGGAGGGTGCTTTCGTGGAGGAGAGCTCTCCCGCGAGGATGCGGCAGGCCCAATCCATGATTTGGCGTTTGAGGACTTTGCCAGTCGAGGTGTACGGAAAGGAAACCTGGGGCCAGCGCAGTATCCGCCGTATCTGTTGATAAGGCGCGATCTCGCTGTTTGCGTGACGAACGGCGGCCTGAAGGGCTGCATCGTCGCCGTCGAAGATGACGATGCAGACGGGCTCCGGGCCGGTGGCGAAGTTGCAGGGAACGACGGCACAGGCCCGAACTCCCGACTGATTCATCATGGCGGTTTCCAGGTCGACGGGGAAGATATTGAGTCCGCTGGATGTGACGATCGTCTCTCCTTTTCTCCCAAGGAAATGAAACTCGCCGGTGGAGCTCTGCTGGGCGAGATCGCCGGTGGCGAACCAGTCCACTGCATGCTTCTGCAGCTTGCCCTGTTGCCAGGTCGCGGTGGAGACCATGTCTCCTCTTACGAGGAGTTCTCCGGAGTCGCTGACCTTTACCGCGTCGCCAGAGAGTGGTTTTCCGATGCTTCCCCGGCTGATGCGGAAGGGATGATTGAGGGTGACGAGCGCCGCTGTCTCAGTCATGCCATAGCCCTGGATCAGTGCGAAGCCAAGCCGGTTCCAGAAGAGTTCCAGATCGGCCGGCAATGCAGCCCCGCCGGAAATGATAGCCCAGAACTTCCAGCCGAAGGTTCGATGCACTGCACGGAAGCGCCACCATCGTCTCCATGCAGAGAGGCTGGCCGTTGCCTCAACGTCGCTGCTGCGCACAAGGCCTGCGGCCAACAGGTAAGTCTGGAGAAGGCCGAGGATGCGGGGCACAGCAATCAGAACGCTGATCCGCTCCCGTTGGATCAATGGAACCATGCGTTGCGCTTCGATTCCGTCGACCAGATGTACCTCGGCGGAGAGGATGGAAGGAATCCAAAGCCCCATGAACTGACCGAAGACATGGCTGAACGGAAGTGTATGAAGAAAGCGCAGTGGATGGATCAGACGTTCATAGCGGAGATACTTCCGGATCTCTTTCTCGATGGGCTGCAGGTTCGCCAGGATATTGCGGTGGGTATGAACGATGCCCTTCGGCTCCGAGGTCGTGCCGGAGGTGAAGACGATCTGGAAGGGAGTGCCCTCCGTTACAGTGGGGTCGATCGTGAAGTCGGGCTCTGACGGCAGCGCCCGATTCATTCCGGCAAGCTCGAGGATGGGGAGTTCCGTGGCCAGAGCCTTTGCACGCTCCGCATCGGTGATGATGAGGCGCGGGTTTACCTCCTGGATGACATTCTGCGCGAATGTGGGAGCGCCTGCGGCATCGAGCGGTACTACAAGCACGCCTCGCAGAACGCATCCGAAGAAGACGCCGATCCACTCCGCCGAATTTTCCGCCCAGAGAACGACGCGCTCTCCGGGGGCGATGCCCCTTCGGAGCAGCTCTGCAGAAAATCTGCCTGCAAGATCTGCAAGCTGCTGGTAGGTTGTTACGTGCCGCCTTACACCGCGATGCATGACGACAGCGAGTTCATCGCCGTTGCGGCGGAAATCGTCCACGAGGCTGGCAAGATGAGCTCTCATGCGCGAAGGTGCAGGCGCTCTGGACAGCAAAGCCGTACAGAGCGTCTATCTATTGTGATGCGTCATAAGAGCCCAGGTGTGTTGGGTCGACGGCGATCTGCTGGCTTCGGCCACCATTCCACCCGCAGATCCTTCGACTTCCCACTTACGCGCTTCGCCCAGGATGACACCTTGAAGAGCCCTGAGGATACCCGACTGACGATTGGCTCACCCAAAGTCCGCATGGATAGGTGAATACAACTCTAGATGATCTCCGGAGCCAGAAGATCGCGCATCGTCTCGCGGCGGCGGATCAGCGTTACCTTTGCATCGTCGATGAGGACTTCAGCGGGGCGCATGCGGGAGTTGTAATTGGACGACTGTGTCATCCCATAGGCACCTGCATCCAGCAAAGCGACAAGGTCGCCCGGCTTGAGAGCGGAGATGGCACGGTCGCGGGCGAAGAAGTCGCCGGACTCGCAGACCGGGCCGACGATATCGGCTGTGATCAGTTTGGCCTTGCCCGAGGGCTGACGGACGGGAAGGATCTCGTGATGGGCGTGATAGAGTGCCGGACGGATAAGGTCGTTCATGGCAGCGTCGGTGATGACGAATGTCTTGGAGCCATTTTTCTTGACGACGAGGACGCTGGCGAGCAGGGCTCCGGCCTGGGCGACGATGAAGCGCCCGGGCTCGAGGAGGAGGTGAGCTTTTTCCGAGGCGAGACCTTTGATCAGAGCAGCGGCATAGCGCTCGACCTGGTGGGCCGCGTCGAAGGGAGCATCGCTGTAATCGATGCCCAGGCCGCCGCCTGCATCGACGGTGCGGATATCGTGGCCGTCACGGCGGAGCTGGGAGACGAGCGCCTCTACACGAGCGAGGGCAGCGGCAAAGGGATCGACCTTGCGAATCTGCGAGCCGATGTGAACGGAGACGCCATAGGGCTCAAGCCATTTGGAGCGCATCGCGCGGCGATAGATGACACGGGCTGCCTTGATGTCGATGCCAAATTTGTGTTCGCTGAGGCCTGTGGAGATGTAGGGGTGCGTCTCGGCGAAGACGTCGGGATTTACACGGAGAGCGAAACGGGCGCGGATGCCGAGGGCCTGGGCCCGTGCAGCGAGCAAGTCCAGCTCCTGTTCGGACTCTACGTTGAACTGAAGGATGTCGGCTTTGAGAGCGGCATCGATCTCCCACGCCTGCTTGCCGACACCGGAGAAGACGACGCGCGTGAGCGCGGGTTTATGGGCGCGGCGGACACGCTCGAGCTCACCGCCGGAGACGATGTCGAAGCCTGCACCCTGTTTGCCGAGGAGGCGAAGGATGGCGAGTGAGGAGTTGGCCTTGACGGCGTAGCAGACGGTGTGGGGGCGGTCTTGAAACGCGTGCTGGAAGAGCTGAAAGCGCTCGAGGATCTGACGGCCAGAGTAGATGTAGAGAGGCGTACCGTAGTCGTCAGCCAGGGAGGAGAGGCTGATGTTGTCGCAGTAAAGTGTCCTGTTGCGATAGACGAAGGGACGGGAAGCGGCGGGTGCTGTCGCTGGAGTGGCTGCGGGCTTCTTTCTCAAAACGAAGATGCTCTCTCTTTCTTACGGTGCTGCGGAGTTGGGCGAATGGACGGCTATCTAGAAGGATACAGGGATTCTTCCACTCAGCCCTGAGGTAGTACGGGCAGAAAGAGGATCAGCCCTGCGTCGGAAGAGCGTAGGGCTCTTCAGGAATGATGATCCAGGCGATCAGGTACGCCAGAGCACCGGCTCCGCTGAGACAGATCAATGCGGTGATGATGCGGACGATCGTAACGTCCCACTGATAGCGCTGTGCGAAAGCTGCACAGACGCCGGCGATCATCCGGTTATTGCGTGGCCGAAAGAGCTGTCCTGTGGAGAAGGGGGGAGGAGGAGGCGGCGGCGGATAGGCTGTGCTTTGGCTGACAGGAGCCCCACAGGAGGAGCAGAAACGGGCGGTTGGGTCCAGCTTCGATCCGCATCGCGTACAGAACATGGGAGAGTCTCCAGAAGATCAATATTTTGCCACAACTGGAGGGTACGGATGTAGAAAGGCTGGAGTTCCATCGGTCAGACCGACAAAAAGATGCTGAAACAGGCCAGCTATGCTGCGCGAGGGCGCTCAGATACCCTTATAAGGCGTTTTGAGGTATTTGCGGGCAAGGTCGACCTGGGACTGATCTCCACCCCCGGACGCCGCCTCTTTGTACTGCTGGATAGCCTTATCGCGCTGGTGCAGAAGGTCGAACATCTGTCCGGCGTTGAGCTGAGCCCGGCGCTTGAGCCAGTCGCTGCATTTTGGCTGTGCGGCGGCATTCAGATAGTTTTGCGCGGCTTCGGCGGTACGGTTCTGCCCGCGAAGAGTATCGGCCAGGCCAAAGTAGGTCATCTGCAGGCGAGCATCGATAAAGTAGCCGGGGTTTTGAGCATCCTGCAGGATGCGCTGATAAGTGGCAATGGCGCCTGGGCCGTCTCCCTTGTCTTTGGTAAGGTTAGCCTCTTCCAGGCGGAAGAGGTAATCGTGCGGATACTCCTGGGCAAGTCCGCGTTCGACGGCCAGCGCTTCAGGGTACCGCCCGTCGTGCCGCAGGAAGAGGGAGAGCGCGGTGCGGCACTCGACCGGATTGACGATGCCGTGGGCGGCACAGTCGCGGAGCAGGTTCAGCCCTTTCTCTTTGCTTCCGGTAACCCCGGTGACTCCGAGCATGATCCGGAGAAATCGAGGCAGCGATGCCACGGCAAACTGCTGGATGCCGACCGCCATCTTTGCATCGGCATAGTCAGGATCGATACGAAGAGCGTCTTCGCTGTCGGAGCGGGAAGAGAGTCCCTGGTGTGCGGCGGAGATGAAGCTGTGGTCCACCAGGGTGATGAAGGCGGCGTGCATTCCGCGGGCGTATCCACGGGCGAAGTAGGCATTGGCGTCGTTAGGGTTGGTCTTAAGCTGCTGGTCGGCCAAATCAATGGCATGGTCCGTCAACTGCTCGATGCGATCGCGGGTGGCCTTGGGAACGTCGACGTTCCGCTTGGAGGTAAGGAAGGAGTCGTGTGCGTAGTAGGTGGTGTCGAGGAGGTCCTGATGGTAGAGTTCGCGAAAGATGATCGTAAACAGGACATAGTTTGTGGCCATTGGGTTCTGAGGATGAGCACGCTCGATGGCCTCAAAGCGGGAGAGAGCATTGTCGTAGTCGAGGTTATAAAAGAGTACGTGTGCCTCGCGGACCTCGGGAGTAAGGTTGAGCGGATCTGTATGGAGAACTTTATTCTGTGCGCACGCAATCTGCGCTCCCAGAACAATCGCCAGAACCGGCAGCAACGTGCAAAGGCAACTGAGGCGAAGAGCGATTGCAGAGAATGTGGGGCGCGCGGTATACATTATGTCTCTTGTAAGGGCCATCAGCCATTTAGACGGCGACATTCGTAGACTATAACCTCGCCGTTATTAAAAGACTCAGGCTGCCTGAATTTAACGCGGAGATGGGAAGGTCCTGAATGACACGGTTGGAGCTTCTGCAGGTGCTCGTGGGGCAGGCCCGTGAGAACGGGTTTGCATTCAAGCGATGGTACGTCTCCTGGCTCGGACGCCAATGGGTGAGTGGTCAGGAGGCGATTGAGACGCTGGCCAGTGAGAGACGGTACTTCGCTCTGCTTTTCTCCCATGAATTTGCACAAAACTTCTGGAAGGCTGGCGAACTGATCACGTTCCAGGTCCCCACCCAGACGTTTTCGAGGGCCATGCCGGATGGCACGGTGAAGGTAGTGACGCGCAAGGCCTACACGCGCCGAAGCGCCAGAGAAGATGTATGGCGTTACCACCTGCGGGAGATGGCGGCCAGCGACGAGCCGCTGCGCTATATCCGAAGATTTGTTCGAATCGCCGAAGATCTCGATGAAGGCGAATCTTAGTTGTTGTGCATGCGCCGAATTTTAAGGATCTGCCGGATGTGGTGCCTGCTGTGATTGAGATGGAAACGTCGCCAGTCCGCGATGCTCATCGGTCCGAGAGCGAAGTGAGCCTGGCAGCGAAAAGAGCCAAAGTGCTTCTCTGCGTCGGCGAGGACGGAATCCATTGTGTTAAGAGCTGTGGATATCTCCGAGAGGAGATGGTCGTCCGTGAGTGAGGTCAGCAAGAAGGCTTCCGGCCTCACATCGGCGGGAGCTTCGCGTCTGCCGGGGGTCCAGCCAAGTTGAAGGACGAAGAATCGGCCGATTCGCTGCTTTGCAGTTGCCGAGGGTGGGGTGGAGCCGCCTTTTCGCACTCTCTCCTGGATTGACGCCGTAGTCGATTCGTAGGTGAGGAGAAGATGCTGCGCGATCTGAAGGATGCTCCAGGACGACGGACGAGTAAGCGGCCTTGCCTGAAGCGCGGACGGAGAGAGTCCCGTGATGGTTGAACACAGGTCGTCGTGCAGTTTGCGAAGGGTGGGGTGCATGTGCCGGCTAAAAGATCCTAAGCCGAGGGTACACTGAAGATATGTTGAATGGAATCCGGTTTCTGTGGAAGGCGACACGAGGCTACCGCCTGAAGCCATGGCGCAGTCCGTATCTCCGATGGAGATTGGAGACGTATTCCGGCAAGAAGGCTGAGACGCTCGAACCAAAGGACTTCTGGGAATTTCTGGTGAGTGAGCGTGGGCAGATTCTGCGGTTCTCGAAGTGGCTAGCGGAGATGCAGGAATACGCAGGGACCAGCCAGGAGGGATGAGCAGTCACCCGCGAAGCAGTGAGCTACAAGCACTGAAACTGCAGAGACTTTTGCAGGCTTCCCGCAATTGCCCCAAGGGTGTTGCAATGTTATTCTTATTGGAACACTGAGAGTGGATAAGAAGAAGATCAGGAGTATACGAACGCTGTGCTAGCCCCCGCCAAGAAGACAGAACTTATTGCGAAGTTTCGCACCCACGACTCCGACACGGGAAGTCCCGAAGTTCAGATTGCGATTTTGAGTGAACGCATTGGAGAACTGACGGAGCACTTCAAGACGCACAAGAAGGACCACGGATCGCGTCGCGGACTGCTGATGCTCGTAAGCAAGCGCCGTCGTCTGCTGGACTATCTGAAGAAGTGCGATGCAGACCGCTACCGTGAAGTGATCGGCAAGCTGGGTATCCGCAAGTAAACCTCCGGAGACATTATCGAAAACCATGGAATCATGCTTGGCCCGTTTTATTCCGGCGGCAGGTTTCGTTCAGCGCTTGAGAGCGTCTTGCGGCGAGAGCCGCTCATGAAGACACTCGTGGCATTCGATCGGTTTGCCATGACGGCTGAACAACCTTTTACGGTCGGGCAAGGCTGTCCCATGTTTCCTTTCATAGAGTGCAGCGCGCAGGCGGTCTTTTAGGGGCCGGCGGCAAGCTGCACTTTTTCGCGCCCGCGATTCGGAAGACGCGAAAAGCAAGTTTCCAACGATAGAGAGAAAAGAGAGAGACACGATGAAGCAAGAGGTAATAGTAGAGCTTGCAGGTGGCAAGCAGATCAAGTTCGAGACGGGGCGCATGGCCAAGCAGGCCTCCGGCGCAGCCCTGACTTCGAGCGGAGACAACGTCGTCCTGGCGACCGCCGTCGCTTCTCCAGAGCCAAAGGAAGGCATCGACTTCTTCCCGCTGACGGTGGAGTATCGCGAATTTACCTATGCCGGTGGACGCATACCCGGCGGCTTCATCAAGCGTGAGGGACGGCCGAGCGAGAAGGAGATTCTTACCAGCCGTCAGATCGACCGCCCGATCCGTCCGCTGTTTCCCGAGGGCTTCCGTAATGAGACCCAGGTGGTTGCGTTTGTCTATTCGGCTGACCGCGAAAACGATCCCGATGTCCTGGGGATCAACGGCGCAAGCTGCGCCCTGGCCCTGAGCGACATTCCCTTTCACGGGCCGGTAGGAGCTGTTCGCATCGGTATCGTCGACGATCAGTTCATCGTGAATCCGACGTATGCGGAGCGCGAGAAGAGCAGGCTGAACATCATGGTCGTCGGTACGAAGGACGGCATCGTGATGATCGAGTCCGGAGCGCGCGAGATTACGGAAGACCGTGTCGTAGATGCGATCGAGTTTGCCCACGGCGAGATCAAGAAGATCTGCGCTGCGATCGAGGATCTGGTAGCGAGGGCAGGGAAGCAGAAGCGCCTGGTTAGCGCACCGGTGATCGATACCGAGTACCTGAGCTCTCTGAAGTCGAAGATCGGCGCCCGGCTGGCGGACGCGCTGGATACGAAGAAGCATCCCAAGGCCGAGAGTTATGCCAAGGTGAAGGCGCTTAAGGATGAACTGAAGGCCGAAATTCCAGCCGACGATACTGAGTCCGCAAAGAAGCTGAGCAAGTATTATGAGCTGTTGCGCGAGAACATCTTCCGCGAACAGGTTTTGAACGATCGCATTCGCCCGGATCACCGCGCCTTCGACGAGATTCGCCAGATCTCCATCGAGGTAGGAGTCCTGCCTCGCGTGCACGGCTCCTCTCTGTTCACCCGCGGGGAGACCCAGGCGCTGGTTTCGGCGACCCTGGGAACGCCGGACGATGCTCAGCGACTGGAGAGCTACGAAGGCGAGATCAAGAAGCGCTTTATGCTCCACTACAACTTCCCGCCCTTCTCAGTGGGCGAAGTTGGCCGCATGACCGGGGTTGGCCGGCGAGAGATCGGTCATGGTGCGCTTGCTTCGCGAGCCATTGAGGCCGTTCTTCCCGGGGAAGATGAGTCGCCATACACCCTGCGCGTAGTCTCGGACATTCTGGAATCGAACGGATCGTCGTCGATGGCTACGGTCTGTGGTGCGTCCCTGTCGCTGATGCAAGCTGGCATCGCGTTGAAGGGTTCTGTCGCCGGCGTGGCGATGGGTCTGGTGATGGAAGGCGATAAGTATGCCATCCTGTCCGACATCGCGGGCGCGGAAGACCACTACGGCGACATGGACTTCAAGGTTGCCGGAACGCGGAATGGCATCACTGCCCTGCAGATGGACATCAAGATCATGGGAATTACGCCGCAGATTATGCGTGAGGCCCTTGAACAGGCACGTCGCGGACGGATTTTTCTGCTGGACAAGATGGATGCCGTGATTGCCGGGGCGAACCAGGAGAAATCGAAGTTTGCTCCCCGCATCCACACGATGCAGATTCCTACCGACAAGATTCGCGATCTGATCGGACCCGGCGGCAAGGTCATTCGCGGGATTATCGATGCGACCGGCGTCAAGATCGATGTCGATGATACAGGCCGGGTGAACGTAGCCTCGACCGATGCAGAGGGACTGGAGCGCGCGATTCAGATGATCAACGATCTGACGGCCGTTCCTGAGGTCGGTAAGACCTACCTGGGTAAGGTTGTCCGTATCGCAGAGTTCGGCGCCTTTGTCGAGATCTTCCCCGGAACAGACGGTCTGCTGCATGTCTCCGAGATTGCAGAGCATCGCGTCAAGGATGTAAAAGACGAGCTTCGCGAGGGCGATCAGATCCTGGTGAAGGTATTGGCGATCGAAGGCAATCGGATCAAGCTTTCACGCAAGGCCGTTCTGCGGGAACAGCGCGCCAAGCTGGGATTGCCGGACCCGGTCGCGCAGGCTCCTGATGGTGACGGACGTCAGCGTCCTGCTCAGCAGGCACAACTGCCGGACCAGGAGGGAGCCGAAGACGAAGAAGACTTCGAGGAAGGCGATGAAGAGGGCGAAGAAGAGCCCAACTTCAACCGTGCTGAAGGCGCGCCCCAGGGAAGCTCTCCCAAGCCTGCAGGACAGCGCCGTCCCGGTCGCCGCCGCCGCGGAGGTCGCCGTGGTGGTAGCGGTGGCGGATCGCCACAGGGCGGTGGAAACCAGTAGTATCTGAACGATTGAAATCGATGGGCTGCGTGCTTGCACGCGGCCCATTTATTTTTGCCCCGTAGCTCTTCCTTGACCCGAAGGGAAGCTGGCCATTAGTATTCGTGTGTTTCTCAATGCGCAAATGAAATGTCTTTATTCGCAACTGAAAATGTCGGTCGAAGGTCGGCGGCGTTTGTCAGAGAGTAATCGAAGATCGTTCCATGAATCCGTCAAAGACAGGTGGGATATGAATCGAAAGCATCTTGGGGTGGTTTTGAGCTTTTTCAGTGTGGTCGTTGCGCCATGTTTGGGATCAGGTCCGTCTTTCCATCCCGACACCAGTATTGCTACGGCCAGCCGACAGGATTGGTCGGTCCTGGGTAAGGCTGACTGGAACATTGCGGATCAGGGGATCACGGGCAAAGGCAACGAAACTGGCGGATTGCTCGTACTGAATCACTCGTTCCAGGACTCGGATTTCTATATGGAGTTCCGATGTGAACAGTCGTGCGAGACGGGAGTGCTCTTTCGGACAAAAAAGCAGAGTGACGGCTCACTGGCAGGTGATTATGTCTCATTTCATGACTCGAACCCGACTTTATTTCACGTCGTGATCGATCCGGCGGGAACCATCAAGGAGCAGACACCTCTACCCAAAGGAAGCGGCCTTTACAGGGTCGCTCCAGCCCAACGGCCTGAGCGGCCAAGAATGCCGATGCAGATCGTCCGTCCAGCGGACCTTCCCATAACGCCGCCGGATAGCACGCTGCGAGCAGGGGAGTGGAATGATGTTGAGATCTTCGTCGACGCAAATATCATCCGGTCTTTTCTGAACAATGGGCGTGAGTCCGGGGCGGTCGATGAGGAAGGATATGGCCCGGTGGCTTTGTATGTCGGGCCAAAGACATCAGTCACCTTTCGCCATGTCGGCCTTCGGGACTTGAATCTGAAGACGAGGGAGCCAGAGAAGGTTTCCTCACGGTTTCGCAAGCAGCGTCTCAGCGACTTCTACTACTCATGGACAGAGGCTGCGGCAGATTTCAATCGCGATGGCAAGCTCGATATTGTTTCCGGCCCATACATCTACTATGGCCCGGACTATATGACGTCGAGTGAGTTCTACATGGCGCAGGCCTCGAATCCGACGACGGAGTTTGCCAGCGACGGAACTCTTCAGTTTGCTGCGGATTTTACAGGCGATGGCTGGCCGGATGTCCTGAGCGTTCAGTACGGCGGAGGACCGGGTGCTCAACTCTATGTCAATCCCGGCAAGGAGCATCGCAGGTGGGATAAGTACGTCGTCGTCAAGACGAACCAGAGTGAGATTGCGGTACTGCGGGATGTAGACGGTGACGGCAAGCCGGAGCTGGTCTATGCGGGTGAAGGAACCGTGCGCTACGCCAAGCCTGACCCCAAGAACCCTACCGGCCCATGGCAGATACACACGATCTCGGAAAAGGGATACGCCGCCGCACATGGAATTGGAGTGGGAGACATCGACGGGGATGGGAGGATGGACATCCTGAATGCCTATGGATGGTGGCAGCAGCCTGCGAAAGACGCGGGAACGAGTCTCTGGAAGTATCACCCAGTAGCGTTCTCGCAGTACACGCGCGGCATTCTGGGCGGAAGCGTGATGGCCGTATATGACGTCAACGGAGATGGCCACAACGATGTGGTGACCTCACTGGACGCCCACGGGTACGGGCTGGCCTGGTTTGAGCAGAAGCGGGATGCGAACGGCGCGATCTCCTTTGTGGAACACATGATCATGAATGATTCGCCCGCAAAGAGCGCCGGCGGCGTGGTCTTCACGGAGTTGCACGGAACCGGCTTTGCGGATGTGGATGGCGATGGAATTCCGGACTTCATCGCAGGGAAGAGATACTTTTCCCACCTGGATACAAATATCGATCCCGATCCACGCGGTGCTCCCGTTCTTTACTGGTACAAAACGGTGCGCGACCCGAAAGCGGAGGGTGGGGCAAAGTTCGTGCCAGAGCTGATGGACAACCACGTCGGAGCAGGGTCGGACATCCTCGCAACCGACCTGAATCATGATGGAGCTGTCGATATCGTGACCTCTACCCGCTTCGGAACGTTTATCTACTGGGGGAAGGGAAAACAGACGTCCCACGCGGAGAATCGTTGAGGCAATCTGACAAGTGCAATGCTCCAGAGATGAAGGGCGCTTATCTCTGGAGCGTTGTCCTCGTGTAGAGTGATAGCCATGAAAGCTCTCCTGTTATCTGAATATCGCCGGCTTGAGGTGGTCGATTTTCCCACTCCTGAACCGGCAACCGATGAGGTTCTGCTGAAGGTAGAAGCCTGCGGAATCTGTGGAAGCGATGTTCACGGATTCGATGGGTCATCCGGCCGCCGAATACCGCCAATCATTATGGGACACGAGGCCGCGGGAGTCATCGCGAAAGTTGGCTCCGGCGTAACGGAATGGCAGGTAGGGGATCGCGTCACCTTCGATTCGACTCTCTACTGTGGAAGCTGCGAGTATTGCAGGCGCGGTGAAGTAAACCTGTGCAACGCGCGCCAGGTCTTTGGCGTCTCCTGTGGGGATTACCGGCGCCATGGAGCCTTTGCCGAGTATCTGGCCGTGCCCACCCGCGTGCTCTATCGCCTTCCCGCAGAACTGCCATTTCCTGAGGCAGCGATGATTGAGGCGGTCTCCATTGCTCTTCACGCAGTCGCTGTATCGGGATTCAAAAAGGGCCAGACGGCGCTTGTGCTGGGAGCAGGCATGATCGGCACCCTGATTGTGCAGGCGCTTCGTGTCGCCGGAAGTTCTCACATTTTTGTGGCTGATCCGGACAAAAGCCGTGTAGAAGCCGCAAAAGGCCTGGGGGCACATACGGCCATTGCCCTTGCGAAAGAAGGCGCAGATGCAAGCCCGGCAGGAGCGATCCTGGAGAGATATCCCGAAGGAGTCGATCATGTCTTTGAGGCCGTCGGTTTCGGAAGCACAGTGAAGACTGCCATCGCTTCTGTCCGCAAGGGCGGAACGGTGACCCTGGTCGGCAATATCGAGGCTCAGGTGGAGCTTCCTCTGCAGGCAGTTGTAACGCGACAGATTCGTCTGCAGGGATCGGCGGCTTCGGCGGGCGAATACCCACGGGCAATTGAGTTGCTGGCTTCGCGGCAGATCGATGTATCTCCCTTGATCTCAGGGATCGTGCCTCTGGAGCGTAGCGCGGAGGCCTTCGACCGTCTCTACGGAAAAGAACCGAATCTCATCAAGGTCATCGTTACGCCTGATTCCAACTAGACAGGAGATTGCATGCAGTCAGATTCATCGTCGCCTTCGTCGCGGCCGTATTTTGACCTCAGTGGCCGCGTGGCGCTGGTGACAGGAACAAGCCGTGGTCTGGGACAGTACTTCGCCCGCGCTCTTGCCCGTGCAGGAGCCAAACTGGTTCTGACCAGTCGCAGACGGGAGGCGCTGGAAGCCTTCGAAAGGGAGCTGCGGGAGATGGGCTGCGAGTGCGCTTCGGTAGCTCTTGACGTTCGTGATGAACAATCCATTCGTTCAGCAGTGGCAGAAGCGGCTTCTCTCTTTGGGAAGATCGACATCCTGGTAAACAATGCAGGGATGAATATCCGCAAACCCGCAATCGAAGTTACCTGGGACGACTGGAACCAGATTCTGGATACGAATCTTCGCGGCTCCTTCTTCGTTGCGCAGGAGGTGGCGAAAAGAATGATCGAGCGAGGCTACGGGAGAATCGTCAATATCGGCTCGGTGACGTCGGTGGCGGGTTATGCCGGGCTTGGCCCTTATGGCGCGAGCCGCGGAGGCATACGGCAGCTGACGATGAGCCTAGCGGACGATTGGGGGCGGTATGGCATTACGGTGAATTGTCTCGCTCCGGGATGGTTCAAGACGGCACAGAATCAGGTGATGTACGAGAACAAGGAATGGGTGGAGTATCTCTGCGATCGTATCCCGATGAATCGCCCAGGTAGCCCCGATGACCTCGATGGTCCTGTCGTCTTCCTGGCATCGGAGGAGAGTCGCTACGTAACGGGACAGACGCTGCTGGTTGATGGTGGTATCTCGACCGGGGCGACGCGCGCCCTTCCTGCTGCTTCAAATCCAGTTATGCCACCAGACCGTCCTTGATTCGCGCGGAAGGAACGATCTCGATACGACCGAGCAGGAACACATAGCTTGCGACGCCAATCAACAGAATGACCCCTGCGACAAGGAATGCGGCTACAAAAGAATGTGTCCAGGTGGTGAGATAGCCCGTTGCAATGGGAGCGATGATCGCAGCGATCTGATTCGATTGGTTCATGATAGCGCCCACTCTTCCAGTGCTTCCTGAAGGAACAAGAAGGGAAGGCAACGTCCATAAGACGGGGGATGCTGCGGCAAGCCCGCTGAGAGACAGGCTGAGGCAGACAAGAACGACGCCTGATTGATGCAGGAATGCAGGAGCGAGAACAAAGAGTCCCATGCTCGTGCCTGCAATCAGGATTGTCTTACGGACGACGCTGGCATCGTAGCCACGCCGCACCATGATATCGGTCAGCACTCCTCCAACGGCAAATCCTACGACTGCGGCGGCGGTCCACGGAACGGCGGACCATAGGACGGACTGCTGGCCGGTCATCTTGAGGCCCTTCTGGAGGTAAAACGGCAACCAGGTAAGCAGAAGATAGAAGGAGTAGTTGTAGGCCCCTGAGCCAATGGCTGCGGCGAGAACCTTTCGCTCCTTCAGAAGGGTGGAGATTCCCAGTGATGATGGACCTTCGTTGGAACGCTCTCGGGCGACAGCACTTTTGGGTGACTTTGGATCGCAGTACAGAGAGGCAAACAGAATTGCGTAGAGGCCGCTCAGAATTGCAGTCGCGGCAAAATTTGCCCGCATGCCGAAGTGCAGCAGAATAAGTCCAAGGATCGGTGTGCCTATGCCGATGGCAAGTTTAGCAGCGGCATCAAACATCGCGGTCGGTACTCCGCGCTCACCCGGTGGGAACCATAAGCCGATAGCTTTGGCGCATGCAGGAAAGGTCGGAGCCTCTCCGATTCCGAGCAGAAAACGCGCGAGAAAGAGAATCAAAATTGTAGAAGCTAGCGCGGCCATGCCCGAGGCGACCGCCCAGAGAACAATGGAAGCGAGCATGACTCGCCTGACCCCGAAGCGATCCAGAAGTGAGCCGCTTGGAAGCTGCATGAGCGCATAGGTCCAGCTATAGGCCCCCAGCAAATAACCGAAGGTGATGTCGGAGATGCCAAACGCGGACTGGAGAGCGTCGTGCGCAATGGAGAGGTTAACCCGATCGAAGTAGTTGACGAGAATTCCTGCGCCGAGGAGAACTGCTATGGTCCCGCGTCTTCTTGTATTCATTGCTCCATTCCATCTTCAGCGCCGCGCTTGCCGGCCAACGGAATCGTCGCCGTCGCCATGGAGTGACAGTAACACGACGGCAACAGACTCTTATCTGCTGTCATTCATGGAAGTTTCTGTGAGTGGAGCTTGAAATGCAACAGGGATAATTCGGTTTCGCCGTTTATACGGATCTATCCAGGCCCCGCTTTCCTCTGCTGGCGCACAGTATTCCGTGCGCCAGCAGAGGAAGGCGATCAACTCCTGGTGTCTCCGGTTTCACCACAGAGATGGACCTTCACGCCCAGAGCCGCAAGCATGGATGCCTTCACCGCGAGCGCCTTGCTGGAGTCTTCTGCATAGGCGATGCTGACGTGATTCGCGCGATGACGCGCCATAAATGCATCGCGCCCAACGCCATGGAAGACTGCATTGACAAGCGGCCACTGGTAGGTAGTCTCACGCCAGCGGCGTTCATTCTCGGCGTCTGAAAGTTCCACAACCGTGCCGCGGCCAAGATCGGCGTGAAGTTCTCCGCCTTCAACAAAGACACGGCTCCATACGATTTCGCCTGGTTTGCCGATGCCCTTGAGCGAACCACCACCGAGCGGGAAGTACATTGCGGGTTGACGCTCGCTGACCGCGCCTGCATATCCTCCGCGAAAATGGCTGGCGGGAGCAGCGCCGGAGATCTGGAGAACCCAGACGAACTTCTCTTCGCCCTGAATGTTGAGAGTTTCGCCCCACCTTACATCGTGAAGCGTTGTTGAGGGATCCAGGCCCAGAGCCGTCCAGCAGCGGTTCGTGACCAGCGCATCGACAGCGGCCCCTTCGTCAACTTCATTGAAGTGGGGAAGCGCAGATGCTGCATAGAGCTCTGCCCCTTGTTCCGAAAAGACAGGGGGACGATCCGGATTATTGAGGAGACCTTCGACCAGATCGGAAGCAGGCACCATATCTTTGAGCCCCTGCTGATACTGGATTCCGATGGCGTCACACGCAAAATCTGCAGCAATGCGGGTGGCAGCGATGTACATCTTGCACTGTGTGAGAATCTGCGAATCGGTAAGTTCGGTCGCCTCATCTGTTCCGGTTGCAAACCGCATGCCTCGTGTATCGAGCCACTGGCGAATAGTGCTCGCCTCCTGATCGGAAACGGTCCTCATCCGCGCTACCAGCGCGGACTGGCTGAGCCGCTCCTTGAAGATTCCGAGTGGGTTGAGAATTTCGTCATCGATGATGGCGTTATACATCCCCATACAGCCTTCGTCGAATACGCCGAGAATCGCCTTGCGTGCTTTGAGAGATTCCGCGAGCTGCCTGCCGAGGCCCTGCGCATCCGCAGGCAGAGAAGCCAAATCAAGATCGCGCACGTGCGAGAGATTATGCCTGATCGTGCCAGTATCCACCCACTGCTTCAGTCCTTTCAGGAAGAAGACATCGTCAAAGGACTGGCTCCAGAGCGTAGAGAAGGGAACTCCCGCCTTGATCAGCGATCCGTTCAAATTCAACAGGCCGACCAGCCCTGGCCATTGTCCGGACCAGTTGGCGACAGTGAGAATTGGACCGCGATGAAAGCGCATTCCCGGCAGAACGTGATGCGTATACTGCCAGGCGGCTGTGGCAAAGACCAGAGGAGCATCCGCCGGTATATTGGCAAAGACGTCCATACCCATGCGCTGACTTGAAATAAAGCCATGCCCCTGCCGCTCATCGACCGGGAAGGCTCGACGCAAAGTGATTCCCATCTCTGAGAAGACATGCGTGAGTGTTTTCTCCAGGTCGCGCTGCGCAGGCCAGCATGTCTGATTTGCGCCGAGCCGTAGATCCCCACTCGTAACCAGAAACATCTCTCTTTGCATTTGGCTCTCCTTCTTCTCCGGCTAATCTGTTTCAGAGTTATTGATCAACAGCTGATCTCGATTCAGCAGATACCATTCTGCCATCGCAACGCGCAGCTGCTCCCGCCGCTGCGAAAGGGGAAGAGAAAACGATGCTTTGGCCAGCCCTCTCGCCTCTGCAAAGATCTTGAGCCCCCATGGGGTGGGCACCTGGTTCAGTTGTGCAATCACATCCTCAAGTGCAGAGACGCTCTTGCTCCATGCTGGCGACGCGGTAGCTCCTTCCGCGAAGAAGTGTGCGATCAGCTCCGGAAAGGCGCATGCCACGCCGGAGATCACTGCATCCGCGATACCTTCCTGAAGCGCCGGGGCAAGTGCGCTATCGTTGCCAACGATGCGACAGGCGTTCGGGGCCTCCCGGGTGAGCAGCCGGAGAGTCTCCAGAGATCCGCTGCTGTCCTTGATGCCTACCACCGAGGGCCATTGCTGAATCAACTCAAGGGTAAGTTCTGGATTGATCCCACTGGTAAATTGCGGAAGGTTGTAGAGCAGGATCGGCAGATCGAGTGTGGATGCGACGGCGCACACGAAGGCGCGAAGATCGTCCTGGGCGTAAGGGAAGAAATAGGGCATCGAAAGCAGGGCAGCCTTTGCTCCGGCTCTGCGGGCAATCTCTCCGCGGCGAAGAACTCCATTGAGATCTGCGGCGCCGATACCAACGACGAAGGCGGCCCTCTGCTCAACAGTCTTTCCAACGACTTCGAGGGTATGTTGCAACTCATCCTCGGTTAGAGAGCAGAATTCACCCGTAGCTCCGCCGATCGCAAATCCCTTGATTCCTGCTTTCATGTGGAAACGAAGGAGGGAACGAAGAGCATCGTCGTCAATGGAATGATCAGGTTTTCGAAGTGTCAGGACAGCAGCATGGGCGCCACGAATAAGTTTTTCCATAAGGGTAAAGATCCGATCCCATACATTCTACAAAAGTCTTTTATTTGTCGACAAAACAAGACAGTCATTATTGCATGCCTTGAAGAGCCGTGAACTTACATCTGCAGGGGATCGATTACGTCCAGACCGGCAAGCTGATTCTCGCGTTCCCAAAGATCAAACTCGTCAAGCCGCTCCTTTGCGCTTGCCTGAATGTGCTCTGCCAGCAACTTGCGTGAGTCCTCAACCTCCTGACGGATCACGGCTTCAAGAATTGCTTTATGGTGCCGGTAGATACGCTCCAGCTCTTCGCGTTTGTGACCGCTGCGCTGAATCCCGAAGATGCGAATCATCAGCCGGGTTTCGTTGACGACTTTAAGGATGCGGGCGTTCGCCGCAAGCCGGATCAGAAGAGTGTGAAACGAAAGATCTGAGAGGGCGAATCGTTTCATCTGCTCGGCATCGAGCTCGGCGGCTCCGGATGATTTCAGTTCCTTCAGAAGAGTCTGTGTCTCACCCAGAAGATGGTTCAGGCGATCCTTGTCGGCAGAGCGTATCCCGCTTTGAGCCACTCTGCCGACGGCAAAGACCTCAAGAGCTTCCCGAAGCTCATAGAGATCGCGAATGGCCTGACGAGTAAGCTGTGTAACGATGATGCCGCCGCCCGGGCTCAGATCCAGCAGTCCTTCGGCCAGAAGCTGGCCTGCGGCCTCCCGGACTGGAGTACGACTGCTCCCGAGTTCCTTTGCCAGGGCAACTTCAGAGATCAGCGTACCGGCTTTAAGCTCCCCGGATGCGATCTTCTTTTGAATAAGAAGGTAGGCTCGGCGTCGAACCGAGTTTGAGGACTCTGGGTGATGCGTTGTAGAGCGCCGTGGCATAGCTGGAGTTTAGAGCAAACCGCAATACCTCTGCTATGCTGAACGGCGCCAGTGAGGCATCGGCGATTATTCCGCCTCCAGATCATAATGCCCGGCTGTTCCAAGGGTGATCACCTTTCGCATTCCATCCTCAGTATCTGTCGAAGAACGGACAATGCCATTCACAAGCAGTTTGGCGCTGGAGGAGCCAGATGGAACCAGCACACGCGCTGTGACTCCCTGGGGTATGTCGAGCGTGACCGTGGTGCCATTGGCTTCTTTTCGCGCCTCGACCTTCAGGAGGCCATGTGGCGTAGGCTCGGCGCCTTTTGCCCACTGCATGTCCAGCAGGTCGGGACGGATATCCACCGTGTTGAAGCCAGCTCCTGTCGGCTCAATCCCGAGAACCTCTTCCATGAGCCATGCCGTGGGGCCTGCAGACCAGCCGTGAGCCAGACTGACGAAATATCCGGAGCGATTGTCTGCCTGCAGCGATGCGTGGAAGTCTTCCTTGTACCAGCTGGGATCGTAGGCCTCCCACATGCTGGTGGCGCCTTCTTCAACCATGCCTCCCCAGTATTGGCGAATCCAGTCGAGAGCAGCCTGCCGATGACCGACCTTCGCCATCGACCGGATGACATAGTAGTTGTAATAGGGCGAGATGATGTAGGCGTTGTATTTGATGTGTCCGACGCTGGATAGCACGTGATTCCAGATGGCCTTCGACTGGACCGCATCGGTCATGCCGCCTACGACTGCTGCGGCGTTGGTCTGCCACCGTGGACCAAATGTATCCGTTCTGGAGTCGAGCAGGTACTTGTCGGCGGCGGCTTTGATGTGCTCGGCTTTTTGGGTGTATTGATCAGCATTGCTGGTATCACCCAGTTCACGAAGCAGCCAAGCTGCCTCTCGATAAGCCCGGTAGTACTCCAGCGTGGTTGCTCTTCGTGTCTCCGGAGTATCGCCGTTCAGGTCAGGAGACCAGTCAACATAGAGCCAGACCTTTGTTCTATTGGCGTAGATTCCACGAACGTCGAACTCCTGATCGACGTAATGGAGCAGTTGCAGCATCCTGCCATGTTCGCGTTCGAGGAATTTCTTCGAGCCCGTATGCCGGTAGTAGTCGGCCACGCCTGTAAACCAGAAAGCGCTGTAACCCGGGATTCCATTGACATGCTGATCGACCGGGGCAGACCCCATCAGGCGGTCAAGGGTATCTTCCATCAACGAACGCTCACCGAAGACATCTTCGATCACTCTGCCGCTGACATCCATATCTCCCATCCAGCGGCCACGGTCCCGCTTGGAAGCGTCCCAGACGCCGTCCTGCATGCAGAGATGAGCCGTGTAGGCGCCAATCTCCCAGATCCTGTTCAGCATCTTGTCCGATGACTCGAAAGATCCCAGGTATTGGACCGGATAGTAGATATGGTCAACATGGATGGCTTTGAAACAAAGCTTCGGACCTCCACCGAGAAAACGAATCTTGGCGTAACGGAAGGCGCTCTTCGGACCATGCCCGGTTCCGTGCGGTGGAATGGTCAACTGGTTGATGCCAAGATAAGGATTCTTCAGAGCTTCTGACTCGGACTCTCCCATCTGTATGGACACCGTGACGGGAGTATCACTGTCGGAGACGATCTCGACGCGTCCAGTGAGCTCGCGGCCGAAGTCGAGGAAGAGGCTCGGTGCCTCCGCATCGGTCAACGGTGAAGAGGGAAGCGCAACCGTAAAGCTGTTGGAGTCTTTGCCTGATGTAAGGTTTTCGGGGTGCGAGAACGATCCGCGACCGGTATAGGTTGCCAGAATCTGCGTCGCTGGCAACGGCATGTGCGCGAGAAACTTCGAGATTCCATCGTAGCCGGGCCAATCATAGAGACCGGCGTCGGCATTCCACTGAAACAGCTCAATATCGCTCTCGATGGCTCCGATGCTTTGAACCGGCTTCCATAAAGAATCGTCAAAGCTCGTGTTCTGCCAACCCGCCTGCGCAGAGATTGAGCTTTTCCAGTCGCGCGACGAGATCATCAGTGGCTCTGTCTCTACGCCTTCAGCTGCGGGAAGAATCTTTGCGACCAGCACCTGGCCAAAGGTCTGCTGCCGCACCAGCGGACTGTTTGCAAAACCAGTGACGCCGCGGCCGCGGATCGCTTCGATCGCAATGATGTTCTTACCCGCCTTTAGAAATTTCGCGATAGGAATCGCAAACGTATGCATCCCCAGAGGAGAGGACGTATCGCTTTCCACAGATTCCGCAAGGCTCCCGTTCAGCCAGACTTTTACGCTGCGCGGCCCCGCGATGTAGAGCGTCGGCTGTGGTGGCACGATGGAGAGCGAGAAGCTGTGCCGGAAGTAGTGCGGTTCCGTCTGCTCCATCAGCCCCGGAAATTTATAGATAAGCTTGTCCTGCGCTGCAGTCGAGTCGTTGGCCGTCCAGATATATTCCTCTGTGAGCGGAGTATGATGTGCTCCCTCCAGTTGAGGCGAGGCCACGTCCCGCGCGGGGTCTATCGGAGATAGCTGGCTGGCGCGCAGGCCTGCTGTCAGGGGAAGGTCCTGCCCGAAGGCAGCAGCGGAGGAAAGAGCCAGGAGGGCGCCGACCACGCCTATCGCTGAGCTGAGCTTGAGAACGGCACCGCGCTGCAGGCGGGCAAAATGAGCGATGGTCTTTTCCATCATCCGGAGTGGGCTTCCTTTCGTGTTGATAGGGCGGCCGGAAACATGGTTAGGCGAAAGAAAGACTCCTCCGCCAGATCGTTCGACGGAGGAGCATAGCATACTGCATCTGTCCGGAAGTCGCGCTTAGAAGTGCGCTTCCACTGCGAATTGAAGGATACGAGCCTGGTTGCCAGGACCACCGATTCTTCCGAAGCTTCCGCTGGAAGGATCTGTTGTCGGATTGCTGTAGACCTGATGATTGAGAGCATTGATCGCCTCAGCCCGCAGATTCATGCTGGCGCGGTCCTGGTATACACGGAACTTCTTCATTGCGCCCACATTCAGCAGATTCTGGTAATCCTGTCGGACGTTGTTGAAGCGAAGCGGAAATACGCGAACGTTAGAGACCAGCGCCTCCTTGCTGGCGTAACCGGCATCGCCGCCATAGTCGCCGCCGGCATCGTTGGCTCGCGCGTTATAGAACGCATTGGTGTTGAACCATTGCAGATAGTCATGCCGGGAATGCCCTGCGATATCTGCATAGGTATAGCCCGGCTTCAGGATCGTGCCGGCGCTGCTGAAGGTCAGCGGCTGACCGCTGGTAATACGGTAGGTTCCCTGAACCTGGAATCCGCCGACGATCGCATCGAGCCATGTAGGCGCCGTTGTGAAGAAGGGCTTATTGCGGCCAAACGGCAGCTCATAGATTCCCGCTACGGAGAGCGTTTGCGGGTAGTCGGTGCTGGAGACTCCGTACCACGGTTTCGCATCCCCGCCGTTCAGGAAGGTAAGAGCATCCAGAGTGCGAGACCACTGGTAGGAGACGCTCATGTTGTAGCCATGTGAAAAACGCTTCTGTGCGGAGACCTGCAGGGCGTTGAAGCTGCTGTGACCTGCAGTATCCCGTCCTGTCAGGCCGGTAAACTGCGGGAACGGCTTGACGAGCTGATTTCCCGTAATATTTTTGGTGTTCAGGGTAGATCCCGGCACGGCAATTCCCTGAAACGGGCTCGGGTAGTTTGCCACCATCCGTCCATTAGTCTCATTGTCGCGCGTCGGGGAAGTACTCAGGTATCTGTTGGGAGTCGCGTTCCAGTCGCGAGTCACAATCAGATGCCTGCCCAGGTTTCCAACGTAATCCGCCTCGACAATAATATCGCCGGGAAGAGCGTACTGGATGCCAAGGGAGAAGCGCTCGCTGTAAGGCGTCTTGGGGTGCTGAATATAAAACTGCGAGATGCTCTGACCGACGTTCTGCAGCAATCCGTTTGCAGATCCGGAAGGCTGGACCAATCCTCCCGGAAATGGATTCTGCAGCGTAGCCGAGTAGGTGACGCCATTATCCGGCGACGCCACCGTGTTGGTCGTCTGGCTGAAGCCCAGGGGATTGCCGTACTGGACATACTCCGCATAATGTTCGAAGAAGAGTCCGAAGCCACCGCGAACCACCATCTTCGGAGTGGGACTATAAGAAAATCCGAGGCGCGGAGAGAAGTTGGTCTTCTGCGCGTCCCAGTTGTCCTTCCCCTTCTCAACATAACGGACACCGCCGTTTACATTGAAGCCGTTGACCGGCACAAGGGCCTGCTCGCTGGGAGTGGCGGTCGCTGCATAGTTCGCCTTCGCCTGTTCCGCAATAGGATTGGGCGTCGTCATGTCGAAATAAGAGATGCTCTTACCGTTGCGCTCCTGGATCGGGCTGCCATACTCATAGCGCAGGCCGACGTTCAGGGTCAGGTTGGGACGAACCTTCCAGTCATCCTGGATGTAGCTGGACCAATACGTGGTGTTGTTAGAGGTTGCGGCGTTCAACGCCTGCTTGGTTCCTTCCGAGATGCCAAACTCAAGAGAAGCCACGGATTGCCCCAGAGGAGAGTTCGACAGCGCGCTGGAGGGGCCGGCTGTATACGTTCCGGAGCTGTTGATGAAGAGCTTTTCGTTTGTGAAGTCAGCCTGGTTGGCCTGGTAGCGTCGCCACTCAACGCCGAACTTCACGTTGTGGTGGCTGAGCGCCTTGGTCAGGTTAGCCTGCGCATCGTGGATGGTGTCGTACTCGAAGCTCGGATCGGCATTTCCCAGCTCAGCAAAACCCGACAGTGAGACATAGGGGAAGCCCAGGGCTGCATCAGGCGCTCCCGCGGTTGCGTTTGAGTTGATACCAAGGTCCGTAGCCGTCGTCTTCGCGTCGATCTGAGACGACGTAGTGAAACGCGTCAGAGAGTAGCGGAGATTCAGAACGGTCGTATCGTTCAGCGTGTTGGTATAGTCGAGCACGCCTGCCTTGTTGCGGAGAATGTTCGTTTTTCCACTTGCACCGGGGAAGAAGAGGTTTTTACCCGGCTGAACGCGGTCGCTGATGATGTAGTGTCCGAACAGCTTCTGGCGATCGCTCAGGTTGTAGTCGATGCGCGTAGCGACGTTCCAGTAATGATCGACGTTCGCGGCGGCTGAAGCAAAGTTGTTCTGACCGTTTACCTGGCCGGTCGCATTGGGATCGGGATAATAGGCCAGGATATTCTTCGCCACTGGATCGATCGGGCGCACCCTGGTGATGATGTTTCCCGGAACCGGATCACGAAGCATCAGCGCCGGGCAACGAGGATCGATGTGTGTCGAATAAGGATTCCAGATCTGGTAAGGATCATAGGGGGCTGTCGTTAGTTTCTCGCCAGTAGCAGGACAGGTATAGGTCGAAGTAATAGGCTTGCTGATTCCAAGAAGGGCAGAGAAGTCGCCGTTCTTCTCGGCAGCCGTGGGTACCGTCTGGGTCGTGGTACTCGCCGCCTGCTTGTTGTACTGCTTCTCATAGCCGGCGAAGAAGAAGAGCTTCTTCCGAATGATGGGGCCATCCAGTTCAACGCTCTCACGATTGAACTTGGCGGCTGGCGGTGCTGCGATGGTCTGTGAAAACTGAGGCGCATTCACGTTCGGGATCTGCGCGAAGAAAGCTGCACCGCCGTGATACTGGCTGGAACCTGACTTGAGGCTGGTATCAATCGACCCGCCAGAGGTGTGTGCCAGGGAAGCATCGTAGGGCGATGTGATCAGGCGAAATTCCCCGATGAAGTCACGCGAAGGAACATAGGCGGTGCTAACGGCGCCGCCGTTGCGAGTATCGGGCGCGCCATCGAGCGTAAACTCCGTCCGGCCACTCTGCGATCCATTGACCGTGCTGCTCTCCGAACCTCCCTCATAGGTGTGGTTTCCCGTGCTCAACGATGTACTGGAGACGCCAGGAGCCAGCAACTGCAGCTCAAACGGATTGCTGTAGAGGATTGGGAGTTCATTGGCGGAACGGGATTCCACCGTAAAGCCCAGCGTTGCATCCTCTGTGTGTAGGCGGGCGCCGCCGGAATCTGTGACCGTAACGACCTCGGTCTCTTCGCCCAACTGCATCTTCGCATTCACTGCCACACGGCTGGCGACTTCGACGCGGACATGCTGGACCTGAAACTGCTTAAACCCGGTTGCTGTGACCTGAACGGCATAAAGACCGGGGTTCAGAAGGTCAAACAGATATCCTCCCGAGGCATCGGTCTTCGTGGAATGGACGACTCCCGTGGCCTCACTCCGCAGCGTTACGGCGGCGTCGGGGATGATCGCTCCCGAAGGATCGGTCACCTGGCCATTAATGCGTCCGCGATCTTCTTGTCCCCAAGAGACTCCGGCCGCATAGCAAAGCATCAAAACAATGAAAATTAACTTCTTTATGGACATGCATTCTCCAGACAATCCCCGTGTGGGACGACAATAAGCTCAGAAGGGAAACCCGGATAAAGCTAGCTGACATAAATAACAGATGTCAATATTTATGGCAATTAATTGGAAGTTATTTTCATCTATCGTTTTTATTCAAAAGCAAGCTCTGATCCAATAGGGTCTAAGAGTAGGAGACTTTTTCAACGAAGTCCTGCAGTCCATGGACTTCACGACTTCATATCAATAACTTTCATTTTCTTTCAGTGATGGCTGAAGAGGAGAGAGTCGCTATCTGCTCCGGAGATCAGATTGTCGTGCGGGTAGAAGCTGTCGACATTGTCTTCTTTTATGAGGCGATGGCTGGTAAAGGTGGCAGGAGGAATCTCCTTCCCCTGAACTTTGTCCAGGGCCAGGGAGATCACAGCCTCGCCATAGCGCTCCGGGAAGAAGCCCACCGATCCCACCAGCCGTGAACCTGGCCGTCGCATCTCCCGTCGCGCCTCGATGCTGGCATTATGCCCTACTGCAAGGCAGTGGTGTTCGCGGCCGGCCTCCTCAAAAGCGTGCAGGGCGCCAAGGCAGCTTGGATCGTTGAGCGCCCCTATAAGAATGTGGCGCGAGTTGGTCCGTCGCAGATGACGTCGCATAACCTCCAGGCTCTTCTCAAAACGCCCGTTACCGTCGATGAACCGAACGGAAGTTTCTGAAGGTGTTCCCGTAACCCTGCCAGCATGCCCGTCAGTCGGGAACGGGGCAGGGGACCAGCCATGGGAAGTTCGAGGAGTAGGACCTCGTCGACGGCTCCATTCCATTCGCGCATGCACGCACGAGCCAGCGCATGGCCACCAATCAGGCCCGCTCGATAGTTGTTTGCGCCGTAGTACGCAGCACCCGGATGCGGAATCTCAATCGCGATGATCGGGATTCCTGCCTCCATCAGCTTCGACGCTACAACAGAAGCGCTCTGCTGATTCGTCTGAAATTCGATAACAAGATCCACTTGCTCGCGCACGAAAATCTCAGCGTTGCGGACGGCCGTCTTCGGACTGTAGCAGTTATTGAGGACAAGCAAATCGACTCCAGCATCGTAGGCACTGCTGCGAATACTCTCAGAGACCAGGCGGGAGAAGGAAAATTCTTCAGATTGGGAGGCATATCCGAAGCGAAACCTTCTGCCCTTTCGATGCCAGGCGGCCAGGAAATACGCATTCTTTGCCGGGCTGTCGAGCATGCCGCAGGAGACCAGCGTTTTGAGAAGACGATAGGCCGTCGGGCGGCTGAGTTCCGTCCGTTCTGCCACATCATTCAGGCTCAACGGTGCTCCATCCTGACGAAAGCATTTGAGAATATCGCAGGCGCGGACCACCGATCGGATGGAATAGTCGGGAGTTTTTTCGACTGGATCTCTCTTCATTTTCTTGCTCTTATATTTCACGGAATGAAATCCTGTTTGTCGATCGTTCTCACCCTGAGATTGCATTATTTCAGATAAAACACGGACTATTCCTGCAAATAGAGCATCCTGTCGTCTGCTGATTGATTTCGTACTGCGAAATCGTTGAGGCAGGAAATTTAATCTGGCCTGCGAAGTCGTCAATCGCTACTCTCTCCTTCGTTCAGAAATGGCCGCGAGGACAGCCAGCGCGATGACGCGTTGCTCTCTCTCTTTTATGAGCCTAAGAAACGCGAGGATCTTGCATGGTTTCTTTCAGGAAAGTTCTATCTGCCTCCGCCTTCGTCTGCCTAAGCCTGTCTCTTCCCGGCCTGGCACAGCAGGAAAATGCCAAACCGCTGCAGGTCGACTGGCAGAAGGTGACCATCACCTCGCGAACGACGCCTACGCTGCAGGTGGTTGTCAATCCCCAGTTGCTTCGCGGAGCCATGCTGCACGATCCTTCCTTCAAAGCCCTCCACGATCTGGGTGCGGACTATGTGCGTTATGTTCCCTGGCTGCCCTATCCCAAGCAGGCTGTTGCGGAACTGGAGCCGCCCAAAGACGGTAAGACCTCCTGGGACTTCTCCCATATCGATCCCACGCTGGAAGACTTCATGAAGGCCACCGATGGCCACTCTGTCGTGATGAACTTCAGTACGATCCCTGCATGGATGTACAAGACCGACAAGCCGGTGACGTATCCTGCCGATCCCAATCAGGTCTTCTGGAATTACACCCAGGGAACCGAGCTGCGCGATCCCAGCATGAAGGAGGTCTCCGACTACTTCGTTCGTCTGCTCAGCTGGTATACCAAGGGCGGCTTCACCGATGAGTACGGCAAGCGGCACGAATCGGGCCACCACTACAAGATCGCTTATTGGGAGCTGCTGAACGAGATCGACTTCGAGCATCATTGGACGCCGGAGCAGTACACGAAGTTCTACGACGTCGTAACGACCGCAATGCTAAAGGTCGATCCCGATCTCAAGTTTATGGCCCTTGCCCTGGCGGCGCCCAGCAAAGATTCGGAGATGTTTGAGTACTTCCTCAATCCAGCCAACCATCATGGCGGGGCCCCTCTGGACTTCATTACATATCACTTCTATGCCGGTCCCGCTCCAAAGGAGACGATCGAGAACTGGCAGTACACCTTCTTCAACCAGGAAGAAGGCTTCTTGAACACCGTGCGTTATGTTGAGGCCATCCGGAAGCGTCTCTCCCCAAAGACGAAGACTGACCTCAACGAATTGGGCGTGATCCTGCCGGAAGACGGCAAGAGCAACAGAATCCCCGGCTACGCAGCCACGCCAGAACCGGCGGGTTACTGGAACCTGGCAGGAGCCATGTATGCCGATCTCTATGTCCAACTGGCCCGCATGGGAGTCGATGTCGCAGGCGAGTCGCAGCTCGTCGGCTATCCCACGCAGTATCCCAGCGTCAGCATGATGAACTACAAGACCGGCGAGCCGAATGCCCGCTTCTGGACTCTCAAGCTGCTGAAAGACAACTTCGGCCCTGGAGACAAACTCGCCGACACTCAAGAAGACAACCGCAGTCTCTCTGTTCAGGCCTTCCAGACCTCTCGTGGCCGAAAGATCCTCATCGTCAACAAACGCCTTAAACAGGATCAGCTTACTCTGCCCAAGGACTTCAAGGCTGCTCACATCACCTATGTCGCGCCCTGGACGGGTGACAAGCCGCCCGCATCCAAGACCTTTTCCGGCGATGTTGTGACCATTGAGCCAAATGAAGTTGCAGTGATCTCGGAATAGCCGTCCCTATGCCGTGGCCTAAACCAGATCGCATGGAGGCGTCGATGAATCATAACCAGCGCAAGCTCCGCGTCGGGCTTATGGGAATAGGCCTGCAGGCTTACTGGGAACAATTTTCGGGGCTGGAGCAGCGGCTGCGGAGCTATGTTGATGTCGTCGCTGTTCAGATTTCCGGCGACTCCCGCAGCATCGTGAACTTCGGCCTCGTAGACTCGCCCCAGAAGTCAATCGATACAGGTCACACCTGTCGCGAGCAGGATATCGACATCCTGCTCGTCTACCTTACAACGTACGCGCTCTCCTCCATTCTCCTTCCCGTGGTCCTGCGTACTCGAACTCCGATAGTGTTGCTCAATCTGCAGCCCGCGGCCGCAATCGACTATGAAGCCTTCAACGGAATGGAAGATCGTGCAGCCATGACGGGCGAGTGGCTTGCTTACTGCAGTGCATGTCCTGTCCCTGAGATCGCCAATGTCCTCACACGACTCTCCATTCCGTTCCAGCAGGTGACAGGCATGCTGTACGACGATCCAGCATGCTGGATCGAGATCGAACAGTGGTTACAGGCAGCAGAAGTGGTGCACGCACTCAGCCACAGCAACATGGGGCTCATGGGGCACTACTACAGCGGCATGCTCGATATCGCGACAGATCTCGCACAGGTAAGTGGACGGTTCGGAATTAGCATCGAGATGCTCGAGGTCGACGAACTCAGTGCCATTCGACGCAGTGTTTCGGACCGGCAGATCGCTGAGAAGGTAGCTTCCTTTCGCCAATTCTTTACGGTTGAAGGGGACTGCCCGGAGGATGAGATCAGTCGCGCCGCACGTACTTCCGTCGCGCTCGATAGGTTCGTTGCATCCCACAATCTCAACTTGCTTGCCTACTACTACAAGGGCACTGGCGTCCCCGAGAACGAAGACACGATGAGTTCCATCATCCTCGGAACCTCCATGCTCACGGGGAATCATGTTCCGGTAGCCGGTGAATACGAAGTCAAGAATGCGATCGCGATGAAGATTATGGATCTGCTTGGCGCCGGTGGATCCTTTACGGAGTACTACGCCATGGACTTCAACGACGATATCGTTCTGATGGGCCACGATGGCCCAGCGCATCCTGGGATCGCTCAGGACCGGATCAAAGTGCGTCCTCTGCGGGTTTATCACGGGAAAGTCGGACGCGGTCTGTCGGTAGAGATGGCCGTCCAGCATGGACCCGTGACCCTGCTGTCTGTGGTCGAACATTCTGAAAAGGGATTCTGTCTCGTCGTTGCGGAAGGCGAGAGCGTTCCCGGACCTATCCTCCAAATTGGCAATACGAACAGCCGCTATCGCTTTCCCCAGGGCGCACGAGGCTTTGTCGAACAGTGGAATGCGCTCGGGCCAGCTCATCACTGTGCTGTTGGCCTCGGACACCATGCGTCTCCTCTCCGAAAGATTGCATCCCTATTCGGGCTTCCATGCATTGAAGTTGGCAAGTCCTGAATTTCAGATTACTTGTGGGACAAATTTAAACCTCTGACCGTGCATTTTAGGATGAACGAACATATGCGGCAGCTAAGTGTCTCTAACTCTTGACTTAGCTCGTTGTTGCAAGCTATTTAATCCGATGTGCCAATTTGCGAGTGCTCCGCCACGATGCGGCGATTGAAACGTGAAGGATTCTGGGAAGAAAAAATCCTTAGCCGTCTTGGATTCTTTCCATGGGAATGTCCCTTGTGCAGAATGCGTCAACTCATCAGGGAACGGGGTCTGGAACAATCCGAAACATAAACCGTTTAGAACGATCGACGGAAACATGGATGGAGCAAAATGACCCGCCGAGAGTGTGTTAGAGTCAAATAGTCCCGCGAAAGCGGAGAGATGGCCGAGTGGCTGAAGGCGCACGCTTGGAAAGCGTGTATACCGCAAGGTATCCAGGGTTCGAATCCCTGTCTCTCCGCCATTACTTTTAGGGCTGCTGGACGACGACATCTTCATTCACTCTTGCATCCGGCTTCAATTCAAGTGGGACACCCTGGGTAAGGTATCGCTGCAGTGTCTCGGCGTCATTCCAGTGGATCTGCTCTCCGTTTGCGATTGACACCAGAATGTACTGTCCGGGAACAACATTGTTCAGGTCGAAGCTGCCATCTGTGTTTGTCTGGTCGCGCACAATCGATGCGAAGCTGCCTGGATCGTCCAGCCCGGCTGGCACCAGTAGGATCATCGCTCCTTCGATCGGTTTTCCTGCCGCCGCTGCGATGCCGTGCACGGATGCGCGGCCCGTGGCTGTCCGCAGCTTCAGCGTTACATCCCCGCTATGCACGGTTACAAATCGTCCCGTGATCTCAGCTCCCTTTGCCGAGATTCCCATCAGGTAGAACTCCCGGTCCATCAGACGAACCTCATACTTTCCAGGAGGAACCTGCAGGACGACCGGTTGCTGTCCTTGTCCGGCCGATGGTGCATCTGATGATCGTTCGTTGCGAGCACGGAAAAACATATCCTGCGAAAACGACGTAAACCGGGTCCCGTGAATGACGTCTCTTAGCTCAACACCTGCAGGTCTGCCCGCTGCAGAACCCTCGTTTTCGATGGTGATATTCGCCATGTCGCTCGTCGCGGACGATGCATCGATCGTTCTGGTGTCTCCGGGACGAATCTCAATCAACTTGCTCTCACGTTCCTGGTTCGGTCCAGCCATCCGGATTCGATAAAGCCCCGGAGCCAGGCCTCCCACATCCATTTGTCCGTCACGGCTGCGATTCGGGATGGCTGCCGCCATCCCAATACCGCCTGTCCCCACTCGCTCCACCACGGGGAAGGCAGGGAAGCGCCGGGAGCCGGAGACCGCTGGAGCCGGAGCAGATAAGATCACGTGCACCGCAGGAATAGGTGTCAGTTGGATATCCGCGCGGTGAACACCTGCCGGCTTCAGCGATAACACTTCAGCCTCCGCCGGATCGCTCACTCCCGGATACCACGTCCGCTGGTAAGTCACATCCAGGGTGGAGTCCTGAGCCGCCTGACCATTATTAAGTTGCGGCTGCAGCGACGTGCTGTACCAGGGCTTTGCATCCACGACAACCCTGTAGTCGCCGGGCGCCAGTCCGCTGAAGTCATAGACGCCGCGATCATCGGTCTGGGCGACCATCCGATTTCGGAACTCCTGCTGCTCACGATCGGGAGACGCTGCAGGACGGTGCTCCAGAGTGATCCGCGCATTGCGCACCGCTTCACCAGCCTCGTCCACTACCGTTCCTGTAATCTCCGCCTCGGGAGCAAGGCGAAAGCGCAGATCGATTCGAGGTGCGGTCTGCGTCAAAACCACCGCAGAGGAATACTCATCATGAGCGTTGTAGGCCTGTGTCACATATCCAATGGCGCTGGCCATCAGTCTCCATCGTCCTGCGGCTGGAACTTTCATCACAAAGCGGCCATGCTCATCCGCATCCGTTTCGATCCCCGCTGACGGACCTCCCATGCGATACCGCTGACGTTCTATGGGCTCCCCCGAACCGGCAGACTGGGCGCTCAGATGAGCATGGGGCACAGGGCTATCATCCACGCTGCTGACGACGATGCCCGCAATCTCATACGCGCTGCCGTCCGGGGCAGCCCAGGCCTTTGGCAGTCCTGCAATAGCTGCAAAAACGAGCATCATCCGTAGAAGCCGGCCGGTCATGGGCGCATCTCCGCATCCGGCACAGCCTCCAGATTCACCGTGGCTGTCTCTCCAGCGTGGATGGTTGCGCCATGAATATAAGTGGCGTACGCGCCCATGATCTTTGAATCGGCCAGGTTGTCGTAGGCTCTGTCTTCAAATGCAACCACCTGGTAACTGCCCGGAGGAAGGTATGGAAAACGGAACGTTCCATCGGCGCCGCTGTGTCCTTCATAGAAGGGAACTGAAGCTGCTTCCGATGGAATGGCATAGATCCAGGCTGGCTGCGTTGTTCCTTTCATCGCCGTTGTGCCTTGCAGTCCTCCCGTACGATCACTGACGGTCACAACGATGGGAGCACTCGCTGCACCCCACGTGACTGTCATCGTGTTGCGCAATAGATCCGTCGTGCCATAGCTCGCAGCCTTAACAAACCACTGGCCTGAGCTGCGGGAAACCAGCTTGTAGGTTCCCGGTGCCGCATGAAGCGCCGACTCCTGATTGTTCTGCCTTTGGGCGGCCGCTGAGGGGAAAGGGTTCATACGAACGCTCTGGATATTTTCCAGAAAGATTCCCAACTGCTGGGCCGTGGGCAGCGCTTTATCGGACGTTGCTTCAGAATCCGCCACAATCTGAAGCGGTATGGGAGGAACGGGGCTTAGCTGCATCACCAATCCGGCCTCCTCACCATCACCGACCGTAATGCTGGCCTCTCCGTACTCCATCGTGCTCCCACGGTTGGAATAGCCGATAAGGGTAAAAGTGCCAGGCGGAAGCTCTACCCGCATCTCGCCACTCCCGGCTTCTGCGGCCCTCGTCACCCGGACTGGAAGAATGCTGCCATCGCTCGTCTTTGCCAGCAGGCTGGGGAAACCTCTTTCTTCGCCAGTCTCAATCTTCAGCTTCACCGGGTATGACTGGCTCACCGCTGGGTGCAGTTCCAGCCGCTGTTCGGTTCCACCAGGAATATGAAGAAGACCATCAGGATCTGCCGGGTAAGCTACTGGAAGAATGGCCTGTCCGGAACCTGCCAGTCGTGGAGAAAAGTTTGTCTGTACCCGGTAATCGCCGGCCGGGACAGTAATTCGGAACTCTCCATGTGCATTGGTCAGCCCTTGTCCCATCGGCACCATGTGATGACCGCTCTGGTTATAGATACTCCGCAGGGCTGAAACCATCGTTCGGGGGAGTGGAGAGTGATCCGGCGCCGTGACGGTCCCTGTAATCAGGGCCTCAGGCCGCATCCGCAGAATGATCGGCGTCCCCATCTGTTCGACCCGCAGGGTTCTGCTGGAACCCCCTCCTTCGCCTCCAAAATAGAATCCGGGCTTCCGGACCTCAAGCGATACGCTTCCTGAGGAGGTGAACTGGTCAAACTCAAACCTGCCTTCGTGGTCGGTCAGCATGGCTCGGCCATTCACCTGAACCAACGCACGGTACACGGGAGATCCGGTCACCGCGTTCAGAACCACCCCGGAGAGTACCGAAGGAGTGGAAGAGGACTGCGTAGCAATCGGCAACGGGGGCACCGTCTGCGCACTGCAAAAAAGCGTCCCTATGATGGGCAGCACAAGCGCAGGAAACAGACCTATCGTCGATCGGAAGAAGAACAAGCAGTCACTCTCGGGATAAGACGGTGCAACTCGCCTTATAGTGAGACGTTGCAAACCTAAAGATTATGCCTGATCGTCAGGATTCAGTTTCAGACTTATGTCTGATAACACATATTATGTATAGTCAACCTGTAGCCGCCCGTTAGAAATGTCATGTTCAAGGGATGGGCCTGAGAGGCGGCCTCCCTTTTAGGGGTCAGCGAATGCTAAATGTACCGACTTCGGTCCCACTTTTGCGTGAGACTCTTCGGCGCTGGATGATGGCTGAGGGCATGTGGCTTTCGCGGAAACAACGTAAGCGATTACCTCCGATGCTGCGGGAAGCGGAGGACGATTCCCGCAGCAAGACGGAAGCTGTTCTGAACATTGGTTGTGCTGTTGGGGAACTGGGTACGAAGCCAGTCTGCCTGGATGGCGCGGATTGCGAAGTGGCCGGATAAACCGATGTCAACACCGCCACCCACCTGCAGGGCGAATGAGTTATAGGCTGTCTGTTCTCCAGTTAGCGACGGAAAATAGCTGTTCCAGCCGTGCGACTCCCCGATCAGTCCCTCGCCGAAGATAGCGAGATTCCGTTTATGTGCGGCACCCAATGATTTATTCCATGTATAGCGTGGACCGAACGTGGCCGTGACCATGGTTAACCCAACGCCGCTGTTCGCGGCGGCCTTCACGTTCGTACCCGTAATGTTGGCTGCAATGCCCAGGCCGCGATATGTCTGTGTCGAGATCTCAATCCCACCTCCCTGTTGCCAGAAGGTAGGAGTAGAGACCAGATTGCTATGCTGTGCCGTGTAAGTGACGGCGAGGTCCACTTCCTGGTGGCCGAGTCTGGAGGCAGTTGCAGTCGCCTGTGCTTTCAAACTGGCGGTCAGCAACAATGGAGCAGCGAGCAGCAGAAAATACCGAGATACCAAGTGCATTATTTTTCTCCTCATGTCTACTGCACGTTGAGCGTAGCGTTGACGGAATGCTGAATGGATGCGCTGGTTGCCGTAATGGTGATGTTGTAGGTCTTCGGAGCATGGCCGAAGAAACCATTGCCATTCCCACAACCGGTCAAACCAGCCGTGGCAGCCACACCTGCAAGCAGAAGAACCGCCATAAAGAGATACCGTCCCGCTGCGCCTCTGCCCCTAAGAAGCCGCTTGCGCTTTACACCAGCTAACGGCAACAGAAGCAGCCCCATAGCAATCGGAGTGACGTTCCTGCCCAGATTATTTGCGCCGAGTAAAGAGACCGTCTGCACGCTGACTTTAATCGCCGTCGGTCCGCCATCGGCTGCAACCGTCGTCGGATTAAAGGTCGCGGTTGCGCCTGCGGGAAGTCCAGTTGCCGTGAAGCTAACGACTCCTGGATAAGCTCCATTGGTAGGAGCAACTTTCACCGTGTAGGGTGCGGTCTCACCGGAGATCACGGTCTGGTTCTGCGCCGAAGTCAGAGTCAACGTGAAATCCAAGGCCGCTGGCGGCGTCACCGATATTGTTTGCGGAGCGCTGGTCGAGCTGCCATAGTGACCATCGCCGGTGTACCCGACTGTGATCGTACTTGTACCCACCGGAAGTATCCCTCCCGGTATGGTCACCACGACGGTGCCGTCCGGTCCCAGCGTGCCGGTTCCGATGGCGTTGCCGTTGTCATAGATAGTTACTGTGCCGCTGGCAGGCGTGCTGCCCACCGTTGGCACAACGACCGTAATCGTTGCAGGCTGACCGGCGACGGGGGAAGCCGGGCCAACGGTAATTGTCGGCACGCTGATGACTGGAGCGACATCGAACGAATTGCTGGTGGCCGTCAGCGTCACCGCCGGTGCAACACCCGAAGGCGTCACCGTAACGTTGGCGTTCAGGACATCGCCGGTTCCCGCCGTGTCTACGTTCAGACCTGAGAACGTCGCGACGGCTGGATCGCCGGGATTCACCGGAGCAACCGTCGTCTCGGTCAATGTTCCGTTCAATACGCCGGCACCGGTGAACGAGACCGTCAGCGGAATATTCGGAGCTGTTACGCCGCTCTCGGTGATACTCAGGCTGACGGACGGCGAAATCGCTACGCCTACCGTCGTGTCGGTCGGCTGCTGCATAAACTGAACGCTGCCGTAGTTGCTCTCGACCGCGCCAAGATCAAGCTTGCTGTTGATCGTGCGTGGCAATTGGCGTTCATCTGTCGTCAGGTCGACCGGCAACTGCGTCGGATCGCCTGCCTGCATCACCGGGCTTCCCGGGATCGGCAGCATCGTCCGCACCGTCTGGTTAGGGCCGTAGTAATACAACGGAGCAAGCATCACCTGCGCCGCGGTTACCGGCGTTCCCGCCGTGCTGGTCAGGTTGAAGGTGGTCTGCGTTCCGCACGAGCCGCAATCGTCGTTCGGGCTTCCCGCCTCGGTGTTCCCTGCCACAATGCTGTTGCTCACCGCAATCGTGCCGACGTTCTCGATGCCGCCACCCAGAGCGCTCGCCGCGTTGCCGGTGATCGTGGTGCTCGTGACCGCCGCCAGGCCCTGGTTGAGGATCGCGCCGCCATTACCTGAACTTGCGGTATTTCCGTTGAACGTGCTGTTCTCAACGTTCAGCACACCGCTGCTGTTGATCGCGCCGCCGCTCGCCGCGCTGTTGCCGGAGAACGTGCAGTTCACCACCGACGCCGTGCCGTTGATGCCATTATTCAGCGCGCCGCCAGCCTGCCCTGTCGCTGTGTTGTTGTTCAGCTCGCAGTTGTTCAGCGTTAGCGTGACGCCCTGATTGTTGATCGCGCCACCGCCGGCCGTGGTGTTGCTGCCACCGCTCAGCGTCACTCCACTGATGTTCGTCACAGAGTTGGGATTTGTGATGTTGAAGATCCCGGTGCTGCCCGCACCTGCGATCGTCAGCTGATTCGCCCCCGGGCCGTTGATGTTGAGATTGGCCGTGTCATCCGGCAGCGGACTGTTCAGAGTGATGGTGCCGGTCAGGCCGGTGACGGTGACGATGTCGCCTGCACCCTGCGTGTTCGCCAGGTTCAGCGCATCACGCAGCGAGCATGTATCGCCGGAGCTTCCGTCGCACAGGGAGGAAGGATCGGTGCTGTCTGCGGTCGTCGAAACTACCAGGTTGTAATTCTGTACCGCGCCAAGATCGCTCGCGCCCGAGGTCTGGCGTACGACGCCGCGCTGATCGGTTGCCAGCGAGCTGTTCAGACCGGCGCCGATGATTCCGGTCTTGCCGGGAAGCGGAGCCATCGTCACCGTCGGCCCACCGTTGTACTGCAAAGGCGTCAGCAACGAGGTAACTGTGGCGTCGCCGTACAGATTGCCTGTTGGAGGTGTGCAGGCGAGAGCGCAGTGCAGGTCAGGGTCAACTGATGCTGAACTATTTCCAGAGACGATGCTGTTCTTGATGACAACCTGATTCCCGGTAACCCAGACTCCCCCTCCGCCGGTGCTCCCGCTGGCTGTACCGGTCGTAGAGTTTCCGATGATCGTGGAGTTGTTGATCGTCAGCCTTGTGCCTATTAGCACCCAGATCGCTCCCCCCTGTAGTCCAGCAGTATTGTTGTAGAAGGTGCTGTTGTTCACCGCCAACTGGGTGGCGTAGATGGCCCCGCCGTCCGCCGCAAGAGCCGTGTTGTTGAAAAACGTGCTGTTGTTGATGGTCACCAGTGGCGTCGATCCAAAGAGAGCGCCACCGGCATTCAAGCCGCCCACACCCCCAGCTGTGTTGTAGGAGAACGTACAGTTGTTGATGAAGATCGCAGCAGCGGTATAGATGCCTGCGCCCTGGTGCGAAGCGGCAGTCGTCGCATAGCCATGCGTGATCTCCAAACCGGAGATGACGCTGTTCGTCGTGCCCGTTCCAAAGCTGAAGACCCCCACCGCATCGCCGCCGGAGATCGCCAGGATGTTCGCTCCGGGACCGTTGATCGTGACTGGTTTCGTGATCACCAGCGTGCTGGCGACCGTAATGGTGCCCGTCACGCCGGAGAAGTTGATCGTATCGCCACCGCTACCGGCATTCACCTGATTGATCGCGTCGCGCAAGGAACCGGAACCAGAATCCGATGTATTTTTGACCGTGTAGATCGCGGCGAACGCGGTCTGCGGAATGATCAAAATCAGCCCTAACAACGCCATCGCAAATGAAACCTTGAGAAACGGTTCCTTAAAAAAACGCAAGAAGGGGTGCGAGGAGCGGAGGGAGGGTGCATTCATCAGAGGTCTCCAAGGCGGGTTGGACAAATCGACAGATAGGAACGATGACAAAACGTTGAATAGTCCCAAGGAAAATAGCGACACAACGAATCTGGTTTCTGTAACCGGGTTAGTCCGCTAACCTATTTCGTTGCAGCACTTATAAAGGCAGCCTGGCAAAAGTAACTGTCAGAGTTCTTGATATCCATGCAACTTAAGTTGCATGGGGACTTAGTCTGGTCGCTTAGGATCGCCATCTGATTTTTAAGTAACGGCCAACAGACTTCGTGGACAAGCGAAGATTCATGGCCCGGCGGCCTGCGATCTATCCGAGAATCCTGCGATCTATCCGAGAATATCGATTGGTGCAAAATCGCCAACTCGCTCATCGATAGCGGATCGGCACTCACGCGTAAGCTTCTCGTCAGTGAACGAACGACTTACAAAAATCCGCGGGGGGGGGGGATGGAAATGTGGAAATCGCAAAAGCGCGATTTCACACATTCCCACCGCACGACGACTACGAGGTTATACTGACATTTCTAATGGGCTAGAAACCCTGACATTTCTATCGGGCGCCAACAAAACCTTAGGTTCAGGTTTGCCACTTCCAGCCGTGCCCAGGAGCCTCCATTCCCCTTTGTTACTATCGACCTGAGGCCCTTCCCACCCTTCATGAGAATCGTTCAGGCTGTCTTTGGCGTCTTTCATCACTTTGAGCTGGCTCGCGAGCTGGAACGCCGCGGACATCTGTCCGTCATCTACTCCACCTTCCCTTGGCGCCGCCTTCAGCGCGAAGGACTCCCGCACTCCCGTGTGCAGACCTTCCCCTGGCTCCATACCGCGGAGTTTCTGTTTCAGAAGTACCGCATCGGAGGCCGGTGGGCCACCGACTTTCTCGGCTATAGGAACGCCCTGGCCTTCGATGAATGGATGCTGCGCCGCATCCCGGTCTGCGACGCTTTTATCGCTATCTCGGGCGCGGGCCTTAAAGCTGGCAAAAAAGTTCAGAATTCGGGCGGGGTCTATATCTGTGATCGAGGATCCTCCCATCAGCGCTATCAGGAGCAGATCGTTACGGACGAATATCAGCGCTGGGGCGTCAATATTCCAGTCAGCGACGAGAGAGATACCGTCCGCGAGGAAAAGATCTATGAGGCCGCTGACCTGATTACCGTGCCCTCAGGATTCGCTGAGCGATCGTTCCTTGAGATGGGGATTCCCAAAGAAAAACTTCGCCGTATCCCTTATGGAGTGCGCCTGGAGCGCTTCCGTCCGGTTGGGCAGCCTCAGGAAGGAAGATTTGACGTCTTGTTTGCCGGCGCGGTCAGTCTTCGCAAGGGATTTCCCTACCTCCTCCAGGCGTTTTCGCAGGTCCAGCACCCGGCCAAACGCCTTCGGGTGGCTGGCGCCATGCGGCCCGATCTCGAAGCCGTACTCTCGCGACTCCCTCAGCAGAACGTGGAGTTCCTGGGTTCAGTCCCCCAGGATCGTCTCATCGAGCTGATGAGCACTAGTACCGTCATGGTGCTTCCCAGTATTGAAGAAGGCCTTGCCCTGGTCCAGGGTCAGGCGATGGCCTGCGGGTGCCCGGTGATTGCTTCCACCAACACTGGCTCCGAAGATCTTTTCACTGATGACGTCGAGGGCTTTATCATCCCCATCCGTGATACGGAGGTTCTCACACACCGCATGCAGCAGTTGGCGGACGATCCCTCCCTGCGTGAGCGTATGAGTCAGGCAGCACTGACGCGGGTCAAATCATTGGGTGGATGGAAAGAATATGGAGATCATTGGGAGCGGCTGCTCTACGAGGTGACCGGGCAGAACCTCCGGGAACAACGCGTCCAGCTTGCAAAGTAACTTTAATATTTTTGGCGTATATGGATGAAAACACTAATTATCCTATTGATCCGCCGCCCACAAAATGAACCACTTCCAGCCGGTCATTGTTCTCCAGCCGGATCTCGTTCCACTTCTGTCTCGTTGCGATCTCCCCATTATGCTCTACCGCGATACGGTCGCCCTTAAGCTCCAGTTCTTTAAGAAGATCCTCCAACGTGGAGGACACTTCCAGAGCTTCAAAGATTCGCGTATGGCCGTTCAGGACGAGCGTAAGTGGCATAGAGATAAGGTAACAGGACTCTGCGCGCCTCAGGCCGCTGCCTGAATCATGGCTGCGCTTCGCTAGCGGAGTGGCCAAAGATGGTTCAGCGGCCCATTCCCAAAGCCGAGCGGCACTGCCCGACGTATGGCCTCGGCGACATACTCCTTGGCTCTCGCAGCAGCCTCCGGGGCTCGATCTCCCAGCACCAGCCTGCTGAGTAAGGCGCTTGATAAGGCACACCCGGTTCCATGGGTCGACCGGCTCTCGATACGTTCCCCCCGAATCCACTTCGGCTCGTGATCGGCAGCTAGCAGCAAATCGTCCGGCCGCTCAAGATGGCCGCCGGTCGCCAGAATGTTCAGGTTCGAAAAGCGTCCCTGCAGGGAGCGCGCCGCCGAGACGAGCTCTACTGGCGTCTCCACCCGCTCTCCTGTCACGAGGCTCAACTCGGCGAGGTTCGGAGTTACCCAGTCCACGAGGGGCAGCAGTTGCTCTTTCAGCAAATCGACGCCTCTGGTATCGAGGAGTTCTCTTCCCGAACTTGAACGGATGACGGGGTCGAGAACGACGGGAGTGCCGTCCGAAGACCTGCGAACTCTCTCCAGGTAGTTGGCGACGACCTCTACAATCCCGGACGTCCCCAGCATCCCCAGTTTTATTCCGGCAGGCGGCAGGTCGGAGTAGAGGCAATTGAGCGTTTCGGCAAGCGTCCGGCCGGTTACAGGCTCACTTGAACGCACTCCTGTAGTCGACTGAACGGTCAGGCTGGTAATCGCGGAAGTTCCAAACAGCCCATGCGCCGCAAAAACCATCAAATCTGCAGTGACCCCTGCGCCTGAGGAAGGGTCAAAGCCGGCGATGGTGAGAACGGTCTGCATAGATACGAAAATGGCCTTTCCGGAGCCGTTTTCAAGAATTTTGAGGTTTTTCTAATTTTTTCGAGAAAAAGGTTCAAGACCCGGGTTCCAACCATAAAATGGCCCGAAATGGGCTCAAACGACTTTGGAAGGTCCGAATATCGAAGCAGAACTCCTTGATCTTCTTTAGCACAGCTGAGTAGCATCCTGCAAGTCGAAGTTCCCCGTAACCCTGTGTTGCTGATTGACTTAGCAGTTTCCGCCTAGGGACAATATTACTAGGAGGTTGCATGAACATTCTTTCTACGAAGATGGGGGAGAAGCTTGTCCCCACCAGGCGTGGAGTTGCCATCGCAACACTGCTGGTCGCACTCGGAATCACTGCGTCGGCCAGCGATCCTGCTGTATCGGCGAAGAAGCCTGTAGAGAAAAAGCCGGTTCAGCAAGGCAAGGCGCGCCGCTGGTTCCAGGTTGGAACAGCGTCGTGGTATGGACGATATTTTCAGGGCAAGCAGACGGCCAACGGCGAACAGTACGACATGAACAGCCTCACCTGCGCCCACCGCAGCCTCCCCCTGGGGACCTGGCTGCGCGTGACCAATCTGAAGAATCGCAGATCCATATTCGTCCGGGTCAACGATCGAGGCCCGGTGCCGGACGACCGCATCGTCGATCTATCCTATGCTGCGGCTAAGGCCGTCGGCATCACTGGTCTGGGCAAGGTCAAGCTTGAAAAGCTTCGGCCCGGCGATGCGGAGATGGCGCAACAGCTCATCACGCAGTTCCGCCAACCGGTCACAGTCGGCCAGGGACTCTAGTTCCCTGCCAGATCTTCGACAGCTTCAGTCCGGCGGGAACGGAACTCCCCGGAGCATCCGCTAGACTGAAGCTGTGAAGAATCTCTCCCTGAATCAATCTCCTGAAGACTATCTTGCTGTCGCGCTGGACGTTCCCGACGCTCCAGCGGCTCTGGATCTCGTGGACCGGATGGATGGCGCCTGTCGCTGGCTGAAGGTCGGCATGGAGCTGTACTACGCTGCCGGCAACGGCCTCGTCGAGCAGCTCAGAGATCGCGGATACAGCATCTTTCTCGACCTGAAGCTGCACGACATTCCCAATACCGTTGCCGGGGCCGTTCGTTCGGCTACCCGTGCCGGGGCCAGCCTGCTGACGGTCCACGGCTGTGGAGGCGGAGCGATGCTACGCGCAGCCTCTGAGGCTGCCCAGGCGCCCGGTTCGCCACGGCTGATCGCCGTCACAGTGCTGACCAGCATGGACGCTGGGGAGTTGGCCGCGGTCGGCGTCACGGAGACTCCTGCTGCGCAAGCCCTTCGACTGGCGCGACTGGCGAAGGCAAGCGGGATCGACGGAATGGTCTGCTCGGCGGAAGAGGTTTGTTCGCTACGCCAGGAGATCGGCGACGATGCTCTCCTGGTCGTGCCGGGGATTCGTCCCTCAGGGACATCGCTGGATGACCAGCGCAGAGTGTCGACGCCGTCCGATGCGATCAGGCGGGGTGCTTCTCTGCTGGTGGTGGGGCGGCCGATTACCAAGGCGCCCGACCCGGCAGCAGCGACACGGGCTATTCTGGCCGAGATTCAGTCTGAGCTTTAGTCGTAAACATCCCCTCGCAGGTTGCTGTCCGATCGGGCGATCGCCGAGTTCGGGGATGGAGGAAATAGGCGCAAACGGTAAGGCCCGGTAGGCGATCACCGGGCCTTGCTGTCTTGATTTAGAAAAGCGGGAAGCCTTATCCGTTAGTTACCCTGCTGTCGCTCAGCCGCAGCGCGAGCGCCTTGGCGGAGCCTCCTCCCCGGATGAACTCACTCAGATTGACCTCAACAACGTTGTAGCCGGCCATGCCGAGCCGTTCCGCCAGATCGGTTCCTGCTGCACCCATGATGATCTCGCGGCCCGCGTTGATGAGGTTGCACGCGAACCTGGTAGCTTCAGCTTCAGTGACCATGATCCGCATCTCCGGGGCAAATGCTGCTTCTATCTTTGCCAGGGATGGCTTGTCGAACGCACCCGGAAAATAGACCAGGTGGCCACCGGATAGCGGCGCGAAGCAGGTGTCGAGGTGGTAGAAGCGAGGATCCACCAGGTGAAGCGAGCTTACGCCGACGTGGAAGGCATCCGCGACATGACGATGGCTTTGAAGGCAGGTCCGTACGCCGTGGGCAGCCCAGATGTGATCTCCGGTTGCGTTGAAGAGAGCGTCTCCCTCACCTTCGAAGGCGGTCTCGCGGGGTGTCTCCCAGACGATAAAACCGGCAGATTCAAACCAGCGGCGCAGATTCTTCTCCTCCGCCTGGCGCTGGGGATGAGTAAAGCTGGAAAGGGCGACGACGCCATGCTGCACCAGGGCGGCATGGCCGACGAAGACCATATCCGGCAGGCCCTTCTGCCCGTGAATCAGACGGATGTCGCCGATGCGCTGCAGCTGGCTGTGAAGCTCTTTCCACTGCGCGTAGGCAAGGTCGCGTGAGGGGCGATGGAGATTCCCGGCCATCCAGGGATTAATAACGTAATTAACGTCATACCACTCCGGAGGGCACATCAGGTAGGTAGGCCGATCAAAATGCGGGAGGGAGGTAAAGGAGCGATGATTCGAGGAAGCTGAAGATGGATTCGACACTGCAATGGTGCTCATAGAACGAATTCCCTACTTTCGGACTAGAGTCTGCCCGGCCAAAGAGACAGTCGTCAAGTGAAGTAAACGTTATTTTTTGTACAACTTTGGTACATCAGTGCTACAACGGGACTTAGCCGCGTCCCATTTTTCCACAGGCAACAGAAGAGGCCCCGTATTTTGGGGCCTTCCCTTTTTTGCTGCTCGTAAATAGAAATCAGCTAAGGCTTACAGCTTCTCAAAGAACTCGCAGGCGGAGCAGGAGATGTAAACGCCGCCCGGAACTCCGCGCTCACGATCCTTGACACGCTTGACGATGCGGGTGGGTTTGGAGCACTTCGGGCAATCTGTGCTCTTGTTGGTGTCCATGACCTTCTTACGGTCGCCAGTCTTGGCAATCTTTGCCATAATGCTTGCTCTCCCTGGTACGAATGTTTCGGCTCGCGCGCGGGATATCCGATGCTCGCTGAATAACTTGCAGAAGCATCGAAGACATCCGGAACTTCTCAGGATTGTCCGGGCAGCGCCTCGGTAGAAATCGAAGGAGAAGAACTGCGGTTGTGGCTCCCATGATTTTACATCGTTGCGGTGCCGAATGCTACGGCTGGGTGCCGAGCGAGGGCGCCTGTCTGCCAATATCCTGCGGCCGGACCGGTTGTGTCGTCTGGACACTGGGGGGCGGCGCCTGGCTTTGAGGATCGGCGGGTGATCCTGGAACCGCTGGTATGGGTTGCCGGTTCGCCTGCCGGGAGGCGTCCTTATCGGTTGGATACTGTACCTTTCCCTGAGCATTAGCCGGGGCAGCCTCGCCCGGCAGACGGAGGGTCGGAGGTGTGGGCGCAGCAGAGTCGCCGCCATCTTTTCCAGGAGCCTTGTCACCCATAGCGATCACCCGTGTGTTGGCCGGAACCTCAGCATCCTCGAGCTCATTCTTGTCGTGAATCTGGAGGGGCTTACCCAGTTCGGCGATCTCGACTACAGAAACCCGGTCTCCCTTGAAACGGATAAATTTCACGGTCTGGGGAACGTGGCCGTAGATCCACTCCTCATAAACGGCGCCATTCGCGTCGCCGCTCTCTTCGCGCACCTTACGCTCCGGCGCTCCAAGCGAGGCAATCACCATGCGCTGGTTCATACCGACCAGGACCTCGTGCGCAGCGACAGCATCCCGGAGCCGGGGAGGAAGCGTGTCGGCGTAGGCCTGCGCTCCGGACTTGACCCCAAAATCAATGACAGGTGCGAGCAGCGCCTTCACCTCAGGAGCCGAGACGTCCGGAATGCCGCCGGGAAAGACCAGGGTGATACGCGAGCCCATGGGACGTTCCCCGGTGGTAGCCGCTACAGGGTTGTCGTTGAACTGAATGTGGCTGAGAAATCGATGCTTGGCATAGGGACCGCCATTCAGGTCAATCACGAGCTGGTCGCCCTTAATGGAAAGCGCGGTCACCATCACACGATCGCCCGGCCCTGCGGCCTCTCCCTTCTGATAGATCATCTGACGGTACTTATCGCCTGCCGGAGACAGGTCCCCATTGGCCTTAAGGGTTATAACGCCGACCGGAAGCGCAAGATGCGCGAAGCCCTGCTCTGCTTCGAGATTGCGAATCAGTTCCCTGCGGCCGCGTTCTCCGAGCTTGTCGGTCGGTAGTGGAAGGCTGGTAGGGGTAAAGGAGGTGGCGATCTCAGACGTCGCGGTCTTCTCTCCCACAACAAAGACCTGTGACGAGACGAAGGGAGCAGAGAGGAGGAAGAGCCCTGCAAAGAAAACCCAACTGTGCGTGTGCGTCGCCATGGAAGCACCTCGGGTAGAAACAAGCTTGCGCCTTCTCATCTCTTTTGACAAGTGGGAGGCGGCGAATGGTTTTCCAGGCTGTGAAAGAGAGAGAGATGCTTAGGTGCCGGAGGAGGGCTGTCGGCTGGATTCGCCGGGAGGGTGATTAACGGTCGGACCCTGCGGCGTGGAGGGAAGGATCTGGACCAGCGCGGGAGGACGGCTCTGAGCCGCCTGCTCCATGGCGACGTGCTCGGCGGGCGGCTTCGCCTCCATGGGATAGCCTCCCGGCACGATGGGCGGATGCGTATAGTTCCAGGCGTAGTCACGGGTGACTCGAACCAGAACGACCAGACCGATGGCGAGCGCCACCAGAGTGAAGCGCGCAGCCTCCGGTCCGTAGCGGCCTCCTGTGAGCCACCGGCTGCCCCGGGCAATCGTCGCGACCAGCACAGAGAGATGGTGACGTCCTCCAACCGGAAGGCCAAAAAGGATTCCCATGCTGGCCGTCCATGCAAAGTGCATCCCCCAGGCAAGCCACAGGCCGTGTGTTCTGAACCATGCGACAGAGAATAGGACGCCCATCAGCAGAGCAACGAGCACGCCGGTAGAACTGGCGCCGTTGACCATTACCTCTGCAAGTGCATACAAAACCGTCATGCAGAGCGTGGCAGCAACAGGACCGATACCATCGACCAGGCAACGAAACGGGTAGCCGCGGAAGATGACTTCGATCGCCAGACTGGCTGCGGCGACAGAAAAGATGTTGGCGATCAACAGCCGAAGCGTTCCTGGCTCGGTCCAGAAGGTGACATGCAGACGGTTGGTGAGAGCCATGGGCAGGACGGCCAGGATGACCATCCCCCAGCCGATCGCAGCTCCGGTGAGCCATTCTTCTCCGGCAGTAGAACGTGTGGGAAGTCCAAGCACGGAGCGCATGGATGCCGGGCGCCTTGCGATCGTCTCCAGCAGGAAGTATCCGATCCCCAGCAGGAACAGAAGGAATATCCCACTGAGAAAGGGCTGCCACACATCCACGTTGAGGCGGGTGGTAAGTCCGCGCGCGGAACTGTCCGCCAGCAGCCGCGAGGATATCGCCCAGGCTAGGGCCGCGGCGAACCGGGCTGCCTGAAAGGCCTTCCCTGCTCTCCGATGCGGGGTCGTTGGGTCCGACGGATACGACAACCAGTATGCTCCAAGGGCGGGCCAACGCCGCCGCGCTATGCGCCGACCGTGGCCGGCGTCTGTGCTCCAGCAGAATCGCTGGTATAAAACTGCGCTATATTCCGGAACTTGCGGTAACGCTCCTCCAGAAGCTGATCCAGAGGAAGCGCGCGAAGGGCTGCCAGGTGAAACTGCAGCCGCTCATCCAGTGCAGCGAACGTAGCGGGCGCATCGGCGTGACTTCCCTCCCCGGGCTCCGGGAGAACATCGTCGACACAGCCAAGGGCACGGACATCGGCGGCGGTGTACTTCAGCGCGGCGGCTGCCTGTTGTTTTTTGCCGGCGTCCTTCCACATGATGGAGGCGCAACCTTCCGGCGAGATGACCGAGTAGATCGAGTTTTCAAGCATCAGGACGCGGTCGGACACCGCAAGCGCAAGCGCTCCACCGGAGCCGCCCTCGCCGGTGATGGTGGCGATGGTAGGGACACGCAGCCGCGACATCTCAAGCAGGTTACGGGCAATCGCTTCGCCTTGTCCGCGTTCCTCCGCACCGATGCCGGGATAGGCCCCTGCAAGGTCGATAAAGGTAAAAATGGGCCGCGAGAACTTCTCGGCGATCTTCATCGCCCGCAAAGCCTTGCGATACCCCTCGGGATCAGGCGAGCCGAACTTGCGGGCCACACGCTCTTTCAGGGTGCGTCCCTTCAGGTTTCCAATCACCATGACCGGCTCGCCATGAAACCATGCCATACCTGCCGACATCGCCTGATCGTCGCCGAAGGCGCGATCGCCATGAATCTCGCTGAAGCCTGTGAAGAGTGCCTGAATAAAATCCATCGGATAAGGACGCTGTGGATGTCTCGCTAACTCTGTACGGGCCCACGCCTCTGGAATCTGCGGAGCGCTGGTTCCTGCATGGGTTGCGGTGCTTGCTTCTTTTTCGGCCATATCTTCAGCTTGTCCTGCTCTCTTCCGATTGTATGCGATATGCGCATCCGAGTGCCGCACTGTTAACTGCTGAAGATACAGCGGATGGCCGCTAAGTTGCATCGTAGCTAAAATTAGGAGGATAGCTTTCGCAATGAAGAAGCCTCTTTGCACTCTCCGAGGCTGTCCTATGCGTAAAGGCTATCGCTCCGGATCGGGAATCCGTAATGCATACCCCTCTTCGACTGGAGATCAAGCAACATTGATTTCCCTTTGGTGAGGGACATACCGCCGGAATCAATCCCTATGGACAGAAAGTAATTCATGCGTTTCCGCTTTGCTGTTGGAATTTCTGTTTTTTTTAGCTGTCTCTGTTTCGGGCAGGCGCCGGAGGTTGTGCCGGATGGAATGAGCGCAGTTCCTTCGACGGCAAACCTGATCGATGGCCCCCAGCCTCATCTCGACATCAGCGCGGCTGACTCCAGCCCGAGCAGCAGTTCGTATCAGGGCCAATTCTTCCGGCCCTACTATACATCGACAGATACCTATGACGTAGTTGCTCTGGGAGGACGCACCGTCCACCATCCTGAGATGGTTGAGCCATTTCACTGGAAGGGACTTCTGCTGCAGTCGCTTTCTTTCGACATGCTGCAGAATGTGACACGCGTTATGACGGCAGATCAGAAGGACCGGCATCTGCTGCTTAACAAGCCATTCTGGTCGAACTACTGGGCTTCTCTGCAGCAGTTCAATATGCGCCGCTGGAACGATGGCGACAGTATTCAGGTCAACTACATCGGTCATCCCATGCAAGGCGCCATCTCCGGTTACATCCTCGTTCAGAACGATCCGCGTGGGCGCAACCTGGAGATCTCGCGAAGCCGGGAGTACTGGCGCAGCCGCTTCCGCGCCTTTCTGTGGACGACAGTCTATTCGACCCAATGGGAGATTGGTCCCCTGGGAGAGACAGCCATCTTCAACCAGGGAGGATTCACCTATCCCATCCGCTGCAGCAAACATCCGGGAACGCCGGACTACTGCGAAAATCCGAACACGACTTACACCAACAACACTGGATGGGTCGACTTCATCATCACTCCGATGGTGGGCACGCTATGGCTGATGGGAGAGGACGCCATCGACCGTTATATCTCTGACCCCCTGGTGCATCGCAGTCCCGACAACTTTGGCTGGAAGGTCGTGCGGTCGTCTCTCAATCCTCCGCGCTCTCTGGCCAACATGCTGCGCGGACGCTATCCCTGGTATCGCGACTACGAACATCCCAGCGAATACCAGTCACCTGTCCAGATTCGGTTCCAACACCTGATGTCGGAGCAACCGGTTGAACATATTGATTTGTTCCCTCATTACTCGACCATGGGGCTTTTGACGAATCACACATCATGCACAAACTGCCGCACAACCGCCGCGGGCACCGGGCTTACGCTGGGCATAAGGATGCGGCGTTATCTGGACTTCGTCAGCGATGTCTCGGTCTATCCGGATGCGAGCCCTGTATCGGCGCTCAGCGTAGGAGGAACCCTGACGACGGCGACCTTCGGCGTTCGATCCGGCTACTCGACCAAACGCTACGCTGTGAAGGTCGGCCTGGCGCCGGGGTTCGCAACGTATTCCAAAACCGGCGAGGATCCGGCCGCGCTGAAGCGAAACTTCAACTTCGCCGCTTCAGCCACCGCTTCCGGAGAGATCCGGCTGAATGAACACTTCGGTTTCCGCGCCACTGCCGTGCAGACCCTCATTCGCGTCAAGAGCACTGTGCGCGATCCAGACGGCATCGGGACGCCCCCACGTCTCTACTTCATGTCGCACGACAACTACATCAACACGACGAACTGGGGCGTGCAACTGGGGCCCGTCCTGCGCTTCTAACCTACCCTGCCATTTTGCATACGCGAGCAGCTCTTCGGATTGCCATTGAGCTATTCGATAACCCGCACGCCGCCCTGGCCGACCAGTTCTTCGACGCGGTCAATAAAAAGACGATCGGCGGCGACGGAGACACCGTTGGGCTCCAGCACAGCACAGAATTCGCCTGGCTCTTCAAGGTCCAGCAGGAGCTTGCCCTTGCCGGGAGCGGTCATCAGGATCTCGTGCAGCTTCTCAAGCAAGGCGCCGTCAGGATGATGCAGTGGCACCTTGATGCGGAGCGCCTCAGGGAGCTTGATCTTTACATCCTCAAGCGCCTGGATGTTTGAGATGGCCAGCTTGGGAGCGGAGTCCTCTTCGCCGCGCAGGACGCCGCGAACGAGAACCGGAACCTCGATCTTCAGCTTCTCGGCCAGCTTCTCGTAAGACTGGGGGAATGCGATCAGTTCAATCTTGCCGGTCGTGTCTTCAAGTGTGGCCTGGGCATAAAGCTCCCCCGAACGTTTGGACTTCGCCACCTTGAGCCCGGTGATAACGCCCGGGATCTGAATCTCGTTCTGCGGCTGCTCATCACGTCCGCGGCGGAAGACCTGCGGCTCGGGTTTCATCTCGACGGCCGCAGCCGTGGTGACGACCTTCATATTCCGTAGCTTCTCGCGGTACTTGTCCATCGGGTGGCCGGAGACAAAGAAACCGAGAACTTCCTTCTCGCACTGAAGACGCGTGTGCTCGTCCCACTCGGGAACGCTGGGAAGTTTGTCGTGGCTTGATCCACCTGCAGGTCCGCCCGCATCGAAGATGCCGAAGAGTCCGTGCTGACCGGCGGCAGCATCACGCTGGGCCTTCTGCGCGCTCTCCATCGCTGAATCGAGGGCAGCAGTCATCTGGGCGCGATTGCCGAAGGCATCCATCGCACCTGCCTTGATGAGTGATTCAAGCACGCGCTTATTGAGGCGGCTCAGATCCACCTTCTCGCAGAATTCGTAGAGTGAAGCGAAGCCCTGTTTTCCCTCCTGCTTTAAAGCAGTGCGCGCTTCGATGATGGAAAGGATGGCGTTGTGACCGACGTTCTTGATGGCGGCGAGACCGAAGCCAATGGCCTTGCCGCTGTCGGTGATGATTGGGGTGAAGTTCGCATCGGAGAATTGGACGTTGGGCGGCACGACCGGGATGTTCATCTCGCGGCACTCGCCGATGTACTTGACGACGTTCTCGGGCTTCGAGGTTTCGCTGGTCAGCAGCGCGGCCATGAACTCGACCGGGTAGTGGGTCTTGAGCCACGCCGTGTGATACGCCAGCAGAGCGTAGGCCGCCGAGTGCGACTTGTTGAAGCCATATCCGGCGAACTGCTCCATCAGGTCGAAGAGCTGGCCAGCCTTGTTCTTGTCGAATTTCAGCTGGGCAGCACCGGCCATGAAGGTGTCGCGCTGCTTGGCCATCTCCTCAGGGTTCTTCTTACCCATGGCTCGACGCAGGAGGTCGGCGCCGCCGAGCGAATAGCCGCCGATGGCGGAGCTAATCTGCATGACCTGCTCCTGGTAGACGATGACGCCTAGCGTCTCCCTGAGGATGGGCTCGAGCTCCGGGAACATGTACTCGACCGCGCGGCGGCCCCACTTGCGCTCGATAAAGTCGTCGATCATGCCGCCCTGGATCGGACCGGGACGGTAGAGCGCGTTGAGTGCGGTGAGGTCTTCGACCGTGGTGGGCTTGTAGCGGCGCAGAACGTCGCGCATACCGCCGGATTCAAACTGGAAGACCCCGGAGGTTAAAGCCTTATGGAAGACCTGCTCGTAGGTCTTCGCATCATCAAGCGGGATCTTCGCCATGTCGATCACCTCACCGGTCGTCTGCTTGATCAGCTTCAAGCAGTCGTCGATGACGGTGAGAGTCGTCAGGCCGAGGAAGTCCATCTTGAGAAGGCCCATCTTCTCGACGGCCTTCATATCGTAGGCGGTGACGGTAGCCTCGTCCTTGGTGCGGGTGACCGGAACAAGCTCGGTAAGCGGCTTAGGCGCGATCACGACACCAGCGGCGTGGACTCCGGCTCCGCGAACCAGGCCTTCAAGGCGCATCGCCGTATCGATCAGCTCCTTGACCTTGGGATCGCCGTCGTACGCCGTGGCCAGAGGGCCATTGTCTTTCAGCGCAGCATCGATGGTGATCCCGATGGTTGCGGGAATCATCTTGGCGATGCGGTCCACCTCGCCGTAGGGCATCTCGAGGGCACGGCCTACGTCCTTGATGGCCGCTTTGGCGGCCATGGTATTGAAGGTAATGATCTGCGCGACCTGGTCGATGCCGTACTTGCGCTTGACGTACTCGATGACCTCGCCGCGGCGGTTCATGCAGAAGTCGATATCGATATCAGGCATGGACACGCGCTCGGGATTCAGGAAGCGCTCAAAGAGCAGCTCGTTCTGGAGCGGGTCGATGTCGGTGATCTCCATGACATAGGCAACCAGAGAACCGGCAGCGGAGCCACGGCCCGGGCCGACGGGAATTCCCTGTTCCTTGGCGTAGCGGATGAAGTCCCATACGATCATGAAGTAGCCGGGGAACTTCATCTGCTTGATGCAGTCCAGCTCGCGGTTCAGACGCTCTTCGTAATCGGCGATGGTCTTCTTGAGCAGGCCAATGGAGCGGAGATGGGCGACGTCGGTCTCAAGGCGCTTCTTTAGGCCTTCGCGGCACACGGCTTCGAAGTAGCTGTCGAGGTCGTAGCCTTCGGGCAACGGAAAGTCCGGAAAGGGATTGTCGACCTTGCTGAGCTTGAGGTTGCAGCGGTCGACGAACTGCATCGTCCGCGTGCAGACATCAGGATTGTCGGCGAAGAGACGATGCATCTCTTCGGCCGACTTGATGTAAAACTCCTGGGTGTCGAACTTGAACCGATTGGGATCGTTCATCGAGCCCGCAGTCTGGACGCAGAGCAGGATCTCGTGGGCGCGGGAGTCATCGTCGGCGACGTAGTGCGAGTCGTTGGTGGCGATCAGCGGGATGCCCAGCTCTTTCTCCATGCGGTAGAGAGCTTCACGAACGGGCTTGTCCGGCTCCAGGCCGTGGTCCTGCACCTCAAGGAAGAAGTTTTCCTTCCCGAACATATCCTGGAACATGCCGGCGGTCTTCTTGGCCTCCTCGTACTTGTTGGCCATCAGGTGCTGATTGAGCTCACCGGCAAGACAGCCGGAAAAAGCAATGAGACCTTTGGTGTGCTTCGAAAGAAATTCCTTGGAGACGCGGGGCTTGCGGTAGAAGCCGTGCAGCGCGGCTTCGCTGGTGAGGCGGACGAGGTTGCGGTAGCCCTCTTCGTTTTCGGCAAGAACTAGAAAGTGGTTGTAGCCGCCGGACATCTCGCGGTGGTCCGCGGTCTCGGACAAATATAGCTCGCACCCGAGGATGGGCTTGATGTCCTTCTTCTTCATGGCGTCGAAGAAGTGGACCGCGCCATAGATATTGCCGTGATCCGTCATGGCGGCGGCCTTCTGGCCGATCTTGCTCAGGTGGCTGGCAAGCTTGTCGACATCGCAGGCGCCGTCGAGCAGGGAGTAATCAGTGTGGAGATGAAGGTGCGTAAACTCGGCGGCCATGACTCTATGTTAAGCCCGCGACCAGTGAGGAAAACGCGTCCCTAATTCCCTGCTGAATCTCGCCTGATTCCCTGTTAGCCTGCCAGACCGGTAGCAAGGTCGTAGTACAGGTCCACCGCCTCCAGCAGCTCCTTCTTGGCGATCTTCTCGTCTGGCGTATGCGCCACGAGAATCGACCCCGGCCCCAGAAGAAACGGTTCGCCCCATGCCGTGAGCGATGGAATATCGGTCGTAAACTTTGCCACCATCGTCGGAAGATCACCCACCTTACGCATCCGCACGAACGGCAGATCGAGCGAGAAGGTCACATCGGCACGGTCCCCTACGGTCTGCAGGATGTTCTGGCGGATCTCCCCCGACGGACCGACCAGCCGGATGAGGATGTGGGCCTCCGCCTTGTCGGAGATGACGTTGGGGGCGCGTCCGCCTTCGACGAGTCCGATGTTGAGGGTCGATGGGCCGATCTCGGGCTCGACCGGCAGCGGCATGGCGAGGACGTCGTGCAGGGCTTCTACAAGCTTGTTGATGGCCGATTCGCCCAGCTCCGGATAGGCCGAGTGGGCCATCTTTCCCTTCGCCCGGAGTTCTACGCGCAGGGATCCCTTTGAGGCCAGCGCAAGGCGGTTTTCTGTAGGTTCGCCGTTGATCAGGAACTTCGATCCTTTGGGATGAAGGTTGGCCTCTTTGGCTCCGGCAGAGTCCCGCTCTTCACCCACCACAAACAGCATGCCGACTTTCACTCCTGCATCGCGCAGGCGGTCCGCAGAGGCGATCTGCGCAGCGATGATGCCTTTGGCGTCGCAGGTTCCGCGGCCATAAAGGAACTCGTCGTCTTCTGTGCAGCCAAAGTAAGGAGGGACGGTGTCCATGTGGGTCGAAAGGACCACATCCGGCGTGACGCCGGGCATTGCGGCATAGACGTTGAAGCGATCCCCGTCCCCGGCGCCGGGTGTAAGAATGCGGTCCGGCTGGCTGACCGGCATGCGCTCCACAGCATAACCCTGGACCAGAAGGTACTCGTGCAGAAACGCCCCCGCTCTTCCCTCGTGGTAAGTGGTGGATTCGATATCGACGAGCTGGCGGGTAAGCTGAACGGGATCAACTGGCATATGACTTACAGCATACGATACAGTGATTTCGGGCCCGTTTTTACGAATGACTTCGCTCGCTAAACTTATAAAAGACGGTGCTTTTATGTCTTCTTCTTCCGGATCTGTGATTCGCTCCATTGACGACCTTCGCGGGCCGGCGGGCAAGCTCGAGGCTGTACTGAACACGGGAAGCGGCAATGCTCGTTTCGCGGCGCTCGTATGCCATCCTCACCCGCTGGGCGGCGGGACCATGCACAACAAGGTGGTCTATCACGCGATGAAGGTCTTCTCCGGCCTGGGCCTGCCTGTGCTGCGGTTCAACTTCAGAGGAGTTGGCCTGAGCGAGGGTACACACGATCATGGTCCGGGTGAGCTGAACGACGCTCGGGCGGCGCTGGATTGGCTGGATGCAAATCTTGGCCTTCCGGTGCTAGTCGCGGGATTCTCCTTTGGATCATTTATCAGTCTGCAGCTCGGTTGCGGAGATCCCCTCGTCCATGGTCTCGTGGGCCTGGGAGTTCCCTATCGTGCCGAAGGCCGCAGCTATGCGTATGAGTTTCTTGAACGGTGCCCACAGCCAAAGCTCTTTATCAGCGGCGCTGAAGACCAGTTCGGTCCCAGAGCCCTGATGAATCCTATCCTGAAACATGCCGCCGAACCAAGGGAGATTATCTGGATCGAAGGAGCGGAACATTTCTTTCAGGGAGTGCCCTCCTCACCCGGCGCAAAGCTCGTCCAGATGCAGAAGGCGCTGCGATCCTGGGTCACGCAGACCTTTGATCTGGGGCTGCCTAATGTGGAAGCTGACGCCTCTGGAGCCACTCTCCCATAGCGACATTGCAGGTCTCAGGCATCTCTTCAAAAGGGATATGACCGACCCCGGGAAGCACCATCAGCCGGGACTGGCGCAAGACCCGCTGCAGCCTCTCGGCTGAATTGAGGCCCACGGCCCGGTCGCGATCTCCCCAGATCAGCAGCGTCGGCTTGTCTGCAAGCTTCGAAAGCACTGTCGCCAGCTTACGCATATCAGACGACCATCCCCGCACGATATTCAGAACATGGTCGATGGTCCCCGGAATCCCCAGGCCGTCTACGTATCCATCCAGCGCATCCGCCGGGACGCGCATCGGGTCGCCATACATGCGACCCAGGGCCGTTGCTTTCAGCCTGCGCGGAAGCCAGGGAATCTGGCGCGCAAACCACTTTCCCAGTGACGTCTGGTAGAAGGCGATCAGGTGTCGCCCAAGGTCGCAGTATGGGTTGGCAGGCGCAAAGAGAATCAGGCTGCGAACACGATCGGGATGCCGGATTGCCAGCATCATCGCCACAGCTCCGCCATGAGAGTGGCCAGCGACGTCCGCAGTCTCAAGTCCCAGAGCATCCATGCAGGCCACTACCAGGTCCGCCGTGGTCTCCAGGCTGGAATCGCGCCCGGCGATCCGGTCGGACTCTCCCATATTGAGCATATCGAGCGCATAAACACTCGCATGCCGGGCGAGAGATGCGATGTTTTTCCGCCAGTTTTTCGACGAGCCTACCAGGCCATGCAGAAGAAGAAGAGATCTTCCGGAACCGGCATGCTGATAATGCAGCTGGGCGCCGTCCACACTGACGTATCTTTCCTCAATCTCAGTTGGATCGTGCATCTCCCGCAACATCGTTATCGCTCTCCTTTTCAATGTTACAGGAAGATTAATTTTCAACCTCCGTAAAAGTACTGTGACAGATTGGTGCTCTTGTTTGCCCGAAACCAGAAAATGCTTTGTATCCCTTATTTGCAAAACGGGTTATGATTTTTCATAGAATGTCGGAGATTCGGGCTATCTAAACCCGCGCCGTTGTTGTGCATGGAGTTTGGAATCTCATGTGCTAGCAGTTTTAAGGGGCTAATGAAGGACGCAGCTCAAACGCGAATTCTGGCTGTCGCGCTTGCCATCGCGACGCTGGCTGCCTGCGTGCTGGCCCTGATCAACCTCCAGCGCGAAAACGGCTATGAGATTCCCACCGACGGAGTCAGCTGGACCGAAGTTGCAGGCGGACTGCAGGCCCAATATGTGCCATCGGGTTCTCCTGCAGACCGGGCAGGCATCCGACGGGGTGACGTCCTTACTGGTGTCAACGATCATACGGTCGAGCGCACCGCCGCATTGATGCATCAGCTATTTCGCAGCGGAATCTGGGCTCACGCCACCTATTCCATCCTGCGCCCGCTTCCCCATGCCGCGGACCTGAAGAACGCGGCGAAGCTGGATATACAGGTCATCCTGGTTCCGACGGATCGCTCGATTAATCAGGGCCTGCGCTTTATCGCGCTGGTGTACCTGAGCATCGGCCTCTATGTCCTCTTTCGTCGCTGGACTGCGCCGAAATCGACGCACTTTTACGTCTTCTGCCTAGTGTCGTTTGTTCTGTACTCCTTCAAGTACACGACGGAGCTGGATACCTTTGACTGGATCATCTACTGGGGCAACGTCGCGGCGTGGGCGCTGCAGCCCGCGCTGTTTCTCCACTTCGCCGTCAACTTCTCGGACGACTATAAGGAACCGGCGAACCGTGTGCGGCGCCGTCTTCTTTGCGCGACGCTTTACCTTCCCGGCCTCTTGCTGATCGGACTGCAATCGTGGGCCATCGCCTCCTGGTCTGCCACCGGAGTGCTTCGTCATCGGCTCGACCAGATCTCGGTCGCTTACCTCGCCCTCTACTACGTCATCGCGGCCATTGTCTTCCGTATCCGTTATCGGAAGGCCCAGTCCGCGCTCGAACGGCAGCAACTGAAGTGGCTGACGCGAGGCACGCTACTCGCCATCACGCCGTTTACACTGCTCAATGCCATCCCCTATGTAGCGGATGTTCACGTGCCCAGCCTGCTGACGAAACTTGCGGGCCTCTCTCTGGTCTTTCTTCCGCTTACCTTCAGCTGGGCCATCGTGCGTTATCGCCTGATGGATGTGGATCTGATCTTCAAGCGGGGCGTGACCTATACGCTGGCCACCGGCTCGCTGGTCGGCCTGTACTTCGCGGTGGTCGCTGTGACCGCCGAGATGGTCCACGCGAGGCTGCCGAGCCTGCGGACGTGGGGGCTGCTGCTGGCCATCATCGTGACCGGCCTGATCTTCGATCCGCTCAAGCGGGCCATCCAAGGGCGCGTCGACCGCATGTTCGATCCCAGGCGCTTCGATTACCGTGAGACGCTGGTGGAGTTCGGACGCGGCCTCAATTCCCAGACCGACCTGCGTGCGCTGCTCGACTCTATCGTCGAACAGCTTCCCCAGACCCTGCTGGTCACACGGCTTGCCGTCTTCCTGGCCTCGGAGGCGGAGACCGGTCGCAATACGCGCCGGTTTGAGCTGGCGGCATCGCACGGCCTCACCAACGTGACTTCGGCGGAGATAAAGACGCTCGATCTCAGCTTCCTGGAATTCGATCTTCCCGGCGCCAACAATCACCTCTTCCTTGAAAACCCCCAGCAGGTTCTTCGCCTGCCGGAGATGCAGCAACTTACGGCAGCCCGGCTCGACCTGAACTACTACGTGCCCTGTCGCGTCGCCAATCGCGAAGGACTGGGAACCCGCACCGTTGCGGTCATTGGACTGGGCCGCACCAACGATGGCGATTTCCTCTCGAGTGAAGAGATGGAGGTGCTTGAGTCGCTGGCCGGATACATCGGCATTGCGATTCAGAACGCGCAGCTCTATCGCCGGCTCGAACAGAAGATCACCGACTTCGAGCGCCTCAAAGAGTTCAACGAGAACATCGTCGAATCCATCAATATCGGAATTCTCGCGGTCGACCTCGAAGACCGGGTCGAGAGCTGGAATGCCCAGATGGAGGTGCTCTTCGCACGTCCGCGCGCCAGCGCCCTGCGGCAGCCCATCTCGGAGCTCTTCCCTGCCGACTTTGTGGCGCGATTCAATGCCATTCGCGATGAGCAGGGGACGCACACGCTCTATAAGTTCCGGCTTGCTCTGCCCTCCGGTGAGTCGCGCGTGGCCAACATCGCCATCGCCCCCCTGGTGACCCGCAACTTCGTTACGATTGGCCGCATCATCCTTGTGGACGACATTACCGAACGCATCCAGATGGAGGCGCAGCTCACGCAGTCGGAGAAGCTCTCGTCCATCGGTCTGCTGGCCGCCGGAGTCGCCCATGAAGTTAATACGCCCCTGGCCGTCATCTCCAGCTACGCCCAGATGCTCACCAAGCATATGCGGGACGATGAGCGGCTAGCGCCGGTGCTTGAAAAGATCACGCAGCAGACCTTCCGGGCGTCGGAGATCGTCAACGGTCTGCTGAACTTCTCCCGTACCAGCGGAATCGAGTTCTCAGATGTTGATCTCAACGAACTCCTCGCCGACACGCTCGTTCTTCTGGAACATCAGCTGAAGACCGCGCAGATACGCGTAGAGACCAACTTCGATGCGCAGCTTCCGGGCATTCACGGAAACCGCGGCAAGCTCCAGCAGGTGATCCTGAACCTGATGCTCAACGCCAAGGACGCCATGTTCAGCCGTCCCGGCGCCACGCTTCGGATTGCTACCTTCCATGGCGCCGGCCGCGTGCTGGTCCGTATCCAAGACAGCGGAAGCGGTATCGAGCGCGAGCATCTCAACCGCATCTACGATCCCTTCTTTACCACCAAGACCAAGCCGCAGGAAGGCGGTCACAAAGGCACTGGGCTCGGTCTGGCAGTAACCTATGGAATTATGCAGGAGCACGCCGGAAAGATTCATGTCGAGAGCGAGGTTGGCGTAGGAACCGCGTTCCAGCTGGAGTTCCCTGTATCCGCTGCCCGTGCGCTCCCTCCGACTGCAACCATGCCTGCCTCTCCGGAGGAGCAGGATAGGAAGACGATTCATGCCTGACATCACCACAGACGCGGCCGAGGAGTCCACCTCTCGGCGCGCGGCAGATCATATCGCTGGAAACCCCCGCATCCTCATCATCGACGACGAAGCCGGCATACGTGATTCCCTGGAGACCATGCTGACGCTCGAGGGATTCACCGTCACTCTGGCGATCGACGGCGTCTCCGGAATGGAGCAGCTATCGCGCAATCAGTTCGACCTGCTTCTGCTGGACCTTGCCCTTCCGGGCGAGAGCGGCCTCGACCTTCTGCCACGCATCGTGGAGATGTATCCGACCCTGCCGGTCATCATGATCACCGCCTTCGGCACCATGGGCAACGTCGTCGACGCCATCCGCGCCGGCGCGGAGAACTTCGTTCAGAAGCCGTGGGACAACGAGAAGCTGCTTGCCGACATTCGCACGGCCATTGCCCGTCATCGCGCGGAAGAAGAGGTCGTTCAGCTTAAACGGACCCTCAAGCAGCGCTACAACTTCGAGAACATCGTCGGCAAGAGCGAGCCGATGCTCAAGCTCTTCGACCTCGTCTCCCAGGTCGCGCCCAGTCGTTCCACAGTGCTGATTCAGGGAGAGAGCGGCACCGGCAAGGAATTGATCGCGAAGGCCATTCACGCCAACTCTCCCCGCCGCGACCACCCCTTCGTCCCTGTCAATACGGGAGCCGTTCCCTCGGAGCTGCTCGAATCGACCCTTTTCGGTCACGTCAAGGGAGCCTTCACCTCGGCAATCGCAGCCAAGAAAGGCCTCTTCGAAGTCGCCAACAGCGGCACGCTTTTCCTCGACGAGATCGGCACGATGACCATGGATATGCAGGCCAAGATTCTCCGCGTCCTGCAGGACCGCCGCTTCATGCAGCTCGGCGGAACCCAGGAGATTCAGGTTGACGTGCGCATCATCGCCGCCACCAACGTCAACCTGCAGGATGCAGTGCGCGCAGGCCGCTTCCGCGAAGACCTCTTCTATCGGCTGAATGTCATCACGCTCGAGCTTCCGCCCCTGCGGTCGCGCCGCGAGGACGTTCCTCTTCTCGCTGGCCACTTCCTCCGCCTCTATTCGAACGAGAACGGCATGGAAGAGCGCACGCTCTCCCCCGAAGCCATGCGCATCCTGATGGACTACGAATGGCCCGGCAACGTGCGCGAGCTTGAGAACGCTATGGAGCGCGGCGTCGTTCTCTCCACGGGCAAGATCATTCAGCCGGAGCTGCTGCCCCAGCAGCTTACGGGAAATACCTACTCGGCTACTCTGCTAGAGCAGCAGCCGAACGCCTCCCTCTTCGACCTGATGGAGGAGATCGAGCGCCGCATCATTACCGACCGCCTCGAACGCTGCCACTGGAACCAGACCGAGGCAGCGGAGTACTTCCGCATTCCGCTCTCCACGCTGAACCAGAAGATCAAGCGCCTGAACGTCGAGATCAAAAAGCGCAATCGCGAATAGACGATCGCCGTTCAGATCAGATAAACATCGCCAGGTTATCCGCTCTAAAGTCCGGGCTGAATGACGATCTTCATGGAATCCGGCTGCGGATGAGACGCCAGTTCGATCGCCGCAACCGCATCTTCAAGCGAAAAACGGTGCGAGATCAGTTGCGTCAGATCGAAGCCTTTGCGAGGCCCTTCCAGCACCAACTTCGATACCTCATCCTGAATCGCTACCGACGCACTGTACGACCCCATCAGTGTCTTCTCGTCCATACAGACCGCTGCGGGATCGAACGGCGCCTTGCCGTGCTGGGTTGCAGCAAACAGCATCACCCGGCCGCCGGGGCGAATCGCATCCATCGCGACTTGGATCAGGGCATTGCCCCCGACAGCCAACAGGGCAACATCGGCCCCTCTGCCGGCGGTCGCATCCTTCGTTTCGGCAACAATATCCTGCCGTGCGTTCAGCGGCTTGTTCAATCCGAACTTCGCCGCAACATCATGGCGCTCCGGATAGAGGTCGCTGGTCAGCACAGTCGCTCCAGTCCTGTGCGCCAGTGCAGCCAGCAGAATTCCGATCGGCCCCTGTCCGATGACCAGCACCGTATCATCCTGCTGCAGCTTGAGCATGTCGATGGCCTTATAGCAGGTGTTGGTCGGCTCGATAAATGCGGCCTGCTCGAAGGAGACCTCTTCCGGAATCTTCACCAGTCCGCGCCGCACAATCCAGTCCATCACCCGGATGTACTCTGCAAAGCCGCCACCCGCGGGCTCAAAACCAGCGGTGCAGCCTACCTTCTTGTAGGTCTCGCACTGCGCGAAGGTGTGCTTGCGGCAATAGAAACACTCACCACAGGGAATGTGGTGATACGCCATCACGCGATCACCGACGGCGAAGCCTTGCACGCCCTCGCCTACCGCGGCGATTGTTCCCGCCATCTCGTGTCCGAAGACGCGCGGAGCCGAGTGGGACCCGGTGTGAATCTTCTTGAGGTCTGTCCCGCAGATCCCGCAGGTGTGAATCTTCACCAGCACCTCGCCGGGCCCGATCTGCGGCACTGGGATCGTTTCCACACGAACATCGTTGACTCCGCGATACACTGCCGCGCGCATCGTCGCGGGAACTGTCGCCTGCTCATTGCTCACTGATTCCATTCTCCGTTCAAGGGGTGTTCCCCTTCGTCTGTTCTTCCAGAAATCGGTTGACGCTCTCTGCAAGCGCGCGCGCGGCCACAGAGCTATTGCGCCCAAGCTCCATCAGTGCCCCCCAGTAACGCGGACGCACCGCCGCATGCGCGACAAACAACGTCATCTGCATCTGCCCCTGCGTGTCGATAAAGCGATTCAGATCGGGCAGCTCCGCCTGCGATGAATCCGAGACCGCCTTGAAACAGTAGAACGGCACACGCCGCATCTCCGCCAGACGCGCCACGGTTACGGCTTCCATGTCTACCAGGCCAGCCCTGTAGCTCTCGTGCAGCCGCTGCTTCTCTGCCGCATCGGCAACCTGGGGAGTCGTCGCCAGACGAATCGTGCTGTCCCCCGCCGCCGAAGCGAACCGCTCCCCGGTCTGCACATCGATCACCTCGCCGGGTGCGTAGCACGTCCCTGTCCGCATCTGCGGCGTCAGAGCTCCGGCCCATCCGACGGAGAGCACCATGTCCAATACACCCAAAAATTCGGCAGCGGTAAATGCCCGCAGCGCAGCGTTCGCTCCCATGCCTCCGCTCACGGCGATCAGCTCATCGCCGCGGCGCAGCGTCTTCCATACCGAGAGCCCCTTCACGCCGGAGTTCTGTGGCTCCCAGCCTCGAACCAGCGGCTTCAACTCGCCTGGCAGGGCGGCGATGATCCCAATTCTCATGGGGTCTGCCCCTGAGGTGCAGACGCATAACCATGCGTCACAAACCAGTCAATCGCGGAACGCAGCGCGTGGTAGATGGGCACATGCTTGAAGCCGAGCTCGCGCTCCGCTCTGGAGGAGGAGGCAAACATCATCTTCTTGCCCATGCGGACGGCCTCTACCGTTGCACGAGGCTCCTTCTTTAGGAGCTTGCCGGTGAACGTTTCGTCGAAGAACGCAAACGCCATCGCCACCGCGTGAGGAACCTTCATGCTTGGCGACGGCAGTCCGGTGATTGCCGACATGCGATCGAGAATCTGCTTCAGCGTAAGATTTTCGCCGCCCAGGATATAGCGCTCGCCCGGTCGCCCATGGTCAAGAGCTACAAAGTGCATCCTCGCGACCTCGCTGACGTCGACCAGGTTCAGACCAGTCTCTACGTATGCAGGAAATTTGCGGTTCAGAAAGTCGACGATGATCCTGCCGGTCGGCGTAGGTTTGGCATCACCCGGTCCGATGGGAGTCGTAGGGTTCAGGATCATCACGTGCTGCCCCGCTCTGGCGGCCTTGATGGCTTCCTGCTCTCCCAGGAACTTCGAGCGCTTGTAGTGGCCGATCATGTCGGCCAGCGCGACAGGAGTATCCTCATCCACGACGGAACCATCCGACTTGAATCCCATCGTCGCTACGCTCGATGTGTAGATGACACGGCTAACCCCGGCCTCCCGCGCAATGCGCAACAGGTCTCTCGTGCCATCGACGTTAGCCGCATACATCTCACGTGGATCGCGAACCCAGAGCCTGTAATCGGCGGCGACATGCACCAGCGCATCGCATCCTGCAATTGCGCTGCGCAGCCCCTCCGGCTGTCGCAGATCGCCGGTCACAATCTCGGCGTCGAGGCCTTCGATTGCACTCAGGTTGCTGGTCTTGCGGGTCAGCAGACGCAGCTTTGCACCCTCGGCCGCGTACCTCTGAGCCACGTGGGACCCTACAAAGCCTGTCGCTCCGGTGATGAATGCACGCACGTCTTGTTTCCCCAGGGATTCGGGAGCCCAGCGAAGAAGGAGTTGCCTTAGTCCAGCTTCTCCGGCTCAATCTGGATGTTCTTCTCGCCGGCGGCCTTTTTCTCCCAGTACTTCTTCACCCAGGCCTCGAAGGTCTTACCCGCCGCCGCGTCCCTTCCGCTAAACGCCAGTGCGGCAATATCGGAGTAGGCCACGTTCACCTTGGTACGGTCGTTCGTCGGGAGAACGCGTGCAAAAGAATCTTTCAGCGAACTTCCGGAGCGGCGATCGAAGAGATAACCCTCCACCTTCGCGCCGTCCTTAAGAGTGATGGTGATATCGCCGCGATAATCGAAGGCCTTCTCCAGCGCCTCACGAATTTCAGTATCGGTTGCGAGACTCGGGATCCATCCCTCGAGATTTTCTTTTTCGCGGCCCGCAATGGTCTCAATCTCATCGGCGCTGTGCTGGCGCAACTGCTCAATCTTCAAGTGTTCCTGTTGCTCTGTCGCCATGGTTCCTTAGTCTCCCGAGACCGTCTGAAGCTCGTTGTCCGATGCACTGCTCTGAATCTGCACCAGAGGAGTTGCGTGCTCCGGCTTCCATTCGTTGAGCAGCTTCTGGGCATCCGGATCAGGATACGTGGAGGGGAACATATACTTCGACGCAGTCACCAGGAATCCTTTGAGCGAGCTAAAGTTGTAGTCGACCGCGCTTGCCTCGTGTCCTGAATGCACCATGCAGTTTGCGCAACGTGGATTGCCGCTCTTCGCTCCGTAGTTCTCCCACTCGGTCGTCTCCATCAACTCCTGGAACGTATCGGCATAGCCGTCCTGCAGGAGATAGCAGGGCTTCTGCCAGCCGAAGATCGAGAAGGTGGGCATGCCCCAAGGTGTGCACTCGAAGTTGCGCTTGCCCATCAGGAACTCGGAGAAGAGAGGATGGGTGTTGAACTGCCAGGTCTTCTTCCGATTGGACAGAATCGCCCGGAAGAGTCGCCGCGACTTCGCCTTGCCCAGGAAGTGGTTCTGGTCGGGAGCTTTGTCGTAGGTGTAACCCGGCGAGACCATCATGCTCTCCACACCGGCAGCCATCAACTGATCGAAGTGGCGGCGCACGCTGTTCGGGTCGGCGCCATCGAAGAGCGTCGTATTGGTCGTCACGCGGAAGCCTGCGGCAACAGCGGCGCGGATGCCCTCCATGGCGATGTCATATCCGCCCTCACGGCAGACGGAAAAGTCGTGATGCTCACGCTCGCCATCCACGTGGACAGAGAAAGAGAGGTACTTCGAAGGCTTGAAGAGATGAAGCTTTTCTTTAAGAAGCAGCGCGTTCGTGCACATATAGACGTACTTATTACGCGCAACCAATCCGGCTACGATCTCCGGCATCTTCGGATGCAGCAGAGGCTCCCCGCCCGGGATCGATACCATCGGTGCGCCGCACTCTTCCACCGCGCGGAAGCATTCTTCCGGGGAGAGATCGGACTTGAGGATGTGGGCGGGATACTGAATCTTCCCGCAACCCGCGCATGCAAGGTTGCAGCGGAAGAGAGGTTCGAGCATCAGGACCAGGGGATACCGTTTTCGTCCCTTGATCTTCTGCTTCAGCACATACGATGCGACCGTCCAGGCCTGTGAAACCGGTACTGCCATTCGGAGGCTCCTCCAAAGAAAAAGTCTGTTACGCAGCCGATTCGGCTGCCTCGCGCTTCATGGCGCGCTCATATGTCGTCAACGCCAGCAATGGGAAGTACTGCTTGTAGAGGTGATAGCCAAGATAGAACACGCGCGGAAAACCCGTTCCCGTGTAGTAGCTCTCGCCGTTCCGTCCCGGTACCAGCTCATCCCAGCTTCCGTCCTCATGCTGACGCTCAATCAACCAGCGAACTCCCTTGGCAACCGAATCTGATCGCGTATCTCCCGCAGCCAGCAAACCTAGAATCGCCCATGCCGTCTGTGATGGTGTGCTGGGACCGATTCCCCTCTGGTTCGGATCGTCGTAGGTCCCGCAGGTCTCACCCCATCCTCCGTCGGCGTTCTGGACACTTCGTATCCATTCGGCAGCCTGCTGGATGGCGGGCTCGTGATTCCACACTCCCATCGCCTCCAGGCCGCGAAGGACCAGGAAGGTGCCATAGAGATAATTCACGCCCCAGCGGCCAAACCAGCTGCCATCAGGCTCCTGATCCTTAAGGATGAACTGGACAGCCTTTTCGACTCTCGGATCTTTGCGGGTGAACCCATACAGGGCGAGCATCTCCAGCATCCGGCCGGTGATGTCTACCGTCGGCGGGTCCAGCATCGCGTTATGGTCCGCAAACGGGATGTACTGGAAGATCATCTTGGTGTTGTCTTTGTCGAAAGACGCCCACCCGCCGCTCTTGCACTGCATGGCCCATACCCAGTTCAGGGCACGTTGGCAGACCTCGTAGTGATAACGCTCCTTGGGATAATCCACACAGTTGAGGGCCAGCAGAACCTGCCCAGTATCATCGATATCCGGGTAAAACTCGTTGTTAAACTCGAAACACCAGCCGCCAGGCTCCACATTCCTGACCTTTTCGGCCCAGTCCCCCTTGGTACGGATCTCTTTGGAGAGTATCCACTCGGCTGCCTTCAGCATCTGGGGATCGGTACGGCTGACGCCAGCCTCGCCCAGAGCGTACATCGCCTGCGCGGTATCCCATACCGGCGGGAAGCAGGGCTGCATCCGAAAGGTCGGGGTCGGGTAGTCGGGTGTTCCCTCAGGGCAATCGATGCCGAGCTTTTCGAACTCGTCCATCGCCCGGATCATCTGCGGGTCATCGAAGGAGTAGTCAAGACAGCGGAGGGCCACAATCGAATTCAGCATCGCCGGATAGATCGCGCCCAGTCCATCGGACTTCTCAAAACGAGCCAGCATCCACTTTTCTGCCCGGCGAATCGCCACCTTCCTCAGGGGACGAATGTGGACCCGCTCAAACCAGTGCACCATCCGGTCGGTGAAGAGAAAGAAGTTCCTCCAGCCGATCAGGTTCTTCCTATCCCAGCGCAGGCGAAGATCGGCGTTCTGTCTGCCACCCACAAAGAGCTCATCGATACACTGCTCGGGCGGCAGTTTTTTGAACGGTTTTTTGGCGTAGATGATCGAGAGCGGGACCAGAATTCCACGCGACCAGGAAGAGATCTCGTAGATGTTGAAGTAAGACCAATTGGGAAACAGGACGATCTCAGGCGGAACTGCAGGAACGGCATCGTAGTCATACTGCCCAAGCGCACAGAGATAGATCTTGGTGAAGGTGTTGCACTCGACCACGCCGCCATTTGCCAGGACCCATTCGCGGGCCTTCACCAGGACAGGGTGATCCGCAGACCAGCCCATCAGCTTCAGAGCCAGGTAGGCTTTGACTCCGTAATTGATGTTGGAAGGTCCGTCAGGATAGAGGCTCCAGCCGCCATCTTCATTCTGGTGCCGCAAAATCTCGTTAAGCGCCCGCTGCAGCTTCCCAGGGTCTCCTGTCCCGAGCAGCTTGTGCATGAAGATGTAGTCGGCCTCGAGCATCACGTCGGCCTCGAGCTCTCCACACCAGTAGCCGTCGGGGTGCTGCTGTCCGAGCAGCCACTCCTTGGAGCGGCGGATGCCTTCGGCCACCTGATGCAAGGCAAGATCCAACCGGCCGAACCGCGGCTGTTTTTGCTGGTCCGGCTTCTGCGGGTTCTCTGAAATTTTGCTCATCTACGACTCTCTGGAACCGCGGCCTCGCTAACCACCAAAACAGCGAGAAGCGGTTACTCCTTTTTCCGCCTTATTGCGCGGGTTGCGGGGCCGAAGCGATCGCCTGAACAATCTCTGGAGGAAGACCAAAACGCACGTTCTCGGGCATTACCTCGACCTCGTCGACCGAGCCATAGCCCTTAGCCTGCAGGTAGGTAACAACCTCCTGGACCAGCACTTCGGGAGCGGATGCGCCTGCGGTCACAGCGACCGCGTTCATTCCTTCCAGCCACTCCGGCTTGATGTCCTCCGCCTTATCGATCAGGTAGGAGTTGGTACCAAGGTTCTGCGAGACCTCCACCAGGCGGTTGGAGTTCGAACTGTTGCGCGATCCTACAACAAGAACGACGTCTGCGCCGTGCGCGACGTTCTTCACCGCCGTCTGGCGGTTCTCGGTTGCGTAGCAGATGTCCTGCGCATGGGGGCCTACGATGTTTGGAAACTTCTTCTTGAGGGCATCGATCATGTACTTCGCCTCGTCGAGCGAGAGCGTCGTCTGGGTGAGATAGGCTACCTTGTCCGGGTCCGGAACGATCAGCGCCTCGACTTCTTCCACCGTCGAGACGACCTGGGTTACCTCTGGAGCCTCTCCCTGGGTTCCCTCGACCTCCTCATGATCGCGATGTCCGACCAGAACCAACGAGTAGCCCTGTTTGGCGAACTTGATCGCTTCCACATGCACCTTGGTAACGAGGGGGCAGGTGGCATCGATGACCTTGAGGCCCCGGTCCTTCGCACGCTGACGCACGGCAGGCGAGACGCCATGGGCGGAGTAGATGACCCTTGCACCTTCCGGAACCTCATCCAGCTCATTGACGAAGATGGCGCCCTTCTTGGCCAGATCGTTCACGACATAGCTGTTGTGCACGATCTCCTTTCGGACGTAGATTGGCGCACCAAAGGCTTCGAGGGCAATCCGCACAATATCGATGGCGCGGACAACGCCCGCACAGAAGCCACGAGGCTTGAGCAGGAGAACCCGCTTGGTCTGCCTTGGGGAGTTGATCTCAGAGGTGGTTACAGGATCGAGGGTTGTCGTGGTGGTCACCGCTTAAGTATACCGCGATAAACGTTAAAACACCCTTTCACGGGGAATCTCGCGTGGTGCCGCTTTCCGGGTAGATCCGACCATCCATCCATGCCTGCGCAATCAGCTCCGATCCAACTAAACTCTTTCCTTTCAAATACCTTTACCAGGAATCAGGAGTCGCAGCCGGGATGTCCGCAGTTGCAGCGCAGCGTCATGAACTTTCGTGAGTCTTCGCACTGCGACGAGCAGTATTTGCTTCCTGGCTGAGGAGGGCAGTTGCATCCCTGTTTGGCGCATTTCTGGGGAGTGTTGTTCATAGCGAGGCCCCCTCCGGAGGCTATTTGTGCCTCTTGGGATGCAAACTGCTTCCTATGGGGATGCGTGCGAAACTGCTTCCGGAAGCGAAAAAAGAGAATTCGCTCAGCGGCTGGCAGCCAGCAGATGTTCGGCGTGCTTCAGGCTCGTCTCGGTCAGTTTTTCACCGCTCAACATTCGGGCTATCTCGTGCGCACGTTCCGTCTCATCCATCCGGCGAATGGCCGTCTGCGTGCGTCCTCGCTTTTCTGTCTTTTCGATGAGAAAGTGCTGATCGGCGAACGCGGCGATCTGCGGCAGATGGGTGATACACAACACCTGCTGTCCGCGGGAGAGCGTCTTCAGTTTTTTGCCGACTGCTTCAGCGGCGCGGCCGCCGATTCCAATATCGATCTCATCGAAAACAAGGGTTCGCGGAAGCGGCGCCTTCTTTCTTTTGCCGGTTCCCTGCGCTCCCTCTTCGACGGTCACCTTCAGGGCTAGCATGACGCGGGACATCTCGCCGCCCGATGCGATCTCGTTGAGCGGCTTGAGGGGCTCACCGGGGTTGGTGGCGATGCGGTACTCGACCTGATCCCACCCATGCGAGGACCAGCCTGACTCCTGCTCCTCAGGGCGAACTGCTACCTCGAAACGGGTATTCATTGCCAAGTCATTAATCTGCCCGACGGCCAGCTTTTCCAGACGCTTTGCCGCCTCCCTGCGGGCCGCTGTGACTTTGCCAGCCGCAAGACGATATGCCTCCGCGTCTGCAGCCTGTTTCGTCTTCAGTTCTGCCAGCAGAGCATCGCGATTTTCCACCTCGGTCAGCCTGCGAACGGCCTCTTCACCGAAGGCGATGACCTCGGCGAGCGTCTGGCCGTACTTCCGCTTCAGCTTATCGAGCGCTGCCAGTCGATCTTCGATCTCTTCCAGGCGTCCCGGAGAGGCGTTGGCGTTTTCGGCGAACTCGCGCACTTCGGCGGCCACATCTTCCACGGTAGCCTTGGCCGCTGCAAGCTGCTGGGCTGCCGCACTGAACCGCCCGTCGAATCGCGCCAGGTCTTCCACCTGCTTCAAGGCGGATCCCAGGGTCGTCTCGGCAGCGCTTTCGCTCTCGTACAGGAGCTCGTAGGCGCTCATGGCCGCGGTGTAGACACGCTCTGAGTTTGCAAGCACACGCTTCTCTGTCTCAAGCTGCCCGTCTTCGTCAGGTGCGGTCAGGCCGGCCTGCTCGATCTCTTTCGCCTGAAAGCGCCAAAGGTCGGCCATACGCAGACGGTCCTGCTCATCGGCTTCGAGTTCCGTGAGTCTTGCAGCCGTATTGCGCCATGTCTCGTATGCGATTGTTACGGCATCGGTCGTAATTTCTCCAAACCGGTCAAGCAGGGTGCGCTGCTGCGCCTGGTCAAAGGCACCCATGGTCTCGCCCTGGGAGTGGACCAGCGCCAACTCCGGAGCGAGCAGCTTGAGCACCCCGACGGTCGCGGATTGGTTGTTGACGAAGACGCGTCCTTTGCCGCCGGCGGCGATCTCGCGGCGAAGCACGACCTCATCGCCTTCTGCATCGATTCCGTTGGCCTCGAGGACCGCCGCTGCTCCGGGGGTCATCTCGAAGACGCAGGAGACAACGGCCCGCTCTTCTCCGTGGCGTACCACGTCGGACGAGGCCTTGCCACCCAGCAGCATCTGCAGGGCGTCGATCAGGATGGACTTTCCAGCGCCTGTCTCACCGGTCATCAGGTTCAGGCCGGGACCAAAGCCGGCTACAGCCTGATCGATCACAGCATAGTTTTCCGCGCGTAACTCGAGCAGCATCTCTTCCCGCCTCAGCGAACGGTTTACGCCGAGCATAGCAAATCCACCTTATTGCTCGATCCACATGTCGTGCAGAAGGAAGATTTTGTGACCGACGGAAGAGCGCGGCACTCGAACATAGCGATAGAATTCCGACCGGTGCGGCTTTCTGGAAAGGACCTGCCGTGATCTTGCTAAGGATCTTTTTTGTAGCTCTTCTGCTGTCTGCGGGAATCGCTCCTGCGCGATCGCAGACTGCCTCGACCGGGACACCCGTTCTGGTGGAGCTGTTTACGTCGGAAGGCTGCTCAAGCTGCCCGCCTGCCGACAAGCTTCTCGGCGTACTACAGACGCAGCAGCCCGTTCCGGGGGCCCATATTGTGGCGGTGGAGGAACATGTCGATTACTGGGACCGTCAGGGCTGGCGCGATCGCTTCTCTTCGGCTCGATTTACGCAAAGGCAGGGTTTCTATGCTCCCCGGCTGAATTTTGAGGACTCCTACACGCCGCAGATGGTTGTGGATGGCGCGACGCAGTTTCTGGGCAGCGACTCGTCCAAAGCATTTGCCGTGATCTCCCAGGCCGCACAGAAGGAGAAGATTCGGCTGACGCTGTCTGCGCCTGTGGTCAACGGGCGGACTGTCGCCGGATCGGTCTCGGTGCAGGATGGAGCGGCATCCCTGCCGCATGGCGATCTGTATGCCGTGCTGATTCAGCCTTCGGCATCGACGGAAGTAAAAGGGGGAGAGAATGGCGGAAAGCAGCTGAGCCATGTCAGCGTAGCCCGGGCGTTTGCGAGGGTGGGAAAGATCGGGGATCTTTCGCATGGCCCGGTCGATTTCAAGATTACAGCACCGGCTGAGGCCGATCCTGCGGGTATGCGACTCATTCTCTTCGCCCAGCTCCCCAGCCAAGGCGCTGTGCGAGGTATTGCTGAGGCAACAATTCCGACCTCCCGATAGGAGAGTTCCGCATCCTGCCCTGCCGGTAAGCATCTAGAATAGACATAGATGGCGGACCAGAAGACAGCCGGGAGACCCTCCAAAGCACCTGCAAAAAAGCCCGCGCAGGATGATGACGTCGTAGGTAAGGTCTATGACGGCCGTCTGATGCGACGGCTGCTGACCTACCTTGGGCCGTATCGCCTTCAGGTGATCCTTTCGGCGGTCGCCATTCTGATTAAGGCAGCCAGCGATGTGATGGGCCCTTACCTGGTAAAGGTAGCGGTCGATACCTATATGACGGATACTCCACCGGAGCATCTTTCCTGGCTGGCGCGCCACCTCAGCTCCGCTCCCCTGACGGGCATTACACAACTGGCAGGTCTTTATCTGGGAGCGCTGTCGCTGAGCTTTGTGCTGGAGTTTGTCCAGACCTACCTGATGCAGTGGACCGGCCAGAAGATCATGTTCGATCTACGCAGCCAGATCTTCCGCCACTTGCAGCGCATGTCGCCGGCGTTCTTCGATCGCAATCCCGTCGGACGGCTGGTGACGCGGGTTACCTCGGATGTGGATGCGCTCAACGAGATGTTTACCTCGGGCGTGCTGGCGATCTTTGAAGATGTCTTTGTGCTGGCCTTCATCGTGATGATTATGCTGCGAATGAGCTGGCCGCTGGCCTTGCTGACGATCTCGGTGATTCCGGCGATTCTTTACGTCACCAGCATCTTCCGCAAATACGTCCGCGATAGTTATCGCCGCCAGCGCTCGGCGACGGCACGCATCAATGCCTTTACGCAGGAGTATGTCTCCGGCATGGCCATCGTGCAGTTGTTCAATCGCGAGAGGCGCGCCTTCAACGACTTCTCCGAGGTCAATGCGGAGAATAAGAAGGCCTGGACGGATGCCATCTTCGCCTACGCGCTCTACTACCCGATCGTCGAGCTTCTCAGCTCGACGGCGATTGCGCTGGTCATCTGGCGGGGCGGCATCAGCGTACTGCATACGGAGAGCTTTACCTGGCTGACCAACCATACCTATCTGGCATCGGGTTCGGGCACCGTTCATCACAGCATCTTTGGGACGGTCACGCTCGGCGTGCTGATCGCCTTTATCCAGTATGCGCAACGCTTCTTCCGGCCCATTCAGGATCTTAGCGACAAGTACAACATCCTGCAGGCCGCAATGGCAGCCTCCGAACGCATCTTCAAGCTGCTCGATACCCAGTCGGAGATCATCTCTCCGTCCCATCCGGTTGCCGGCGATAACTCGGGCCGCGTGGAGTTCCGAAACGTCTGGTTCACCTACCAGCATCTGGACGAGCATCAGGTTGCCAGGATCAGCAAGGCGTCCGAAGACGAGCTTGGCTCCTTTGCGGACATCGAATGGATTCTGCGCGGTGTGAACTTCACGATCGAGCCGGACGAGACGGCCGCGATTGTAGGCCACACAGGAGCGGGCAAAACAACGATTACAGCTCTGATGATGCGCTTCTACGATATTCAGCGCGGCGAGATCCTGGTGGACGATGTGGATGTCCGGAAGCAGGATCTGACGAGACTGCGCCGGCGCTTCGGCGTCGTCCTGCAGGATCCCTTTCTTTTCACCGGAACCATTGCGGACAACGTTCGGTTGGGCTCTTCGTGGATCACCGACGAGCAGCTGGAACGCGCGTGCGATGAGGTCAACGTCGGCGATTTCATTCGCACGCTCCCACGACAGTTCAAGGAGCCCGTGCAGGAGCGCGGGGCCACGCTTTCAACCGGCCAGAAGCAGCTGATCAGCTTTGCCCGGGCGCTGGCGCATGCGCCACGCATCCTGATCCTCGATGAGGCAACAAGCTCTGTCGATACAGATACGGAGCTTCGCGTGCGGATGGCGCTCTCGCGCATGATCACAGGACGTACCTCCATCCTGATCGCGCATCGTCTCTCCACCATCCAGAGCGCCGATACGATTCTGGTGATGCATAAAGGCCACCTGCGCGAAAAAGGAAGCCATCAGGAGCTGCTGGCGCAGCGAGGACTCTACTGGAAGCTCTACCAGCTTCAGTACAAAGACCAGGAAGCCGGCGCGGGCGCGAGTACGGATGTTCGGCTGGAGCCTCTGGGCGCGGACTGAGGTTTGCCGCTATTCGTACCGCAGAGCTTCGATGGGATCGAGATTGGCGGCCTGGATTGCCGGGATCATTCCGCTGACTACGCCGACGAGTACCAGAACCGTGGTTGCGATGATGACTATGTTGGGCGAGATGAGCAGGTAGATATCCGCCGCGCTGGCATTGGTGGCGATGGCGCTGTAGAAGGTGATTCCGCCGACAAGCTTGCTGACCGTAAATGCCAGCAGGATGCCTCCGAGCCCGCCGACGCCGGTGATCACCATGGATTCGGCAAGGAACTGAAAGAGGATATGGCGCTTGCGGGCGCCGAGGGCTTTTTCGACGCCGATCTCACGGGTTCGCTGCTGCACGCTGACCAGCATGATGTTCATCAGGCCGATACCGGCGATGCCGAGCGTGAGAACTCCAATGAACAGGAGCAATGCCTGGAGCCCGATGGAGATGAGTCGGAACTGTGCGAGCTGCGACATGATATTCGCCACCCATATCGCGTTCTTATCGGTGGGACGAAATCCATGGGCAGCCCCCAGCTCATTGCGCAGGGCGTGCTCCACAGCCATGTGATCCCCTTTGTAGCTCATCCACATTCCGTCGAGATACTTGGTGTCCTTGATATCTCCCATCGTCGGAAACGGGATATAGCTGACACGGTTGATGTTGTCATCCCCCTCCTGCATCTTTGGCTTCAGGACCCCGATCACTTCGAAACTGATGCCATTGATATGGATCTTCTGGCCGAGGGGGAACATGCCCGAGAAGAGCTTCGTCTTCGCCTCAGATCCAATCACGACGACGTGGTTGCGCTGCTGCATGTCCGATGCAGACAGGAACCTGCCTTCCTCCATCTGGATGTTCATGATCTCGGAGAGCTCGGGAGCGACGCCATCGACCTCCCAGGTGAAGGAGTGCAGATCGTTCTGTACCGGGACCTGCTTCCAGAGCATGGGAGAGATGTGCAGGATGCCGGGGACTGTTTCCTGGATGCGCTCGATGTCGTCCTGTTTGAAGCGGACCTTGATGCCAGCCTTGGTGCCTCCGGCCTGCTCGCTGGTGGTTCCCGGGAAGACGCCGATCATGTGGGTTCCCCACTGCGCGAAGATCGCCTCGAAGGCGCGGCCAAAGCCGGCTCCGTAGGCCAGCAGCAGAACCACGGTGGCGATGCCCCAGGCCATGCCGACGACGGTGATTGCGGTGCGCCGGCCGTTGAAGCGCATGGCCTCCATCGCCTGAAGGAAGATGTCCTTGATCATCGGGCTATTCCTTTCTGAGCGCTTCGACGGGCTCGAGGGATGCGGCCTTACTGGCCGGATAGAGGCCTGCGACAACACCGCAAAGGACGAGAGTTCCCATGGCCATGGCCGCTGACCACGGAACGAGCCGGGGTGGGTCGAATCCCATCTGGTTATTTCCCATCGCCTTGCCGAGAGCGAACATGAGCGTCCCTGCACCAGCAATGCCTATTATGCCGCTGAGGCCGGTCAGCATCAGTCCTTCGAGGAAGAACTGGATCAGAATGCTGCGTTTTGTGGCCCCAAGGGCTTTGCGAAGGCCGATCTCCTTGGTGCGCTCAGTCACGGTGACCAGCATGATGTTAATGATGCCGACGGCCCCGAGGGCCAGGGTGACGATGCCGACGCCCCCGAGGAAGACATCCATCGCGGTAAAGATGAGCCCGACGGTGCGCTCGGATTTGATGGTGTCCCACTCTTCGAAGGCATCTTTGACAGAGGCATCGAAGCCGTGGCGCTGGGCGATGATGCGATGGACCTCGGCCTTTGCCGTCTCATTCAGGTCGGGCGTGGTGGGCTGGTACTGGATGGAGGTGACGGCGTCGGCAGGAATGTTCTCTCCCGTCATGGGGAAGAGCTCGAGCATGGTGGAGAGCGGAATGTAGAGCTTCTGATTGTCGCCGTCGTTGTTGCCGCGTCCGATCTTGTCGGCGACGCCTATGACCTGGAAACGTGCTCCGTTGATGGTGATGAAGGCTCCCAGCGAGGGGCGGCCCGGAAAGAGCAGCTTGTTGTTCTTCTGTCCCAGGACGACGAGTCTTCTGCGCTGAGCGACGTCATCGGAGTTGAAGAAACGGCCCTGAGCGAGGGGAAGATTGCGAATCTCCGTGTAGTTGGCCTGGACTCCCATGACGGAGCCGCCAGAGCTTGAGAATTCGCTGACCTGCTTAAGATCGCCGCGATTGATGAATGCCGTGGCATTACGGACGTGCGGGGCCTGCTGCCGGATGGCTGCCGTATCGGCGACGGTGAGCTTATAGGGTCGCATACCGGTGTGCTGATTCGGCAGTGCAGGAATGGTTCCACCCCATGCCATAATGACGTCCTGACCGAGCTGCGCGAGACCACGGCGCTGACCGGACCGAAAGCCCTCGCCAAGACCAATGAGGAGCAGGAGCGAGGCCACGCCCCAGGCGATGCCGAACATGGTCAGGAACGAGCGCAGCTTATTCGCCGCGATGGAACGAAAGACCTGGGCGAAGATGTCGATGAGAGCGCGCATGGCGATATTTTGACTTCAGGAGTCCATCATCGGGTACGCAGCCGGGTAGAAAAGAGTTCCCTTGTGTGACGAAGTGTACCGGATTGGGGGCGGTTTCGGGTTCTGTTCCGTGGTTGGCGGGAGATCCTGGCAGGTTCGCTTGAGGGACTGTGGCTGTGCTGACAAAATGCGGGGGTCTCTCCACTGCGGCCCTTCGGGCCTTCGGTCGAGATGACACTTTCGAGAAACAGGGGCTGGCGATGACACCTCAGAGGGCGCTTCTGACCTCAATGCAGCCCTAAGTCAGATTTTTCGTGAGGACGGCGGCCTCGGGGTCGGCCTGGGCTTCCGGAACGGTACCGAGCTTGCGGAAGAGGTCTTCCACGGAGTGAAGCACGTCTGGCGCAGCGGATGGCGGATAGAGAATCTCGACTGGGCTGCCTTTCAGGATCTCTCCGCGGATGGCGAAACAGCGCTCTGGCCGATAGACGCAGGATGCGAGATCGGTAATGCTGAGGGCCCTGCTGGGGGTGCAGAGGATGGTCTTCGGGGGGGCCATGCGGTCAGCCATGCTGAAGATCTCGAGCTTGGATTCGAGCTCGTCAGGGACGAAGTCGACGACGATGTCGGCCTCGCGAACGGCTCCTTCGACGGTCGAAGCCAGCTCCAGCTCACCGTAGCCTCCCCGGACGCTCAGATCGGCGTACTCCATCTCCGCGGTCCTGAGATTGGAGGGCATCACATCTTCGAGAACGACATAAAATCCGGCAGATGCGCAGGCCATGGCGAAGCTGCGTCCCGCCTTCCCTGCCCCGATCACTGCAATCACGCAGATTGCAGGAGCGGGCGCGTGGGCGGATGCATCGTTCACTTCTTTCCTGCCAGGGCGGCAATCACGGACTCGAAGCTGGGATCGGCGTGCTTGATATGCTCGGCTACCCGCTGGCGCTCTTCGTCGGTCAGCGAAGGCAGTACGGCGAGGATGCGGCGCAGCGTCACTGAAATATCGTCAACGTAGTTCATGGTGCGAATGGCTTCGCCAGAGAGAGGCATGAAGGCTCCTGAGTTTAAGATTGCCTCTCCAGTCTAAATCGTCTGCGCGAGCTCTGCCGAGGAAGAGGAAACGGGGATGGAAGGCAGTTCCGAAGGAACATAGCCGTCACGATCGGTCATCTCGGTAAGCGCTGCGAGCTGCACTGCAAAATCCGGGTGCAGGGCACCTTCTTCGAATCGCCAGGCCCAGTTTCCTGTCGAGGCGGCCGGGGTGTTCATGCGTGCTTCACTGCCGAGGTGCAGGACATCCTGAAGAGGAAAGATACAGATGTCAGCCACTGAGCGCGCCGCAGCGCGCATCAGCGCCCATACAATCTCCGCTTCATGGCGTATGGGCTGAAGATAGGTTTCGACATTTCCACGCTCGACATTGGTAGCATCCTCGCGCCACCAGCCGAGCGTGGTGTTGTTGTCATGGGTGCCGGTGTAGACCACCGTATTCGGCACGAACCTGTGCGGCAGATGGAGATGTGCTGCGCGGTCGGAGAAACCGAACTGAAGCACACGCATTCCGGGCATGTGGAAGTGCTCGCGCAGATGATCGACCTCCGGGGTGATGAGGCCAAGATCTTCGGCGATGAAGGGCAGATCGCCAAAGACGCGACGCAGATGTTCAAAGAGCTCCGTGCCCGGCACCTTGACCCATATGCCTTTTACCGCCGTTACCTCGGAGGCAGGGATGGACCAGCAGGCCTCGAATCCGCGGAAGTGGTCGAGACGGATCATATCGTAGAGCGCGAGCGAGCGGCGGATGCGGGCAACCCACCAGTCGAAGCCACGCGCCGCCAGGGTGTGCCACTTGTAGAGCGGGTTGCCCCAGCGCTGCCCGGTTGCGGAGAAGTAATCCGGAGGAACGCCGGAGACACAGATTGGAAGACGATTCTCATTCAGCTCGAAGATGTCAGGATTGGTCCAGACATCGGCGCTGTCGTAGCTGACGAAGATGGCGACATCACCAAGAATGCGAATGTCGCGTTCCGCACAGTAGCTCTTGAGCGCGCTCCATTGCTCATCGAAGAAGAACTGAATCACCTGTTCGATGGCCAGTTCGTGGGCTGAGTCGGTACGAAGGGTAGCCATCGCGTCTTCGTGGCGATGCGCGAAGTGCACAGGCCACTGGTCCCAGCTGACGAGGTTGAATCGCCTCCGCAACACGGTAAAGATTGCATAGTCCGGAAGCCAGGAGATATTGCGCTGCAGAAACTCCTGATAACGCTTCTGAGCAGATGCGTCGGCGCGCTGGAGGAAATTGCCGGCAGCCTCTTCCATCAGGGGCAGCTTCTCCTGAATCGCCCGGGCGAAGTCGACGGGTCCATTGTGGCCGGCAAGACCGGAGATCTGCTCGGGAGCAAGCCATCCATCGCCCACAAGCTTTTCCAGGCTGATCAGGAGTGGATTGCCAGCGAAGGCCGAGAGCGCGGAATAAGGTGAGCTGCCATATCCCGTCGGACTGAGAGGAAGCACCTGCCACAGGCGCTGCTTTGACGATTTGAGGAAATCCGCGAAGGCATAGGCCGCCGGTCCCAGATCTCCAATACCGCCATAGGAGGGCAGCGAGGTTATGTGCAAGAGGATTCCGGATACTCGTGCCATATCTACGACGGTGCTGCTCATTACGCCCCCTTAATGTAGCTATCCAACCTGAGAGATGGACGATCGCTTCCCACCCCCCGCTATCTGAGACTTTGACACGTCTGATGCGAAAAAGCACGAGCCCGATTCTCCTGGAGAACGGGCTCGTGCTTCGATGGTGTATTTGCTGTTACGGATCAGTTGCCGGCAGGAAGTGTGGGAGATGCCGGCTGCCGCTTGGAATAGCGGATGGCGCCTGCATCTTCATACTTCTTCGTGAGATTTCCTACATAGACGCTGAAGATCTCGTCCCGCTGGCGGTTCAGCAACTGTTCTTTCGTCTGATCGAAGTTCTTTGCGATCTCGTCAGCCGTAGGCTCCTGCTTGTCGGTGACAGTCAGTACGACTCCGGCACGACCGAGGTTGATTGGATCGGAGATGGTTCCCTTGTTGAGCGTGAACGCGACCGAAGCCGGTCCGCCCATGGAGCCGATCTCAGGCACCTGAGCATCCTTCGCGACCAGGTCGCTGGTCTTGATGGGAAGGTTCATCTCGGCAGCGGCCTTCTTCAGGTCGTTGAGAACCTTGGCGCGATCATCCAACTTCTTCAGCTGCGTATTCAGCAGCAAAGGAACCTGCTGCTCACGATAGTCGTCGAGGATATGCGATTTGTATTGGGCAAAGTCGGGAGCGTGGGCGGGCTTGATGTCGGTTACCTGGAAGACCGCGAAACCGTCACCCGTCGAGACGGAGGCAGGGTCTGCTCCTTTAACGACAGAGAACGCCTGCGTGAGCAAAGCGGAGCTGTCGGAGAGGCCGGGGATGACACCGTCCTTCGCAACATAATCGGTGTTGACGACGTGCAAGCCGCGTGCCTGTGCCGCCTTGTCGAGACCATTCTTCTTGGCATCGGCCGCCAGCTGCGACGCATAGGTCTGCTCGGCGGCGCCGGTGCGCTGCTGCTCGAGGATGGGGACGATCTCGGACTTGACCTCAGAGAGAGGCCGCAGGTGCGCCGTCTTCTTATCTTCAACCTGGAGGATGTGATAACCGAACTGTGTCTTAATAACGTCGGAGATCTGACCGGGGTTGAGCGCGAAGGCTACCTTATCGAACTCAGGAACAGTGCGGCCACGGTCGAGCCACCCGAGTTCTCCGCCCTGCGCCTTGCTGCCAGGGTCGTCGGAGTTCTTACTGGCAAGATCGGCAAAGTTGCCCCCGTTCCTGATCTGCTTCAGGAGGTCTTCGGCCTTGGCTTTGGCAGCGGCGTCGGTTTTGCTGTCGGCTCCGGCAGGAACGGCTATCAGGATGTGACGAACCTTTACCTGCTCCTTGACCTGATACTGGGACTGATGCTGGTTGTAGTAGGCCTGTACGTCAGCGTCGGAGATCTGAGGCTTGCCGCCCGGAATGTTGGAGGCGTCGAAGGCAACGTACTGAACCTTACGGCTCTCAGGGATGGCCGTAGCGTAGCGGGCCTGATTGTCCTTGAAGAATTTTTCGAGATCCACATCGGAGGGATTGATAGTCTTGCGCAGGTCATCTGCGGAGATGACAGCGTAATCGAACTTCACCTTGGTTCCCCGCGTCCTGTAAGCCTCGCGCACAGCCTGGTCGGAGACGCTGACGCCGCCGGTGATGAGTGCCTGCAGGCGCTGCAGCTCCATATCGCTCTTGACCTGCGATTCGAAGTCGGAGCGGCTGACCTGAAAGAAGTTCTGAACGAAGTTCATGTAGGCGTCATCGCCGATGTACTTTCCACCGGGAAAGAGGTACTGGGCAAAGGGTCCGGTTTCAAGCTCGCGACGGAGGTCTTCATCGGTGGCCTGGAGGCTCAGGCGATCGGCCTCGTTTTTCAGGATCTGGCGCTGGACGAGGACCTGGCCTGCACGCTGCGTCATGTAAGGCATCAGGAATTCGGGCAACCGCTGTTGCTGCAACTGGCGGGTTGCAAGCTGGTTGACCTCGGTCATCTTGATGGTCGAACTATTCCAGCCGAATCGTCCTAAAATGCCCGGTTCGTGGACGGTAGCGAAGGTGTTGGGATCGTTGGTCGCGGAGTTGTCAAAGACGCCCGGGACCAGCGTGATCACCATAGTGATAATCGCAAAGCCGATGATGACGGCAAAGAGAATCTTCGTGATGCGGTTGTCCTGTTGCAGAATACGAATCATGCTTGACTGAAGACCTTCGATTTGAAAACGCCACCGTCATACACGGATGTGCGGCCGCCCGGAATTTGCGAAGCCAGAACGTAACCCGCAGGAGCGCGCACTGGATGCAGGGCAAGCTCTGAGTATAAATCACGGGCAGAAGAGATTTCGATCTGGACTGTCAACCGCTCCGAAGCCAATGCTGAGCGATCCTCAATAAAGGGTGCTGAAAAGAAAGGCGACAAGGCGCTGAAATGAGGCAGCCTGCCGCCTTGGGCACTAGTGATAGTACGGGTAATAGTAGGGATATGGAGAGTAAACCGGACCGTAGGGGTAGGGCGGAGGAGCATAGTATCTGCGCCGCATGGAAGGAGCCGCTTGCGGAGGCGGCAGGCCTGCTCCGAGACGATCGAGTTCTGCCTGGGAGACGGTAGTCAAGGCAGTCTGCTGCGCCAGACGGAAAGAGACAATCGCTTCCGAGGGTACGGTAGCTTCTCCCTGTCGGGAAGCGGACGAGACGCCGAGGCCCGCGATGGCTCCCAGCCCGGCACCGAGAAGGGCTCCGGGGCCTCCACCGGCGATGGCGCCGATCATCGCTCCGGTGGCCCCCATACCAGCGGTCGTACTCACTGTCTGCCCGGTCTTGTCGTAGCCCGCATGTGACCACGGTGTTGTGGCAAACGGATAAGTGTGTCCGTCGACGATGACATCAGTCAGCTCAAGAGCAATTCCTCCACGACCGCGAAGACCGCCACCTGGCTGCGCGTCGGAGACACGTCCCTGCACTGTCGCGCCGCGAGGAACGGCCACCATGCCATCCGAGAAGATGTCATTCAGAACAACACCGTCAAAGGGAGTTCCCGGTTGCGAATGCCGACTATCCATCGCCTGGTTGATTCTGACACGGACGATCGTTCCCGCTGGAACGACGACAGACTGGCCGGCCTGCTGCTGGATGCGGTTCATGCCGCGTACAGGGGGCGGTGTTGGCGGATATCCAGGATTTGGCGGATATCCAGGATAAGGAGGAGCCGAGGGCGCCCCAACTGGAGCCGGAGCATTTTGCGGATAGGACTCGGGTGGCGGGGGTACGGAGGCTGCAGTCTGCGGCTCCTGGCCTTCAACAGATGGCTGCGACGCATTCGGGTCTTCCTGCTCAGCCTGATCTTCCGGGAGGGTGGAGACTCCAGTCTGCGCAGGAGCGGGAGTACCGATGGCCAGCTCATCGACGACCTTCTTGACTCCGTCGGTGTTTGCGACCAGCTGCTCCGCTTTGTCGCGCATCGCTTCGGTCTGAACCGAGCCGCTGAGAGTGACAACGCCGTACACCGTGCTGGACCCAATGGCCTGATCGGCGAGTTCAGGAGCACTCGCAAGGGACTTAAGAACGTTGGCCTCAATCTGTGCGTCAGGCAACGTCTTCTGCTGCGCCAGGCCTACTGCTGCAGCCATGCCTAAACCGAGCACTACACCGCCGATGCTCTTCCAATAACGACGCTGCCGCTCCATACCGCTATTCCTCCAATGCAATCTATAAGAACTCTCTTCTGGTTATAAAGTTACGGTCTATCAAGCCTGAAAATGCGCATCTGGCCTCCGTCCTGAGGTGAGCTGCTCTGCATTTGACCTTACAGGACGAGAACGATATATTTGATTTGCGGGGTGGAGCAGCCCGGTAGCTCGTTGGGCTCATAACCCAAAGGTCGCAGGTTCAAATCCTGCCCCCGCAACCAAAGAATCAACAACATAGAAGTACCGAAAATCCCAGCCGAGATCTCATTATCCCCAAGCGGAAATGCCCGCAAGAGTCCTTTCTCGCGGAAGGACTTTGGCGTTTAAGTCCCCCTCCTTTCCCATTCGAACTTCTACTTAAACAAGCCCCACAAGCTGGCTGTTTATGCGAACACTCTCGGTTGTACAAACTCTGGTCCTGGGAGAGGTTCTCTCACCCGACTGCGGGCAGTTGGTACCAGTGCTGACGTCTGGCAGGGCGAGCATTGCCACGGCCACCCGCGGATCAACAGCTCCGATTGGGCCCTGGAACCCGATAACTGATGACTTTAGGTAGGCTGCATTTCATCTGCGGGTAATACTTGTGCGCACTGCCGCCAAAGGAGCGTGTGTGTCAAACTCAACCGTGTCACCAGCGCGGCGGATTCCAAGCGACTTCCATAACACAGGGAGATCGACTTCAACGGGGTTCGTGCTCCATTGGCGATACATAGTGGTAAGGACATGCGTTCCTGTTTCCTTGTCCCCGATCTCCAGCGCCCGCTCAAGAGGCCATTCCCGGTCGATTGTTCCTCCGGCAGTGACGATCGCGCGGAGAGCATCCTGGAATCCCTTGCGATCTCCGGTTTCCTTCCGGATATTGACGTCCGCCACCAGACAAAACAGCGCTCCGCCCCAGTAGGTTCTGCCCCAGGTGTGGGTACGATCCAGGCCTTCGTCGCCGGGCTTCGGCTCGCCCTTCGGCATACCTTCCATCATGTCGGACCAGATGCGCTTTGCATCCAACTCACCGGCCTGCACGCGAGCGATCGGTTCCACGTAGGTGGCAATTCCCTCCTCCATCCAGTGGTTCTCATCGGGCAAGTCGGGAAAGGCCATGTGGGTCAGTTCATGGGTCATCATCCAGTCATCTGCAAGTTCCTGTGCGGTCGTATTCTGGCCTACGCTAATCCTCGTGAATCCATCAAAGCCATCTCTGCCGCCCCAGGTAGTCCCGTGGAAGACTCCATCTCTGCCAGCCTCAGGAACTACCAACACGCGTATGCTTTTAACCGGAAAACCGCCCATAGTAGGTGCTGACTGCACGAACGGCTTTCTGCACCCAATCGAGGAGGGCCGGTTTTTCCAGGTCCAATTCTCCCTCCGCAAAATCGACCTGAATCTTCGCTCCAGCCATATCCAGGGTGTGTGACTCCGCGATCTGCCTGCCACCATTTCCTCTGCCGAAAGAATGTTCGCCCTGGGCGATGATGATGCCGCGAAGGCAGAGGCATACCCCAACGACAAGAAGGAACTTCTTTGAAAACGCGGATCGAAGTTTTGTCATCATTCGGCACCGTGCTGGTTGGACGGTTTTACCCGGTCCAAGGACAAAGACAAATCTCCGATTCCCGCGGACACCTGTCAAGCACCCAACGGTTGAAGTTACTGGGCAGTCAACGGTTTGGGGAGTGTCGTCTCTCCTGCATGGGGCCGTTATAATAGGTAAAGCGCCTGATGCTTCAAGGGAACTGCTGTTCAACACGGGAGTCTACGTCTTGAGATCCGGACCTAAGACTTTTCGTTGGAAGAGTTTGCGGAAAAGCTGCCTGGGGACGGATCTTTCTCCAGCGTGGTAGAATCGCAAGGTCGTAACACCCCTGCCAACCTGCAGGCGAAACATACCAAACGAGGTTGTACATGTCCGGCCACTCAAAATGGGCGACTATTAAGCATAAGAAGGGCGCTCTGGACGCCAAGCGTGGAAAGATCTTTACCCGCCTGATCAAGGAAATCACCATCGCCGCCAAACTGGGCGGAGGCGATCCGGACGGCAATCCCCGACTCCGTGGCGCTGTCGCTGCCGCCAAGGCAGAGAACATGCCTTCGGAGAATATCAAGCGCGCCATTCAGCGCGGTACGGGTGAACTCGAAGGCGTCTCGTATGAAGAGATCACCTATGAAGGATATGGCCCCGGTGGTGCAGCCATCATTGTTGAGGTCCTTACCGACAACAAGAACAGGGCTGTCAGCGAAGTTCGGCATGCCTTTTCGAAGAACGGCGGCAACCTCGGCGCCGAGGGTGCCGTAGCCTGGATGTTCACCACCAAGGGCTTGATTACGGTACCCAAATCCGGCGCTTCCGAGGATAAGCTTACGGAGATCGTTCTGGACGCCGGAGCGGAAGATCTGTCCGACCAGGGCGAGAACTGGGAGATCCTGACCGACCCCAAGGACTTTGAAGCTGTCACCAACGCCCTGAAAGCTGCCGGAGTCACGCCCGAGACTGCTGCGGTCACCAAGATTGCCTCCACCTACACCAAACTGGAAGGATCGCAGGCCAACGCAATGATTCGCCTGCTGGAGACGCTCGAAGATCTGGATGACACGCAGAATGTCTACTCCAACTTCGATATGGACGAGGCCCCTGTCGCCAGCTAAGTTCCAGCGGTCAACCTGTTCAAAAGGCCGCCAAGGGATGGCGGCTTTTCTTCTGCAACTGCATCTTTTCTCTATGGAGATTTTGGATTGACCAGGATCGTTCGTCGTCTCTCAGCCGCCTGCGCATTGTCGATCGCCGCTTTGCTATCAACCTCTCCGCTGCTGGCACAGGCTGCACCGGCCGCAGCAACTCCTTTCAACTCCACGGAACGTCCGCTTGAACTGGGGGTTCTCGCACAGGGAGGCGTGGGAGTCACCGATGAACGAAACGACTTCAAGTTTTTTATGCTTGGAGGTCATGTTGGCAAGGTTCTAACCCCAAACGTAGGCCCCGGAATTGTTCACGGGAACTTTGAGTACGCCATCGAAGTCTTTCCTTTCTGGCAGTCCTACACGCCTACGTTCGAACGCCGTCTCTGCACCGCTCCCGGGGCCTGTTCGGCACCTTACAAGACCGGCGGCACCTACACCGGCGTCTCAATCACTCCGATTCTGCTGCGCTGGAACTTCACTGGCTCTGGCCATCGCAAAATTACGCCCTGGGCGCAGGGCGGAGGCGGTCTTATCTGGACGAACCATAAGTATCCAGGCTTCGGAGGGCCACCCTACGACGAGGTCAACGACGGATACGCGGCGAACACCAGCGTCTGGAACTTCACCCCGCAGTTCGGGGTTGGCATGCACTACTTCCTTACACCGCGCCGTTCGATCGACTTCGGGGCCAACGCCGTTCATATCTCGTCGTCGTCTCTGGGCGACAAGAATCCCGGCGTCAACGCGAGCATACAATTCTCCGTCGGCTACACGTGGTGGAAGAAGTAACCAAGGGCAAAAAGCAGCAGGTTGGAACGATGAATTCAGAAGCTATCGTCGAGTGCGTCCCGAATTATTCGGAAGGAACGGATCTCTCTAAAGTCAGCCGCATTGTGCATGCGATGGAGGTGCCGGGTGTCAGCCTTCTCGACTGGTCGCTCGATATAGCGCACAATCGCTCGGTTGTCACCATCGCGGGACCTCCTGAAGACGTGCTTGAATCGGCTGTTCGCGGAGCAGGAAAGGCTGCAGAACTGATCGACCTTACGCGGCAAAAGGGTGTGCATCCCCGCATCGGTGCGGCCGACGTCATTCCGTTTATCCCGGTCCGCGGGGCAAGCCTGGCACAGTGCGCTCTGCTCGCGCGGCAGGCTGGACTGAACCTCTGGCGGCGCCATGGAGTTCCGGTCTATTATTACGGCGCGTGTGCTGCAAGGCCTGATCGCGTGCAGTTGGAGGACGTGCGTCGCGGCCAGTTCGAAGGACTTCGCGAGGCTGTGCGCCGCGACAGCGCGCGCCGTCCCGACGTGGGCGGTCCGGAGCTGCATGAGACGGCTGGCGCCTCCGTGGTGGGAGCCCGCAGCTTTCTGATCGCATATAACGTCCATCTCCATCAGCCTGATATTACGGCCGCCCGTGCGATCGCGCGGGACATTCGTGCCTCCAATGGAGGACTCCATGGAGTGAAGGCGCTTGGTGTATTAGCCAACGATCGGGCGCAGGTCAGTATGAACATCACCGACCATGTGGCCACACCGATGACCAAGGTCTACAGTCGCCTGAAAGAACTGGCGTTTCGATATGGAGCCGAGTTGGCCGAGAGCGAACTGATTGGACTGATTCCGGAGGCGGCCTTTGAGGAGGGTGCCGAATGGATCGCGGGCATCCCGGACTTTGACCCGGCCATTAAAGTAGTAGAGCGCCGATTGCTGAGCCCGCTGGAGTGGCCTCAGCAGTAGGGCCTAGGCGCCCCGGGAACACACCTTTTGCTCGTGTGTGCGTCAAAAGTGGCAGCATCAGAGGCTTGCATCTCTTTTGCTGCCGCGAAAAAATAGAATGCGTGGGCCAATTTGCGGAAGCAAGGCCCCAGGAGCCGTATCCTTGCAAATCATCAAGTTCATCCTTCCGGCGGCGCTGCTCTTTACCAGTGCAGGCTTCACTTCAGCAGCCCAGCTCTCCAACGATGCGAAGGCCGCGATTCCTCACGACGTACAGCAGGTCATCTCGGTGGACTATCGCGCGATGCAGAACTCCTCTGCAGCCATGGAGCTTAAGGACAAGATTCTGCCACCCGATCTGAAGCGGCTTGAGGGCGCGTTGAAGAGTTCCGGTCTAAAGGTCGACCAGGATGCCGACGTATTGACCTTTGCCGCCTTTCGCCAGGGAGGCGCCTCGCAAGGCACCAACATCCTGGGCGTCGCTCAAGGGCAGTTCCACACGCGCGAGATCATGGCGAACTTTGCCAAGAACAAGGTAAAGCCCACCATGGTGCGGGAGAATAGCGTGTACCCCATGGGCTCGAATGGCATGAGCGTGACGTTTCTGAATCAGACGACGATGGTCTTTGGCAGCCGCAATGCTGTGAAAGCGGCCCTGGACGCGCGCGACGGGGTTGCCTCCAACTTCCTCCAGAACGGCGACATGGTCAACGAGATGCTCGCGGTCGAGAAACACGCCGTGTGGAGCCTTCTCGATCAGAGAGGAACACAGACGATGATGCGCTCCGTGCTGGGCGAGGCCTCTCAGCTGGCGGACTATGACACGGTGCGTAATCGCATGAAGAGCTCGCGCTATACGATGGACTTCGACAACGGCGTGAAGTTCGATATGGCGGTGGTCATGGGCGATACGATGACGGCTGCTACCTGTGCCACCCTGCTGAAGGGTGTCTCGCTGCTCAAGAAGACCCAGGGCACTGCCCTTGAGAAGAGCGCGCTGGACGCAACGACGATCGATTCGAACTCCGGCACACTGACGGTCTCTTACTCGGCCTCCGACGGCCAGTTTGCATCGCTGCTTAGCTCCCCGCTCTTTCAGTCGGTCGTTCGATAAGCTGCCAGAAATCCGTAAAAGAGAGGCGCTCTTAGGAGCGCCTCTCTTTTACGCAGAGCTTCTCTCTGTTCAGAAGTTCATGTGGACGCCAAAGACATGGCCTTCGAAGCTGTAGAAGCGACGGAAGCCTTCCTGCGCTTCCAGATGGATGGGCGAATCGTGTGTCGAGATACTGGGCGGAGAGATGGCGCATCCGGCCTCGTCCGATCCGAGTTTGCTCTTCCATCCGCCGGCGATCATATTGCAAAGCTCTCCGATGGCATCGCCCGCCATTGGATCCCCTGGCTCAGAAGGGATTCCGAGAAGAGCCTCTGCCGTCACGCGGGCCACTGATTCGCTGGCAAAGAGGACGCACTCTCCATGGATCACTCCTGAGAACAGGATGCGTGCCGAGATGCATGGAGCGATCGCAACTGCAATCTCGGCGGGAGAGCAGTTTCTGGCCAGCATCATCTCGAAGACCTCGCAGACCGCGGAATCCAGCCTTGCAATCCATTCAGGCTGTTTATTTTGCCACGCCGCCATGCTAGACCGCCTCGATCAGCGGTGCGACCCGGGCCTTTACCTGTTCTGCTGTAAAGGGCTTGCAGATGTATCCCTGTGCCCCGGCAGCGATGGCGCGGAGCACGAACGGTTCGCTGCCCTCTGTTGTAATCATCACCACCGGAACCCCAGCGGCAAGCTGCTGATCGCGCCGCGCTTCAAGAAACTGAAGCCCGTCCATGACTGGCATGTTGATGTCGCTGATAATGAGGCCTATCTTCTGTGGACTTCCCCCATCTTTGCGGAGAATTTCAAGAGCTTCCTCTCCGTTCGAGGCCTCCACCACCTCGGTAAGATCGAGACCGGACTGCCGCAAAGCCCTCTCGATGACCTTCCGCATTACCGATGAATCGTCAATAATTAGCGCTCGCACCTACCCTCCACAGTGACTGCTGTTCTTCTCTCTCATCGGCTGTGCTGCGCGAGGCTTGAGCGGAGCGACCTTAAGTTGCTCTAACGGAAGCTGTGCGCTCTTTGGCACGGAACCTGCTTGAGCAGTTCGTATGGACAGCGGACTCTATGCGGCCTACACAGGCCTGATGGCGCGAACGCAAGCACTGGACACTGCAGCGAACAACCTGTCGAATGCGGGAACGAACGGCTTTCGCGCTCAGCGCGACTTCTTTCGCGGAGTTCTGGTCGACAGTCTGCGACCGGGATCGCCCTCCGATTCGCAGGTAGGGCGTACCGTAAACGACTTTGGGATCCTGGGCGGAAATGCCCTGGACCTTGGACAGGGCCAGCTTGTCGCCACCGGGAATCCTCTCGATCTTGCTATTCAGGGCGATGGCTTCTTCGGCATTAAGACCACCAATGGCGTGCGCTACACACGCGACGGTGCCTTCCGGCGATCCCCGACAGGGGTGCTTGAGACAAATACGGGAGAGACCGTGCTAGACGCAAAGCTGCAGCCCATCACAATTCCGACCGGAAGCATTCACATTTCGCCGGATGGAAGTGTTTCGGTATCAACGCCTGAGGGCAGCTCGATCGTTGGCCGGGTCGCGATCTTCGACTTCGCAAACCGCTATGCGTTGATGGCGGAAGGAACCAACCGTTTTGCAGCAGGAACAGAAAAGCCGATTGCAGCAAAGGGGATCATCGAGCAGGGCGCGATTGAAGGAGCGAATCAGGATGCCGTTCACGGGTCCATGCAGCTGGTGTTGGTGCAGCGACAGGCCGAGATGATGCAGAAGGCACTGAGTGTCTTCAACAATGAATTCGATAAGACCGCGACGGAAGAGCTTCCGCGCGTCTGACTTCAGCCAAGGAGAGGAATGCAATGATCAGAGCGCTTTATACAGCAGCCAGCGGAATGAGTGCCCAGCAGGCGAATCTGGATACGGTGGCGAACAACCTCGCCAACTCCGCGACAGCGGGGTTTCGCAGACGGCGGCTTCAGTTCGAAGACATGATCTACCAGAACATGATCACTCCCGGCTCACCGCAGACGCAGCAGACGACCTCGGCCGGTCTTCAGATTGGCCTCGGAACGCGCTCCGCAGCGACCGAAGTAATCATGACGCAGGGAGACTACAACCAGACCTCGAACACCTACGACATCGCCATTCAGGGCAGCGGTTTTTTTCAGGTGCAGCGTCCGGATGGAACGATCGCATACACGCGCGCGGGTAACTTTCATCCTACAAATCAGGGCGTGCTTGTTACAGCCGACGGCGATCCGGTGATTCCGACGATCTCGATTCCATCGAACGCAAAAGATGTGATGATCTCGCAGTATGGCGTCGTGTCGGCGACAATTCCGGGACAGGCGACGCCGACACAACTGGGGACGATTCAACTGGCGACCTTCGCCAACCCCGGTGGTCTGCAGTCGATTGGCGGCAACCTCTTCCTGCAGACGGACGCCTCCGGCGTGCCGATCACCGATGTTCCCGGAGGCAACACGGGAATTGGAACGCTGCAGCAGGGCTACCTGGAAGGATCGAACGTGGATGTCGTCGCAGAGTTTGTCCAGATGATCCTTGCGCAGCGCGCCTATGAGAGCAACTCCAAGGTGGTGCATGTTGCCGACGATATGTACTCGCAGATCAACGGCCTCGTCCGGTAGGAACCCTATGACTTCCCTGCTCTTCACCCTCCGTGTCCTCTCGCTTTGTCTCGCGCTACTGGCGTGCGTGCCGGCATTGGCATTCGATATAGGATGCGCCAGTACTCCGCAGCTCGCCGTCAGAATGACGCGTGCTGTTGCCACCAAACAGATGCCATTACAGGCGGACGGCTACAGGGTGCAATCGATGCGTTACGATCCCGTTCTGGATCGGCAGTGGGCAGTTATTGCAATCTGCGGACATCCGGAGCGACCTACCTTCGCTGTACCGGTTGATTCTGCCGCGACGGATCGCTCTGAGAGCACCTCGCGTGGGAACGCTGTCATCCGAGATCAGAAGGCGGCAGTCGTGCATGCCGGTGATCTTGTTCAAGCATGGCAGCAGCAGCCGAATCTCCGCATCGAGGTTGCAGGTCGCGCGGAAGAGAGCGGGATTATCGGCAGCCACGTACGGATTCGGATGTTACATTCCGGCTTTGAATCAGGCCCGCCGCTGACCGTCACCGGGATCGTTCGTGGCCCCGGGAATGTGGAGATCTTTCAATGAGGATTCTGGTCAGCGCGGCCGTGGGACTTTTTGTCCTGGGAAGTTCGCCAAGTGTATTGATGGGGCAACCATCGGCTAAAGACCAATCTCATGCGAAGGTCAATGTGGCGGAGGCATCGCTGGATGCCTATCTGGCGCGTGTCCGCGCGGAGAACTCGGCGGTGCAGGCCGCTCCAGGATCGATCTGGGTGGATAGCGGACGTTTGACGCGAATGATGGCGGATGTGCGGGCCATGCGTCCCCATGACCTCATCTCTGTGATCGTAGACGAGAACCTTGCAGCCTCGACTGACGGGACAGTGAAGAACACCCGGGCCTCCAACGCAAGCTCGCAGGTTTCGAGCCTCTTCGGAGTATTACATGCGGGGAATGCGTTGCAGAACCTTGTAAATCAGAGTTCAGGGGCTGGCCTGAACGCACAAGGGACCAGCGCAACCAACTCCAGCCTGAGCACGGTGCTTGGCGGACATGTAATCGAGGTTCTCCCCAACGGCATGCTGGTGATCGAGGCCGCGCGCCAGGTGGAGTTCAGTCAGCAGACACAGACGATTGTGCTGCACGGTGTCGTCCGGCCGGAAGACATCTCTCAGCAGAATCAGATCCTTTCAACCGCTATCTCCAGCCTTGAACTGCAGGTACGCGGCAAAGGAATTATCACCGACTATACGCACCGGCCCAATGCCCTGGTCCGGCTGCTTCAACGGGCACTGATCTTCTAGCAAGGATCTGGATCATGAAGAATTCCCGCCGGCATTCGAACTTTTTCATCGCGCGTCCCCTGTTTTATCTTGCGCTATCATTCCTCGTAATTGGTGGCATACCGGGTCGTGCCCTCGATCCCAGTCAGAAACTTGCGCGCGTAAAAGACATTGCTACGATTGAGGGGATTCGTGACAACCAACTGGTGGGTTACGGAATTGTCGTCGGTCTGCAAGGCACCGGGGACAGCCAGCAGACGACGTTTCCAATTCAGACGCTCGCCTCAACTCTGCTGCGGATGGGTGTGAGCGTACCGGCCAGATCTATTCGTGTTCAAAATTTGGCAGCAGTGTTTGTGTCTGCCACACTTCCCCCATTTTCACGTTCTGGCACTAAGCTCGATATCACCGTATCATCGGCGGGTGACGCTCGCAGCCTTGAAGGCGGGCTGTTGCTGATGACTCCGCTCTACGGCGCGGATGGCAATATCTACGCGCAGGCACAAGGGCCGCTGGTCGTTGGGGGCTATGCGATCAGCGTCAATGGCAACGTCAAGCAGATGAATCATCCCAACACGGCTCGCGTCCCGTATGGGGCGATTGTCGAACGTCCGGTTCCACTCGACATTGATCATCGAAATCAATTTTCTCTTCTATTAAACGACGCCGACTTTCGCAGCGCTGAGGCTGTGGCGAACTCGATCAATGAGAAGCTTGGCCGCGCCGTTGCTCATCCTCTCGACAGCCGGCGCGTCACGTTGAATGTCAGTCCCGGTGAAGAGGTTCCGGCCTTTCTCGCGGATGTTGAGTCGGTTGAAGTTCCGATCTATCCTCGCGCGAAAGTTATCGTCAACGAGCGTACTGGAACAGTGGTTATTGGCGGTCGGGTCGTTCTACAGCCGGTATCGATCCTGCACGGCGGACTTGCGGTCAACGTCGTCAGCGAATTTCAGGTCTCGCAGCCCGGACCTTTTTCAGACGGAAGTACGAAAGTGGTCCAGCAGACGAACGTGGACGCAATCGATAAACCGGTCAATCGTATTGACCTGAAACAGGGCGCTACGGTCGATGATCTCGTTCGGAGTCTGCAGGCCATCGGAGCCTCGGCCAGAGACGTGATTTCCATTCTGCAGGCGATGAAATCAGCCGGAGCACTCGAAGCGGAGATCGAAGTCCAATGATGATTCAAGGCGCTATACCTGCACAAACGACCGCAAACAACGACAGCAATAACCGAGCCAGGCTTGCCGATGCGGCGCAGCAGTTTGAAGGCATACTGCTGCAGGAGATGCTGAAGCCAATGCGTACCGGCAATTCCGATGGAACGTGGAACAGCGAAGAACAGGGCTCAGACGGCAGCGAAGACACCATCAACAGCTTTGGAGTACAGGCTGTTGCGACTGCGATCGCCAAAGGCGGCGGACTTGGAATTGCGCGGCAGGTGATACAACAGGTCACTGCCGAGCATAACAAGATGCAGCCAAAGACAGCCTCAATGGACCTGCATCGATCCTGAAAGATGCAAAACGGCCACAGCTTTTATGAGCTGCAGCCGCCAGTTCATGCAAAAGCCGAGGGGGCTACTCTCCGTAGTAGTCCAGGCCGAGATGCGTAATCAGATCCTCACCCATGATGTGACGCAGAGTATTCTTCAGCTTCATATTCTGGATGAAGAGGTCATGCTCCGGATAAACACCTGGCGCAGAATCGGGATCCTTGAAGTAGAAGCTGAGCCACTCCTGAATTCCAAGGCCGCGCAGTGAAGACGTTCGGGCAGCAAGATCCATAAAGAGGATAAGGTCGAGGGCCAGCGGTGCTGCAAGGATGGAGTCACGGCAGAGAAAATCGACTTTGAGCTGCATGGGGTAGCCCAGCCAGCCGAAGATGTCGATATTGTCCCATCCTTCTTTGTTATCTCCGCGAGGGGGATAGTAGTTGATTCGGACCTTGTGATAGAGATCCTTGTACAACTCAGGATGCAGCTCAGGCTGGAAGATGTATTCCAGAACGCCAAGTTTTGAGACCTCTTTCGTCTTAAAGGATTCCGGATCGTCGAGTACCTCACCGTCCCGGTTGCCGAGGATATTCGTCGAGTACCAGCCGGAGACGCCGAGATTCCGCACCTTGAAGGCTGGAGCAAGCACCGTCTTGATGAAGGTCTGTCCGGTCTTGAAGTCTTTGCCGCAGATAGGAGCTTCCATCTGCCGGGAGAGTTCCCTGAGCGCTGGGATGTCGACGGTAAGGTTGGGAGCACCGTTAATGAATGGAATGCCCTCTTTGAGAGCGGCCCAGGCATAGAGCATGGACGGAGAGATGCTGGGATCGTCTTCAACAAGGCCTTTTTCAAAGGCAGCGAGCGACTGGTGCACTGCCGTCTGTTCCATATAGATCTCGGTGGAGCCGCACCAGATCATCACCTGCCGGTCGGTGCGCGTTTTAAACGCGGCGATGTCGTTGCGAATCTGATTAGCGAGATCGCACTTGTTCTTTCCCGTCTTGACGGACTTGCCTTCCAGCCGCTTGACGTAGTGCTGATTGAAGGCGGCGGGCATCGGCTCGATGGATTCGAGAAATGGGCGAATCTGCTGAAGGTGATCCTGATCGAGCACCTGTGCAGTTTTTGCCGCGTCGTAGAGATTACCGCCGAAGATGTCCCAGCCTGTGAACACAAGATCGTCGAGCGCGGCGAGCGGAACAAAATCCTTGATGAGAGGACTGCGACCGTCAGTACGTTTACCGAGGCGAATAGTGCCCATCTGTGAGGTGGAACCGATCGGTTTGGCGAAACTGCGTCGCACGGCTTCAACACCGGCGATGAGTGTTGTTGCAACCGCTCCCATGCCGGGGATCATGACACCTAGTTTTCCTTGAGCTGGTCTGATGCTGGAGGCCGCTTCGTTGCCGGCGGCGGGGGATATGGACATTGTCTGGCAGCTACCCTTCCGTAGATACGATTTTCCGTGGGAACGGAAGCGCCAGTATGGAGCAGCGTGAAAGAGCAACGCAACCAAAGTGCCCGATTTTACAGGCGTAAACGCTAACGAGACTTTAGCGGTAACGCAAAAATTCATGCTGAAAGGCTGCCGCAATTCTCAAGGCCTATAGGCAGAATTGCGACAGCCAGGATGGCAATAACGAACGCAAACTATCGATTGGAAAATTGCTTCAGAGAAGCAAATCGAAGTACGGATATCGGAAGGAAGCTATACCTCTTCGGCCTGCATGCGGTTGCGCCAGTGCGTCCACACGAACCATACGATGCCTGCAACCAGAACCAGTTCCACGCCGAGATGAAAGCGGTGGAAGATCTCCTTGAAGCGCGGATCGGATTCCCAGCGATCACCAAGCTTCATGCCGACATACGCCAGCACATAGCACCAGGGCCAGGATCCGATGAAGGTGTAGAGGTGGAAACGCACCTGAGGCATCCGAGCGATTCCGGCAGGTAGCGCGATGAAGGTTCTTACGACGGGAAGGAGGCGTGCGACCAGAACGGTGATTCCACCGAACCGGTGAAAGAATTGCTCCGTACGGTCCAGATCGTGGCGACTCAATAGAACAAATCGTCCAAATCGTTCAACGGCTGGACGTCCTCCCCAAGCGCCCAACCAATAGGCTGGGATCGAGCCGAGATTGCATCCGATGGCGCCAGCCGTGGCGACCCAAACCAGCTTCAACTGACCTGTATGAACCAGGTAGCCGGCAAATGGCATGATGATCTCTGAAGGGAGCGGAATACACGCGGACTCGATGCCCATGAGGAGAGCGACACCGATATATCCGCCAGCAGAGATAACCGAGATGATGAAGCCGGCTACCAGAGTGATGAGTTTTTCGGACATGCAGTCGCAGTATATCGGGTCAAGACGAAATTCTGATGCTTTTAAGGCCTTATAACCGACGTAGACGCGCCAAAATGACTTGGAATTTCAAGTGCTTTACCATAGAAGGTGATCCGCCTTCCAAGAAATTCCCGGCGCAGAGGCCGGGTTCTGGAGAAGGCCCACGCCTCAGGAGAATCGCCTCATGTCCGATACAGTCGCTTCCGTTGGTGCCGAGACCGTTTCCGCCCCCGCAAGGCCGGCGAGCAGCTACAGTGCGAAAGCGCACGATCCCTCGAAGGGTCCTATAAAGCGGCAGATCGTCTGCTTCAGCTTTTACAAGGTGATGCCTGAGTGGAAGAGGCTTCCGGCAGAGGAACGTGCCCGGCACAAGGCTGCCTTTGCCGAGGTGCTGGAGAAGTGGAATCGTCCCGGCGAGTTTCTGTCGATGACCTACTCCACCGTTGGCACCCGCGGCGACGTGGATATGTGTATATGGTCGATCGGTTATGCGGTTGATGAACTGAATCGCATGCGCAGCGAACTGCTCTCGACTCCGCTCGGAGGTTACCTGACCGCTCCGCACAACTTTCTCGCGATGACAAAGCGCTCTCAATACCAGATTGACCGGCCGGACGAGAGTGAGGGAGAAGGCCGTGGAGCCATTCGCCCCGGCGGACAGAAATACATCTTCATCTATCCGTTCTGGAAGACCCGCCCCTGGTATCTGCTTCCCGCCGATGAGCGGAAGCGCCTGATGGATGAGCACATCCGGATCGGGCTCAGCTATCCGCGTGTAAAGCTGAACACCACTTACTCCTTTGGGCTCGACGATCAGGAGTTCGTGGTCGCCTTTGAGACTAACTTTCCGGAAGACTTTCTTGATCTGGTGCAGCAGTTGCGTGAGACGGAGATCAGCATGTATACCCTGCAGGACACTCCCATCTTCAGCTGTGTCCGTCTCTCGCCAGTCGAGATGCTGGATCGTCTGGGATAAACGATGGCGGTTGCCAGATCAAAGAACAAAGAGGCTGCAAAACAGCCACAAAAAAACGCACGAAAAAGACGCGATCCGATTGCGCCGGAGCGGATCGCGTCCATTCTCGCGATTCTGGAGCGGACCTATCCCAACGCAGTCTGTGCTCTGAATCATCGCAATGCGTGGGAGCTGACAGTAGCTACGATTCTTTCGGCGCAGTGTACGGACGTGCGAGTCAATCTGGTCACACCAGCTCTCTTTCGCGCCTTCCCTACCCCGAAAGCAATGGCAAAGGCTTCATTGCCGGAGATCGAAGAGTTGATTCGCTCCACAGGCTTCTTCAGAAACAAAGCGAAATCGATTCAGGGAGCTGCGCGTATCGTCGTTGAGCAATTTGGCGGCGAAATCCCCAAAACCATGGACGAGATCCTTCGCCTGCCCGGAGTTGCGCGGAAGACAGCCAATGTCGTTCTCGGATCGTGGTACGGAATCGCGGACGGCGTTGTGGTCGACACTCACGTGATGCGTCTTTCGCGGCGCCTGGAGCTTACAAAGCACACTTCGCCGGACAAGATCGAGCGCGATTTGATGAAGATCATCCCGCAGGATCACTGGATCAGCTTCTCCCACGAACTGATCCATCACGGAAGGCAGGTCTGCATCGCAAGGAAGCCCCGCTGCATCGACTGTACGCTGGAGAAACTTTGCTTCTCTTCTGATAAAACCTGGACCTCTCATGCGGGGACGGATTGATAGAGGCTCGGACTACACGGCTGTTCTGAAGTAGTGACAGATTGCCTCAGCCAACGCAGAGAGGGTGGCTTCTCCGGCTTCAATGTCCGGTTTGAGGCCCAATTCGACCATTACGCGCGAAGTGATGGGACCGATGGAGGCCAGCAGGATGCCGCTGGGGAGTTGCACCCCTGCCCTGTCCAGCAGGTCCATCAGGTTCCGAGCAGTCGAGGCACTCGTAAAGGTAATCACATCGGGAGCCTGCCCTGCAGAAGCGAACATCTTCCGTATGAGCGAAACAGAGCTTGTCGGAACACGATTTCGATATGCTTCAACAACCGTGAGGATCGCTCCGGCATCTTCGAGTGCCTGCGGTAGGACATCGCGCGCCACCGCAGCCCGGATCAGAAGTACCTGACGGCCTGAGACCAGGGGCGCCAAAGATTCAGCGAGATCTTCTGCAACATATCTGGCTGGCTGAAGCGTAACGGATATGCCGAGCCTCTCGATTGCTCGCCCCGTGGATGGGCCAATAACCGCCACATTTCCTGGGGAGATGGCGGCGGGGCGGCGGGCCGCAAAGACATCGACGGCATTCGCGCTCGTGAAGACGAGCCAGTCGAATGTGTCCAGCTTTGCCAGAGCATCATCGAGAGGACCATAAGAAACCGGAGGGATGATCTCAATGGTTGGAACGATCTCGACGGAAGCTCCTGCGGAGCGAAGATGCTCCGAGAGTTCAGAGGAACCCGCCTTTGTCCTCGTAACCATGACACGCCGGTTCGCAAGCGAAAGGCTCTCGCAGGGCATTCAGGACACCTTCGCTACGGTCTCTCGATCAGGAAGAACTGGCAGGCCCTCCACCGGCTTGTGCAACTCCTGCAGCGAAACCGTCTCGTCCATGAGAGGGAGAAAGATCCGAAAGATGGTTCCAGCCCGGCCATTGGAAGATCTGCGACGGGAACGGACCCGTATACTGCCACGATGCTTCATCACGATTTCGCGCGAAATCCAGAGCCCGAGGCCGGTTCCTGTAATGTCCTTCGTAGAAAAGAACGGCTCGAAGATGCGCTCACGCGTATCAGCATCCATTCCCATTCCATTGTCCGCAATCGTCAGTACAACTCCTGAGCGCCCAGAAGTCCATTCCGTGCTGGACCGGCTTCGCAGAAGGATCCGGCCTCCGGGCTGCACGGCATCAATGGCATTGCTCACCAGATTGGCGACAACCTGGCGCAACTCACCATCATGGCCCAGGACGGGAACATCGACTCTCAGATCACGGATCACCGCAATCTCCATCTGTCGAAGGCGAGAATCTAACAGCGTTACAACAGCTTCAATCAATTCATCAAAGTCGATGCGGCTGGGCCGTGTCGAAGCCCGATAAAATCTCAGGGTCTGAACGGTGATCTGGGAGACGCGATCCAGCTCCTTCTGGGCCATTTCCAGGTAATGCCGGGCATCACTGGGAAGGTTGGCTTGCGCTACCAGATACAGGCAGTTGGTAACTGCCTCTAAAGGATTGTTGATCTCATGGGAGATCGACGCGGCAAATCTTCCGGCGACGGCCAGCTTTTCCGTGCGACGAATGAGCTCCTCGCTCTTCTTCTGGAGGGAGAGGTCGGCGAGAAAGATAGCGATCTGTCTGCGGACCTCAGCAGCTTCAGAGTCGAGAAACGACATCCCGATCAGAGTGTCGACCGAATGACCGTCCGCTTTTACGCAGCCGGCCTCAAAGGGCTCCAAGCTGGAGGCAGAGGAGATCAGATCGTTCAAACGCTCGGCAAGAAGAGGAGAGATATCGAAGAGAGTTACCGCCCCGGAAAGAAGATCGTCGCCTGAGTATCCCAGGAGGCGTTCTATGGCTGCGTTCGTGTAGATGATCTTCCCCGAAGAATCGCTGATCAGAAATCCCAGCGGCAGCGCTTCCACAAGGGATTGAAAACGGGCCTCACTGGCCTTGAGTGCCTGCTCTGCAGCAAGACGATTTTTGCGTGTAACGGCTTCATTGCGTTCGCGTTCAATTGCGGGGATGAGACGCGCCAGATTCTGTTTCGAGACATAGTCATGCGCTCCGGACCGCATTGCATCGACGGCAGTCTCCTCAGAAACCGCACCGGAGAACATGATGAAAGGAATATCGAGCTTGGTGGAATGCAGCAGCTTAAGTGCAGCCGGCCCGCTGAAACTGGGTAGGTTGTAGTCCGCGAGAATTACATCGGGCGGAGAAGACTGCTCGAGCTGCCGCTGCATCTCAGACGCAGTTTCGACCCGTGTCAACTCAAGTGAATAGCCATGGCGGCGCAGATGCCGTTCCAAGAGAAATGCGTCGTCGGGAACATCCTCAACCAGCAGAACTCGAAGTCGATTTGAGGTCACACCTGCGGGGCACATTCGTTGAGTACCAGCCAATACATTCCAAGTTGCCGGGTGGCCTCTGCAAAATCGGAGAAGTTTACCGGCTTGCGGATATAGCTGTTAACGCCAAGCTGGTAACTGCGAACTACGTCGCGTTCTTCGTCAGACGACGTGAGGATTACGACTGGAAGAAACTTTGTCGTCTCGCCGGCACGAATCCTTCGCAACACCTCAAGACCATCGATCTTCGGAAGCTTGAGATCCAGCAGTATCACCTGGGGTAGGATCGCATCTTCGCTGAAGAGCAGTTTGAGAGCTTCCTCACCATCCCGGGCAACACGAACTTCATTTGCTATGTTCGACTTCTTCAGGGCTCGAATCGTAAGCAGCTCATGGTCCGGGTCATCTTCCACCAGGAGAATCAGCTTAGTCGCTTCAGTCATCTCGTTATCCTAACGTAAACCAGAATGTGGCGCCATGATCGACTACCCCCTCTCCTGAGAGCGTGCCGTGGTGTCGGTGAATGATGCGGGCCACCGTTGCCAGCCCGATTCCGGAGCCTCGGAAGTCCTTATCCCCATGGAGACGATTGAAGGCGTTAAAAAGTCTATTGGCATAAAACATGTCAAACCCAGCGCCATTATCCCGGATGAAATAGGCCTTCTTTTCCGGATGCCAGCCAAACTCAATTATGCTCTCCGGCTTTTTGGAGCTGAACTTCACCGCATTTCCGAAGAAGTTCTCCAATGCGACCCGAATGAGACGCGGGTCTCCGTCCGCCTCCAGGCCAGACTCAATGAAGAACTGCACGTTGTGCTCCGGATTCTCCTCTTGCAAGACAGAGGCGACGGACTTCGCCAGCTCACTCATATTGAAGCGCTCGCGCGTAATCTCCGCTCGCGTAATGCGCGACAGCTGCAGCAGCGCGTCGATCAGCTGCCCCATGCGCTGAACGCCGCTGCGAACGCGATGGATGTAATCGCGCCCGGTTGTATCCACCAAGTCCTGGTAGTCCTCCTGCAAAGCTAAGGAGAACCCATCGATCGTACGCAGCGGAGCGCGCAGATCGTGAGAGACGGAGTAGCTAAATGCTTCCAGCTCCCGGTTTGTGGCCTCCAGCTCCTGGGTACGTTCGCGCACTCTTTGTTCCAGAGATTCATTGAGTGCACGAACCTCTTCGGTTCTTTTGTCCGCCTCCTGCCGGGCTAAAAGAAGATTCTGTGCGTCAATCTCTGCGGCCAGACGCATTGCTCGCTCTGTTGCAAAGTAACGGAACAGGAATGCGATAAACAGAAGATCGAGAGCGCTGGCAAGAGCAATGATGTAGTGCGCCTTCCGGTTATCACGATCGGCCGCTTCCGTTCGAATCGCCAGCAACCGCCTCTCTTCGGACTCAATCGCATCGGCAATGCGCCGAAGATGGTCCATCTCATTCTTCCCGGTTCCGTTCAGGACAAGGGCTTGTATTGTCTCACGATCGTCTCCCCGACGAAGATCGATTCCCTGCTGCAGCAGGTTGAGCCGCTGCTCCAGCACCGCCTTCAACTCCGTAAGCTGACGTGTATCAAATGAGCTGTCTGCAGTAAGGCCGGCAAAGCGATCCAACTCCTCAGGGAGCTGCTGCCGGGCGGCTTTATAAGGCTCGAGATAGCGATCATCTCCAGTAATGAGGAAGCCACGGCTGCCAGTCTCCGCGTCCTTTGCGGAGCCCATGATGCTTTCCACCTGATTGATCACCTGCCAGGTGCGAGCTACCGCAAATTCGCTATCGTGGAGCGACTGGATGGCGCGGAACCCCAGCCATGCGTTCAGCGATACCACGAGTGCGGCAAAGATAAGGAAGGCAGGTATAAGTAAGCGGCTAGGTTTGGAGTTCATCCCTGTGCCCATAAGATGCCTATTCCCTTCAACAGGTTGGAACCATGGACTTTACCAGCTATCCCTCACTCCCGCGATGAGTGGAGCGCCGCCCCTTTTTGATGGGAGGCGCAGCGCTCGGAGGATGCACCTTCTCTCCACCGTTGCCGTTGACCGGACGTCTCTGCCCTGGAGTTTCAATGACGGCTCGCATCCAGTAATTTCCCTGTTCGTCGACTTCGATTCCATGTACCTCGCGCTCGAATCCGGGGAACCGCTTGCCGAATTCTTCAGTAGCCAAAATCAGCTGGATGACAGGACTATCCGTACCTCCTAACCGCTCCCCAGGCATACACATGGGAATTCCCGGGGGGTATGGAACCAGCATGACAGCGCCGATACGTCCATGCATCTGAGTGAAGCGAATCTTCTCAGTCTCATTACGGAGTAGCTTTTGATACGTCTGTGCCGGCGTCAGAACCGGATCAAAATCCTCATCGCAAGCCTCACCAACCAGGTTAGGAAGGTTCAGCTCCACCATCGCTGCGTGCATCTCGTCAGAAAGCTCCTTAAGGGTGGAGTTGCGATACCGTTGCGGGTATTTCGCGACCAGCTCCGGCAGAGCCTCCTCCAATGGAGCTTCACTGTCGTAGAGCCGCTTGAACTCAAACAGGTTTTCCAGCAGCGATCCCCATTTGCCTTTCGACGTACCCACTGAGAACAGAACCAACACCGTGTAGTCTCCGGTTCTCGCAATCTCGACGCGACGCGAGTCCAGAAACTCCGTAAGAATTGCAGCCGGAATTCCCCAGTCGCTCACCTGCCCCTGGGCGTTTACGCCAGGCATCAGGATCGTGACCTTGGTGGGGTCCAGCATGCAGTATCCATCTGCAATGTCTTCATCCTGGAAGCCGTGCCAGTCCTCACCCGGCTTAAGCGTCCAGCAGGAGGACTTCTCGCCCAGCACCTCGTCCGGAGTTTCCTCAAAGACGTGCCTCTCCCCTGTCGAAGGATCCGTCACCTGGTCGGGCTGGAAGAGGCGGAAGAACCAGCCCTCTCCATTCTCGGCAGCCCGCAGACGATGGGCAACCGAGCTCATTGCCTTGCGGAAGCTGATTGCGTCCTGGATGGTCTCGTTCATCAGGGTGGGGCCGGCAGGTTCATCCATCATCGCCGCCGCAACGTCGAGCGAAGCGATGAGTGGGTAGAACGGCGAGGTAGTTCCGTGCATCATGAACGATTCGTTGAACTGGTCGAAGTCCAGCGGTGCGCGGGGACTCAACTTGACGTGAACCATTGATCCCATTGAAAACGCCGCCAGCATCTTGTGAGTCGACTGCACGGAGAAGATTGTGGGCCTGTCCGGCACATCATCGGGAACATCCATCGCAAAGCGCCCACGATAGATCTTGTGAAACTTCGCATAGGCGTACCACGCCTCATCAAAGTGCACCCGCGGAACTGACTTCGAAAGCTCCTCGACTACCCGGTTGACGTCGTAACAAAGCCCGTCATAGGTCGAATTGGTCACAACAGCATAGGTGGGACTCTGATTTTCAACCCCCTTGGTCAGGGGGCTGCGATCGATCAGACCGCGGACGAACTCCGGACTAAACCGCTTCAGAGGCACCAGGCCGATCATCCCGTAGCCGTTGCGTGTCGGCTTCATGTAGACAGGACGCGCCCCTGTCACCGTCAGCGAGTGGCAGATGGACTTGTGGCAGTTTGCGTCGGCAAGAACGATGTCGTCCTGAGCGATCACACCATGTCCGATGATCTGATTCGAGGTAGAGGAGCCTCCCAGGACGTAGAACGTCCAGTCTGCGCCAAAGATGCGGGCAGCATTGCGCTCTGACTCTCCTGGAGGCCCAAGGTGATCGAGCCAAGAGCCAAGCTGCGCGGTTGAGATACCGAGATCGGAACGGAGCAGATTCTCGCCGAAGAATCTCTGAAACTCCATGCCGACCGGATGCTTCAGATAAGCGACTCCGCCCATGTGGCCGGGGGCATCCCAGGAGTAGGCACCCTGATCGGTGTACTTCTTCAACTCACGGAAGTAGGGCGGCAGCAGCTGCTCATGATAGCGCTCTACTGCGAAGTCGACACGGTTAGCAATGAAAGCAGGCGTATCGCCAAATAGATGGATGTACTCGTGGACCTGCTTGACTACCTCAAGCGGAAGTTCGCTGACGAGGGTACGGTCTGCAATCAGAAAGATAGGAATCTTCTTGTTGCGATGGCGGACACCGCGAAGGATTTTAAGCGCCGCACGCTCATCGAACTGGTTCTCACCTTCAAGATCCCAGTCCAGAAGGATTGCCGAATACGATGGATCCGAGGTCACAAGCGACAGGCCGTCCTCTGGCGTGGAGGTACGGATCACCTGATAACCTTCCTCCCGGATGGCCTCAACCAGACGTTCCATCGCCCGGTCCGAGACTGAATCCGTTCCACCCACTTCACTCGCAATCAGCAATACCCAACGGCCTTCGTTCAATTCCACCTCGCAACCTCAAATAACAATTAAGCAGTCTATAGCGATTTCAAGCACAAATATGTGAATCCCCGGCCCGGCGATGAGCCGGAGATTCGTCCACCACGTCTATTGGACGGAAGTCGAAAGGATTTCCATTGCCCCACGCGCTTTCAGTTCATTGGCAACCATCTCTCCAAGCGTTTCTGCATCGGAAGAAGAGGGCACTTCGAGATCAAGAGCCACCATGGACTCCCCATCGAGGGCTACCACCTGCGCGAAGATGCGCCAGCGATCAACCTCCGGTACGCAATGCACGCCGATAGGGATGGAGCATCCGCCGCCAAGCGCCTCCAGGGCCACGCGTTCGGTCTCAACACAAAAACGGGTCTCGGGATGATCGAGCGCAGAGACTGCCTGACGGACAAACAGGTCGCGAGCCTCGTCCAGGGGATGCGACGCGCTTCGCGTCTCGATAGCAAGAGCGCCCTGTCCGGGAGCAGGACAAAGCTCATCGGGCGAAAAACGTTGATGCGCCCATTCTGTGCGGCCAAGGCGGTCCAAACCCGCCGCCGCCAACACAAGCGCATCGCACTCGCCTGCCGCCAGCTTCTTCAGTCTGGTATCGATGTTGCCCCGCACATCTACAAACCCTACATCCGGCCGCAGTGCCAGCAGCTGGGCCTTACGACGTGGGCTGGTCGTTCCGATTCGACCTCCGAGAGGAAGTGTATGGAGCGCCCAGTAAGGTTCGCAGACCCACACATCTCTCGCGTCGGCACGCTTTGGAATCGCCGTCAGAGCAAATCGAGACTCCAGTTGTGTCGGAAGATCCTTGAGAGAGTGGACAGCAAGGTCGATGCGTCCCCCCGCGAGTGCCTCCTCGATCTCTTTTGTAAAAATTCCCTTACCATCCAGCCCTGCCGGAAGAACAAAACCCGGCGACTGCATGCGGTCGCCCGTCGTGCGTATGACCTCGATCTCAGCGGCATAGCCCGCATCCCGAAGTGCTGTAAGCACATAATTGGCCTGCCAGAGCGCAAGCTGAGAGCCACGAGAACCTATGCGAATGGGGGCGAACATGACCTACTCAGAATAAGTGATTTTGCGATGAAAATGTGGCACGAACACGAAGAGGTGAGCGACAACGCGCTCACCTCCCCTGCTCCTCCTTCATGAAGAAATCAACGACCGTGGCCACCGCCGTGGAAGCCTCCTCCCCCACGCATCCCTCCGGCTCCGCCATGGAAGCCTCCGACTCCACCGTGTGATCCGATCGGAGGATGTACGCCGATTCTTCCGCGCGGGTAGCCACCTGCATATGGCCGTCTTCCGTAGTAGCCATAGCCGCGATGCCCCGGATAGTAGAAGCCTCGGCCATAGCCACCATAGATAAAGCCTCCGCCGCCTATGTAGTAGGGGGAGTAGAAGCCATAACCGAAGGGGCTCCAGAAAAGTCCGTTTCCCGGAAGCCAGGTATAACCAAACGGCCCACCTGCCCAATACCATCCGGGGTAGAAGTTAGGGCTGTCCGCATAGGCCGCTGCAAGCTTTTCGTTTGCCTCGCCCAGATACTGGGATCTGAGACTGCTCCACTTGTATAGATCGTCTTTCGCACTGTCCTTGTCGAACTTCGCCGGTTTAACCGGTTCGCCATTCAGGACGATCTGCCGGCCGCCCTTCACCTTAACCGGCTTGACGTCGGTATTCAGATTGGCACCGGGAAACACACGCGCCTCGCCATCGAAGACCCTGACCGAGGAGTTGCTGGCATCGAATGCGTACAGGCCCTTCTTGGTCAGGTGGGCCTGGCCGTTCGGCAGATCCACAAGTAGCAGATTCTCATCGTGCAGTTCATCGACTTCCACATTGGCGCGCCCCCGCATCACCCTTACTTCGGTCCGCGTGAGGTCGGGAGATACCATCTCCACTGTAGTATCAGCCCCCAGCCTTAGAAACACTCCCGGTGTAAGCAGGACCTCTATCTTCCCCTGCTCTGTTGAGATTGACTCATCCTTTGCAACTACGGTATTGCCTACAGACTGGGAAGAGAGTTGTTGGCCATTGAGCGTGGCCTGTCCCTCGACGTAATTCAGAGTTCCTGGGCTGGCTGGACTCGCATTCTGCCCGTACGAAAATGCGCTCAGAGTCGCCAGGAAGAGAAGAAATGCTTTCAACCTTGGCATTTTTTAAACCTCAGAGAATTAGACGCTGAACCGAGAAAAACGATACATTCCAAACTGTTGATCTGCAGTGAGATAGCTAAACTCTGGAACGCAACATTCTTTTTCTGTCCGGGTTAAACCGATCTACCCGTTGACGCAAATCAGGATTCTTCAGGATGGCCAGCCTGAGAGCTGCGGGCCGATTCGCGAAGCGCCTCCATCTGCGGATGGAGCAGCTTTGCGGTCAGCGATCTGGTCAGTGCCTCGACGGCCTCCCGCTGCTCCTGCGTAAGCGAGGCTAATCGCTTCGACGCCCGGGCCAGTTCCGCTTCGCGAATCGCCTCAGCGTTCTGTTGCAGCGCAACAATCGCCGGAGCCGCCCCCCTGGACTGTACCCTCTGCTGATATTTCTCTACTTCCTGGCTGATGATCGATTCGGCGGCAGCGGCCTCACGACCACGGTCAGCCAGATTTGCGACGGCGACCTGCTGGAGATCGTCGATGTCATAGATGAAGCAGCCCTCGACCTCGTTCATCCGCGGGTCGACATCGCGCGGTACTGCGATATCGATGAAAAACATGGGCCGGTTCCTGCGGCTCTGCAGGAACTGCTGGCCATGCGATTTGCTGAAGATCTTCTGCGGAGCGCCGGTGGAGGTGATGACGATGTCGGCCCGTGGCGTCTGCGCGTAGAGGTCCTCAAATGGGATCACCGCACCCTCAAACTGCGCTGCGATCTTTTCGGCGCGTTCCAGGGTGCGGTTGGCAACGAGGATACGCTTTGCCCCCTGTTGAATCAGGTGGCGCGCGGCAAGCTCGGACATCTTCCCTGCCCCCACCAGCAGCACCGTCTTGCCTTCTAGCGAACCGAAGATCTTACGTGCCAGGTCTACCGCAACTGACGCAATCGAGACGGAGCTTGAGCCGATCTGAGTCTCGGAACGAACCTTCTTCGCCACGGTAAAGGCCCGCTGCAGCAGGCTATCGAGCGACCCATTGACCGCGCCCACCTCCCGCGCAACGGTATACGACTCCTTCACCTGCCCCAGGATCTGCGGCTCACCTACGACCATGGAATCGAGCGAGCTCGCCACGCGAAATAAGTGCCGCACCGCCTCTCCTTCCCGGTACTCATACAGGTGAGGGGTAATGGATGAGGGAGGCAGCGCGAAATACTCCTGCAGGAATTCCAGGAGGCTGTCGCCCCGGGTCGCTTCGCCCTCCTGTAAGGTCAGCAGTTCTACGCGATTACAGGTGGAAAGGATAATGCCCTCGCGAATTCCCGGCTGGTGAATCAGTGTTCTGGTCGCCTCTGCCAGGCATCCGGCTGGAATCGCCAGCCGCTCGCGAATCTCAATCGGCGCGGTCGTATGGTTGACCCCCACGAGTACGAGATGTCGATTTCGGCTCATGGGGTCGTAAACCTGTGGACGACCGAGAATTGATTGGCCGACCAGACGGCGAGCACCACGAGGAAGACAAAACCGGAGAGGTAGATCGCCCTCCGGCCCCGGAGACCTGCGTGCTTGCGGATGTAGATCATGGCGATGTAGGCGATCCACATCGCAAAGGAGAGCAGTACCTTGGGATCAAGCAGATAGGACGGCCCCATCGTCTGCTGTGCGATCAGCAGTCCGATAAGCAGACCAGCGGTCATGCAGGGCAGCCCAAACAGCAGCGAGCGAAGGGCAATCTGATCGGTTGTCTCGAGTGGTGGCAACCACGATATTCCTGCCATGGCGTGTTTCGACTTCAGGTTTCGTTCCTGGATCAGGTAAAGGACCGAGGCCAGCAGAGAAAGCAGGAGGGACGCGTAGGCTGCCAGCAGAAGGGCAATATGCAGGAAGATCCAGACCGTATTGAACTGTGGAAATGGCACGGACTCCTGTCCCGGCCGGAATGCTGGCACCAGACACAGAAGAAAGGCTAGCGGCAGAACAAATACGCCCAGCGAAACTGTCTTGAAGCGCCAGTAGACCAGAAGGAAGGCCCCCGCCAGTAACAGTCCAAGCAAAGCCTGCGTCTCATGCGTATCTACCGGAAGCCGGTGGTGGGCCGCATTCAGCATCTCGATCAGGGAGACGAAGTGAAAGAGGAGCCCGGAGAGAGCTGCTGGAATGGCTATCTTGTTCCATCGAGTGCGGTCATAGAGGGCCGCGGGAAGAACAGTGAGCGCGGCAACGCCGTACAGAAAGACCGCAACTCTGAGCCACAGGAGAGACATGAATTCCTTTCGCCGAATCTTCAGTATACCGGGTGTGGAAAGGTCCAGCCGTCTCCGTGCGTTATCCTGACCATTCGCGGAATGTCACAGGAAACGTCAGCCAGTATTTTGAGCACCGATTCTGCCGCCCTCTCTCCGGCGATGCGGCAGTACAGGGCCGCCAAGGAAGCCCATCCCGATACCCTGCTCTTTTTTCGGATGGGTGACTTCTACGAACTCTTCTACGAAGACGCTGTGGTCGCTTCGCGCGAACTGCAACTGACCCTCACTGCACGCGACAAGGCAAAGAGCGTCCCCATGTGCGGAGTTCCCTACCACGCCGCCGAGAGCTACCTCCAGCGGTTGCTGCGAAAAGGGTTCCGGGTCGCCATCTGCGAACAGATGGAGGACCCAAAGCAGGCCAAGGGGGTCGTTCGTCGCGAAGTAACCCGCGTCCTGACCCCCGGAACAGCTCTTGACCCGTCGTTGAGCGCCGAACAAAGCAACTATCTCGCGAGTATCGTCCTCGAGGGTGCAAGCGACCACCAGACCTGCGGCGTGGCTCTGCTGGATCTCTCAACCGGCGAATTCCGAACCACGGAGTTTTCCGGTCTAACGGCATGGCTGCAGGCGACCGATGAGCTGGGGAGAGTGCGCCCGGTAGAGCTGCTGTACGGCTCCGGCCTGCTGGGCAGCGTCAATCTCGCTGGCGAGTCCGTCGAGGAGGGCTCCGCCGCGCTCGATACCATCAGGACGAAGACGGCCCTGGAATCATGGGCCTACACCCCGGATCATGCGCTTCCCCTTCTGCGCAGTCATTTCCGGGTCCACTCGCTCGATGGTCTGGGTCTTCATGGTCACGAGACCGCCGCAATCGCCGCAGGCGCCCTGCTACATTACATGCGGGCCACCAAGCAGGGCGATCTGGAGCACGTAAACGGTCTCCGGTTCTATGAACGCTCTTCCTGCCTCGAGCTCGACGCCGTCAGCGTCCGCAATCTCGAACTGGTCGAACCCCTGTTCTCAGGAGAGAGCCAGCAGACAACTCTTTTTTACACGCTGGATGCCTGCTGTACCCCCATGGGCAAGCGTCTCCTGCGCGCTACGCTCCTTCGACCTTCCTCGAACCTCCACGAGATCGAAGAGCGTCTGGACGCGGTCGCCGAAGCCACCACTGATCTTCGTCGTCGTGAAGACATCCGCCAGGCGATGAACGGTCTTCTCGATCTTGAGCGCCTGCTGGGTCGAGTAGCACTTGACTCAGCTGGTCCGCGCGAGGTGATGGCCCTGGCCGCTACGCTTCGCTGTCTGCCCGGCCTTTCGGCAGCCATCGGCCAGCTTCATGCCGCACGCTGGGCTGACCTTACATTCGGCTTCGACACGCTGGCCGACCTGCATGATCTTGTCACCCGGACCATTACGGACGACCCTCCCGTGTCGCTTTCCGATGGCGGCATCATCCGTGAAGGCGTGAATGCCGAACTGGACGAACTGCGGGAATTGAGCCGCAGCGGACGGCAGGCATTGGCTGCCATTGAAGAGCGGGAGCGCCAACGTACCGGCATCGCTTCGCTCAAGGTGAGGTTCAACAACGTCTTCGGCTACTACATCGAAGTCACGAAGGCCAATGCGAAGGCTGTCCCGTCGGACTACGAGCGCAAGCAAACGCTCGTCAACGCGGAGCGATTCACAACCCCTGAGCTGAAGGAGTACGAAACAAAGATTCTGACGGCACAGGAACGATCGAGCGAGATCGAGCGCAGAATCTTCGCTGAAGTCCGCCGCCAGATTCTGGATGCCGCAGCCAGAATTCGCGAGACAGCGCGACGCGTCGCCGAGGTCGACTTGCTCACCTGCTTTGCTCATCTCTCCGCTCTGCGCGGCTGGACTCGACCTGTCGTCCATGAGACAGGGCCGCTGGAGTTCGTCGCAGCGCGTCATCCGGTCGTCGAGCGTCGCCTGGAAGAATCCGGGGCCGGAAGATTCGTTCCCAATTCGGTTCATCTTGATGCCGACAGCGGCCCGTCGATCCTATTGATCACCGGACCCAATATGGGAGGGAAAAGCACGTATCTCCGCCAGGCGGCTCTGCTGGTCATCATGGCGCAGTGCGGCAGCTTCGTCCCCGCCGAACACATGCGACTGGGACTGGTCGATCGCATCTACACCCGTATCGGAGCCAGCGACAACGTCGCACGGGGACGCTCGACCTTCATGGTTGAGATGACTGAGACGGCGGCGATTCTTAACTCAGCGACGAATCGATCTCTTGTCCTGCTGGACGAGATGGGCCGGGGTACAGCCACTTACGATGGCCTCTCCCTCGCCTGGGCCACGGTCGAACACCTGCACGATCGGATCGGCGCACGAACCCTGTTCGCCACCCACTATCACGAGCTGACGTTGCTGGCCGACAAACTCGAGCGGCTGCGGAACCTGCGCGTCACCGTGAAGGAGACGGCCGCAGGAATCGTCTTTCTTCATTCGGTCGAAGCCGGCCCTGCAAGCAAGAGCTACGGCATTGAGGTTGCGCGACTGGCCGGAATCCCATCTGCAGTCATTGCGCGCGCCCGCGAAGTGCTGAAGCTGCACGAGCGCGCAGAAAGCCAGCAGGTCCGCGAAGCAGTCTCAAGTCACGCTCCCTCTCTCCAGATGACGATGTTTACGCCGCTCTCGCAGCGCATCGTCGACCGCCTGGCTGAAGTGGACGTCGATGGCCTTACACCGCGAGAGGCTCTCAATCTCCTGGCTGATCTGCAAAGGGAGTTGAAGGGATGACCAACCCGAAAGAGATGATTGTTGCCGGCATTATGAGTGGTACCTCTGCCGATGGCGTCGACGTTGCTCTCTGCCGTATTCGTCTCTCCAACTCAGACACACCGCATATCAAACTGATCGGAGCACGGGAGTTTCGATACCCCAAAGCAGTCCGAAGCGCAGTTCTAGCAGCCATGGATGCGAAATCCATCTCTGTCGCCGAGATGTCGCGACTGCACTGGCGATTGGGAGAGATCTATGCCGAGGCGGTAGAGGTAACTGCACAAGAACATGGCCTGAAGCTCGATCTCATCGGAAGCCATGGGCAGACGATCTATCACCAGGGCGTGGCTTCAAAGTATCTGGGTCGCCCGACGCGATGCACATGGCAGATTGGCGAGGCATCAGTCATCGCCGAAAAACTGCGAACACCTGTGGTCAGTGACTTTCGCCCCGCCGATCTTGCAGCGCAGGGACAGGGGGCTCCACTGGTGCCGATGCTCGATTACGTTCTCTTTCGGTCAGAGAAAGTCAGCCGCATCCTTCAGAATCTCGGCGGCATTGCGAACATGACCGCAATGCCGGCAGGAGCCTCGTTCGAAGATGTTCTTGCATTCGATTCCGGCCCTTCCAATATCGTGATCGACGGCTGCATGAGGCGTCTCTTCCAGAAATCCTTCGACCGCAATGGTGCAGTCGCCAGACGTGGACGCATTCTGAGGTCAGTCATCGAACAACTGCTTCGCGATCCGTACTATGCAGCGCCTCCTCCGAAGAGCTGCGGGCGGGAGCAATTCGGCGAGGCTTTTCTGAATCGCCTCCTCGATCTCTGTCATCGATCCAAAGCCCGCAAGGAAGACGTCATTGCGACCACGACTGCGCTTACTGCAGAGTCGATCCTTAACGCCTACCGTAAATTTGTCTGGCCGCATCTGGGACAGAAGGCCCCTATGGCGAAGAGCATTGAATATGTCGTCGCTGGGGGCGGCGCCAGAAACTCCACTCTGATGCAGATGCTCCGCGAAGGTCTGGAGCCGATGGGAGTGCGCGTGCGCTCCACCGACGATCTCGGAGTTCCGACGCAGGCCAAGGAGGCCGTGGCCTTCGCGCTGCTTGCATGGCTCACCTGGAACAATCTTCCCGGCAACGTCCCCACTGCTACTGGAGCCGCCCGGCCCGTCATCCTTGGCAAGGTGACCAGGGCATGACATTTTTTGGCGGCTGGCTTCGTGCTTCTACGCGACGGCGATGGTGTACAGGAGCCGCCAGCTTCCTCCTGCTGGCCAGTCTGACGAGCTGCGGCAGGAGGCCAGCGAATCCACGCACCGTCGTGATGATTATCGAGAGCAGCCCGAACAACCTCGATCTCCGTCAGGGCACGGATGCGCAGTCAGAACGCGTCGGAGGAGTGATCTTCGATGCTCTGGTGAAGAAGGACGAGCACTACAATCTACGTCCCTGGCTGGCGACACACTGGGAGCAGCCCGATCCTCTGACGCTGATTCTTCACCTGCGCGACGGTGTTCATTTTCACGATGGCCGCCCGCTTGAAGCAGAGGACGTCGCCTGGACGATACGCAGCATGATCGACGGAACTCTGGTTACGGCCAAGGGAGGCTCCCTCTCCTCGGTCGCCCGCATCGATGTCCCTGACCGGCTGACGCTGGTTCTGCATCTCAAGCATCCTGACGCCGGGTTGCTCTTCAATATGAGCGACGGACTGTTCGGAGTTGTTCCTCGGGGATCGGGCCGTGACTTTGGCCTGCACCCAATCGGCTCCGGCCCGTTCAAATTCGTCAGCGCCGTACAGGACAAAGAGGTGATCGTTGCACGGAATCCCGACTACTGGGCCGGCGCTCCGAAGATCGACGGTGTTCGCTTTACCGTCGTTCCTGATGCGATTACCAGCGCGCTCGAGCTGCGGAAGGGTTCCGCGGATCTTGCAAGCAATGTGCTCACTCTGGACATGGTCCATGCGCTTGAGAGTGCTTCCAACGTAAAAATCGAGTCGGGACCCAGCTCAGTGGTCATCTACACCAACTTCAACGTGAACGATCCGGTCCTGCGCGACCGTCGCGTCCGTCAGGCAATAGCCTGCGCGATGGACCGGCAGGCTATTGTGGATGCTATCTGGCGCGGACAGGCGAAGCTCGCCGATACGCTGCTTCCCGCCGGACACTGGGCTGCGGCAGAGCCGGCAGAGTTGGCGCAGTATCCGCATGATGTAAAGAGGGCCGAGAGGCTGCTGGATGAGGCAGGCTTTCACCCCGGTCCCGGCGGGATTCGGCTTCATATCACCCTGAAAACCTCGACCGATGAAGCGACGCGCCTGATGGCGATTGTGCTGCAGCAGCAGCTCCGGGCAGCGGGCATTCAGCTCGATATTCGTGCGGCGGAGTTCGGGACTTTTTATGCGGACGTGACCCGCGGCGCCTTTCAGATGTATGCACTTCGGTGGATCGGTTCGAATGAGGATCCAGACATCTTCCGTTACACCTATAGCTCAGGCGCATTTCCACCGAAGGGAGCAAACCGGGGACGCTACTCCAATCCTCGGGTCGATTCCCTGCTTGCAGCTGCGGCCAAGGAGACGGACCAGAAGAAGCGGCGCGCGGAGTACGTCGAGGTCCAGAAGATTCTGGCCGAGGATCTTCCAGGCATCCCGCTCTGGTATCCGAACAACGAGGTCCTCCATTCGACGCGCATTGATGGCGTGAAGCCGGAAGGTTCAGGAACGTTCGATTATCTGCGCTCGATCACGGTTCACGGCAACTGAGTGCTCGCGCTTTCTTCTTCTTTGTAAACGGAATCTTGGTTGCCTCATAGCCATCCGGAGAAGTCTTCCAATAGGCGGTTCTGCCGGGTGTAAGAGAGATCCCAGGCCGCCGCCCGTGAGGATAACCAGCGCCAGCCACGGCAGATCAGAGCACCGCAACGGAGCTTCAGATTCTGACAAATGGAACATAGGGCGCGAAAGGTGAGGCAATAGGAGATCGATGCCAGCGCCAAGATAGAGCAGGCCAGCCATCATCAAGGGTGATGCATTATTCAGCAAGAGCTTGGCGAACGGCATGCTTGCACCGAAGAGTACGGCGGACAACTAGGCGAGAAGATGCCGATGCGCAGATCTCTGATATCTGCCATTCTCGCCCCCTCCCTCGTTAAGTTGGGGATTGTGTGACTCGATCCGCCTTTAGAGATGCTTGACCTGTCGTTCCGGAGTCCTTCTCGAAGATCCACTCATACAGCACCGGCAACAACATCAGTGTGAGCAGGGTCGAGGTCACGAGACCGCCAATAACAACAGTCGCCAGTGGCCGCTGTACCTCTGACCCCATTGAGGTGGAGAACGCCATCGGGAAGAAGCCAAAGCTTGCAACGCAGGCCGTCATGAGTACGGGCCGGAGTCGGCGTCGCGCTCCCGTGAAAACCGCTTTGAATGTGGACTGCCCCTCCTTACGGGCATGGTTAATAGCACTCACTAAGACCACGCCGTTCAGCATCGCGACACCGAAGAGCGCGATGAATCCAACGGATGCCGAGAGATTCAGGTTCATGCCGCGAAGCCACAAGGCCGCAATACCTCCGACCATGGCAAAAGGAATATTGCCCACAACAAGTAATGCTTGTTTGAAGGACTTGAAAGTGAAATAAAGCAGGATGTAGATCAGGAAGACCACGATCGGGATGATGAGCATCAGGCGTTTAGTAGCTCGTTCCTGATTCGCGAACTGGCCGCCGTATTCGATGGTGTAGCCAACCGGCAGCTTTACGTCACGGGCGATGTTCGCTTCCACCTCTTTCACGAACGAACCAAGATCGCGTCCTCCGACGTTGGACATAACGACAGCTCTGCGCTGTCCCTCTTCGCGGTCGATCTCAATCGCTGCGCGCACCACGCGTACCTGTGCGACCTGGCTCAACTTCACTTGAGCGCCATCGGAGGAGCGGAGAACAATGGCTTGCATGGCTTGGGGATTGGCCCGATAAGACTCCGGCAGACGCAACGCAATATCGTAGCGCTTCTGGCCCTCGATGAACAGCGAGATCACCGAGCCGGAAGCGCCCGCTGCGACCGCCTGTTCCACATCCGTAACATTGAGACCGTACCGGGCGAGCGCGGCATGATCGACCTGCACTGTGAGATCAGGCACGCCGGACGTAAGCTGAATCTGCGGGTCCGCAGCCCCCCGAACCCGAGCGGTCGCCCGGAGTACCTGTTGGGCAAGCGAATCCAGTTGGCCGAGATCATCCCCGAAAATCTTGATAGCGAGATCTGCCTTTACGCCGGAGACGGTTTCATCGACACGCATGGCCATCGGTTGAGTGAAGTTGTAGGCAAGTCCTGGAACGGTTCCCAGTTCCCTGTCCAAAGCTTCGATCAACTCACCTTTGGTGTGAAAGCGATGCCATTGATTCATCGGTTTGAGCAAGAGGTACGTATCGCCCTCATGGATGCCCATTGCCTCGGTAGCGAAGTCGGGCCGCCCGATCTTGATCACGACATCTGCAACCTCAGGGAAAGCACGCAGCTTTTGCTCAATTCGTTTGCTGACCTCAACCGAATCTGTCAGTGAGATACCGGGGAGTTTTCTTGTCTCCACGAGGATCGATCCTTCATCAAGCCGCGGCATAAACTCTGTCCCGATGAATTGGAGAGAGCCAAGGGCAACAGCAAGGATCACAAGCGAAATGCCAGCCGTAATCCTGCGATGGCGAATTACAGTCGCCAGCCAGTCTTGGTATCGATCTGCGAGCCTGTCGAGCCAGTCCCGGTTCGGTCCTGCCCTTCGGGCGGGCAAGCCCTTCGCAAATGCGAATGAGGCGAAGACGGGGATTCCAACAAGCGCCAAGAGCAACGCACCGAAAAGTGCTGAGCATACGGTGAAAGCCATCGGATGGAACATGCGGCCTTCGAGACCCTGTAAGAAAAAAATGGGGAGGTAAACCCCGATGATGATGATGACACCAAAGGCCATGGGCCGAGCCATCTCATGGGCGGCAATCCGCACCGAATCGAGACCGGATTCGTTTTCGTGATGCTCTTCAAGGCGATGGATGGAGTTCTCCATCATGACCACAGCACCATCCACGATCATGCCGAAGTCGATTGCACCCAGGCTCATGAGATTAGCGCTGAAACCAAACAGCCTCATATTAATGAAGCTGATAAGCATCGACAGCGGAATGATCGAGGCAGTGATAAGCGCCGCGCGGATGTTACGGAGGAACAGAAAGAGAATGACCGTGACGAGGAGGAAACCTTCAAAGAGGTTCTTCTTCACCGTAGCGATGGTCCTGTCGATGATCGTCGATTGGTCATAGAACGGAACGATCTTTACTCCATCTGGTAGGCGCATCCCTTCAATCTTCTGTTTCACGAGCTCGATGACCCGCTTGCCGTTTTCACCCTTCAGCATGATGACCATACCGGAGACGGTCTCGCCGTTCCGCAGGACAGCGCCGTTCCTGGGTGCAGCTCCGATCTGCACCTTGGCGACATCCCCGAGCGTTACCGGAACGCCGCGGCTCGACAGCACAACGATGTTCCGCAAATCGTCAATGCTTTTTGCTCTCCCCTCGCCGCGTAACGTGTATTGCTCCTCATTGTGTTCGATGTAACCGCCGCCAAAGTTGGTGTTGTTCTCGGCGATGCGCTGCGAAACGTCATGCAGGGTCAGTCCGTACTGGCTCAGTAAAGCTGGATCGACGATGATCTGATACTGCTTGACCTCGCCACCCCAGTTGTTGATTTCGCTCACTCCTGGTACGGTCCGAAGCTGCCGCTTAATCTGCCACTCTTGAATATCCTTGAGGTGCATCGTCGAGGACGGGCCATCCAAGGTGTACTGAAAGATCTCTCCAAACGCGGTTGCGGGGAGACCCAGCCTTGGCTGAGCTCCCTTCGGCAGCTGATCCGCGGCTTGTTGCAGACGTTCGTTGATCATCTGGCGTCCGAAGTACATCGAGACTGAGTCATCGAAGACCACAGTAACGATCGATAGTCCCAGCTTCGAGAGCGAGCGCACTTCCTCCTGTTTGGGCATGCCCATCATGGCCTGCTCGATGGGATACGTCACTAACTGCTCAACCTCGGTCGGAGGCATGGATGGGGCATCGGTCACGATGGTGATCTGGTTGTTGGTGAGGTCGGGAAAGGCTTCGAGCGGCAACGTGTATACTGCGTAGATTCCTGCTCCGACCAAGGCCAGCACCAACATCAGCACGATCCATCGTGCGGAGAGGGCAGCGTCGACAATTCGATTCAACATGCTCAGTCTCCGATCGTGCTCTTGAGGAGTTCGGATTTGGCGATGAAGCTTCCGTGGGTGATGACTCTGTCGCCGGCGTTCAGCCCTTGCAGGATGCGAGCCTTGCCTTCAACGATCTCACTCAGTGTCACGGGCTGGGCACGGAAGCGATCCGCAGCAACCTGGACGAAGACCACATCTTGTCCGTTGATCTGCTGAACGGCTTCCTGTGGAACCAGTAGCTTTGGCTTTCCCGTTCCCAGGGAGAACTCGGCATTCGCCAGCATTTCGGGCCGGAGACGGTTGTCAGGACGGGAAATAGCGATGCGTACCTGAATGAGCCGGGTCGTGGGATCGAACTCCTGGCCGAGATTCTCAATCTCGCCCGAATAGGTCGCACCGGGCACATCGGGGATGCTGACGGTTGCGTGCTGGCCAACTCGTAACTGAGCCAGTGTCGCCGCATCAATGGATGCCAGCATCCAGAGATGACTCAGGTCTCCAATGATGAAAGCATCTGTCGAAGGAGAGATCGTAGCTCCGGGCGAAACATTCTTTTGCAGGATGCGGCCATTTGCCGGAGCAACGATCGGGATGAGGTCAGCGTCATCCGAGGTGTGGACATGAGTGTCGGCTGATATACCAAGAGTCTCTTCCAAATGCGTCTGTTCCCGCATCACGGAATTCTCCGCTTCTCGGGTTGCGCTCTGAGCGTTGACCAACTCCTGCTTTGCGATCTCTACCTGGCTAACGGATTCCGCTTTGAGTGCGTAGAGCCGCTGACTTCGGTCGTAGTTCTTCTGAGCCAGAGCCTCTGCAGCTTGCAGGCGAGACCGCTCGGCGAGAGCGTTCGCATAGGCCGCCTTGACTTCATGCACGTCATGGCTGTGTAGATGCGCCAGCACTTCGCCTTTTCGAACGGCATCGCCAAGATTGGCATAGACCTTTTCCACCCTGCCCTCGACAAGAACACCGACACGCCATGTTGCATTGTCGGGAAGCGCGATGCGGCCCTTGGCTCGGTAAGGCGAAACCGAAGTTCCCGATTCTACCGGAGCGATAGCGACGTGCTGCTCCGTCTGTGCCTGCGAAGTCAACGTGATCTGATCGGTGACTTGCGGGCTTTTGGCCTCGTTGCCTTCTTCCGAAGGAGCCTTCTGCGCGTTGCGACATCCAGTGAGCAGAACACATCCCAGAAAGATCAATACCCACGCGGTCTGTTTGATTGTCTTCATTGATCCATTCCTTCCGTGTAGTTCAGCTCGACCACGCTGAGGTGATAGCTTTCGAGGGCTCGCACATAGCTCAGTTCCGCTTCCACCCGAGCCCGTTCCGCGTCGAGAAGCCGGACGAGATCAAGGCCCCCAGCCTGATAGGCTGCTCGGCTGATATCGGATATCTCGACTGCCTGATCTTTCAGTGGTCGAAAGGTGTTCAGAAACTGGTCGCGACGAAGTTCGTACTCGCGCCTGGCAAGTGCAGTTTCAGCGTGGATCTGATTATGCGTAGCCTCGTAGGAGGCCTGTGCGGCATCCGTTTCCGCCTTTGCCGCCGAGACCGCCGCCCGGTTGCGATTGAACAGCGGAAGGTCGAACTGCACGCCTGCAATCGGAGAGTCGATATCGACGTCACGCTTGTAGCCTCCGGTAAAGAGTAAGTCAGGCCGGCCATTTGCTCTCTCTAGCTTCACTTGCGCCTGCGCCTGCGCGACGGCGTCCTTAGCAATCTGCCCGTCGGTCCGCAATGCCGCCGGATCGGAACCAGACGGAACCGGCAGTGGCTCCTCCAGATTGGTTAAGTCGTCTGAAAGGTCCCATCGGTTCTCAACGGGCGCATTCATCTCGCGGGCCAAGATGAGCTGCGCCTTCTCAGAATCGAGCTTTGCGTTGGCCGCCGCGGCCCGTATCTGCTGCCCCTGCAACCGAACGCGAAGAAGGTCCACTTCGGCGATCTTGCCCTCACGGAATCGAGTCTCATGATAGGCAATCACTTCACCGAAGTATTTCCCATCTTGCTCGTAAAGATCGGCGAGGACCTGAGTGGCCTTAGCCGTCCAATAGGCCTGGCGGACGGCAAGAGCAATCTCGCGGCGAGCAAGCTCGGCCTGCAACCGGCTTCGCTCTGCTCCCGTCTTCGCAACATCGATACGTCCGCCGCGCTTTCCCGAAACCTCGAGGAGCTGGTTCCCTTCCCAATAGGTCTGGGAGTTCTCTCCGAAGGCAGAGGTCTGCGTGCGTAGGTCTTCCTTGCGGAAGAGGAAACGCGGATTTGGGATCGCCCCGGCCTGCTTCCGCAGGTCATTCGACGCAGTGACTCTGGCGTTCGCGGCGCGGAGTTCCGGCCGGTGCGCGAGAGCATAGTTGACCGCCTCCAGCAGCGGTAGCTTTCTCTGTGCCTGACAGACTTGCGCATGCAGGAAGATACCTGCAAGCAGATAGAACCATAGGAATCGTTTCATGAAGACCTGCGTGAAGTTCGCTGAATCCGTTCAGGATGACGGAAGAAAGGTCGGGCACCACGGATGCTTCAGAAACGTACGGCGATTTCGTTCCTCGAAGTGGGCACAGGTATTGCAACCTGTGCACCGCGTGCGGCAGCGAGGCAGGACTATACAGGAGGGGCGCGCGGGGCAGTACGGAGTCTCAGTGGAGGATCGTGACCGCCCGAGATCGCACGATCAATATAGGGCTTCGAAGTCTTGATAGGAGGTAAGTCGTAGACGCTGATCGTGAGAAAGATTGGAATGCTCACGTCGCGTGATACAGCAACATAGGAGTTCTGAAACACGGCATCGTCGTCCGGGTCGATACCGGCGACTATAGCCTTTGAACTCGCCAGATGGTGATGGAGAAGATGGAGATGCAGAATTCCCGTGTGCGGATGGTGGTTGTTCTCCTCGTGCTCGTGGAAATGCTCGAATGGCGCTTGCATAAATGTGAGCGCCAGCATGAGGGTCGTCAGCATGGAGACAAGGGACCGCACATGATTATCTTACATACCTCTCCCCGCGAAGCCCCAATTGCATTCGCGCAACGGAAAAATAAATTACTTTCGATATGCTCGGCATGTACCGCACCACATCGAAGCGGTTAGAGGGGGCACGGAAACTCAACTGAAGGCAGATTGCTGAAGCTTCGTCGGGATCGAGATCAAAGCAGCTTTCGCACAACCACGCCCGTTTCAGGTTGACGCAACCCTGCACCCGATCTGCAAACTGACACCCGTCCCAATTCCCATCCGAGTGGACATTTATTCACCGACTACCTCGAAGCGCTCACATTTATTCAGCTACTCCCGAGAAGAAGGACGCGATCCTTGTCCGTGCGAACGACTACGCCTTTCAAAGGATGGCCTGCGATGTTCCTCTTCATAGTGAGATCGAAGCAAGCTGTCGCACGGCCTATTTGGTCTTTGGTTATATGATGGCTACTCCACGTTTTCAACGCGATCTCGATGCGGCACGCATCGAACTCCATTCAGTACTCGGGCTACCTACTGAACCAACAGTTCACTAGCTTTAGAGTGTATTCAAAGGCTGAGAGTTCTCTCACGTCAAGCTCAGCCCCTCTTCCGCGAGAGTTAATGAACCATTGTGCGGCAGGATCACACGCAAACGTGCTCCTCCTTCGGGCCGATTCTCGGCCACCACGGTGCCGCCATGAACGCGGACTACTGCCTGGACAAACGCCAGGCCAAGGCCATGCCCCCGTGACTCTCGTCCTCTTATTCGTTGTTGAAACAGGTCACGTTTCAACACATCATCAAAGCCGGGACCGTCATCTTCGAGTACGAGATGAACTGATTCATCCAAAACGCACAGCTGAATCCGAACCGTACAACTCGCCGGCAGATGCTTGACCTCGTTCTCAAGAAGATTTCCAACAACTCGATGAAGGAGCGCCGGATCTGCAGAGATACGGCACTCTCCCGCACTATGAATCTGTACTTTGAGTCCTTTTTCGCTCATCGAGGGCTCATAGAGATCCAGCATATCGCGGACAAGTTCGTCCAGATCGATTGATGTGCGCGAGAGCCTCAGAGCGTCTGCTTTTGCTTCGGCAACATCGAGTGAGGTATTCAGGAATTCAGTAAGTCGATCAAGTTCATCGATCGCCGACACAATCGATTCAGCTTGGTCGGCACTCAAGTCAGTCGTGAGAACTGTTTCGAGCTTGCCTCGAATCGCAGTCAGAGGACTACGTAGGTCGTGCGCAAGAGAGTCGGTGATGGTATGGAGTTGGCGAACCGTATTCTGGATTCTGTCGAGCATATGGTTCAGCGTTCGGGCAAGTTGTCCAACCTCATCCATCCGACCACTGTCTGGAACCCGACTACTCAGATCAGTTTGGCCGATCCGGGAAGCTGTCCCAGTGATCTCTCGTACATACCTGAGCATTTTCCAGGTTGCATAGAATACGACCACGAAACCTAGAAGAACGATCATGAGCCAGATTGCGATGAATCTGGCTCTCAAGGTCCTGAGGACCCGCAATTGATCTTGTTCAGAAAGGCCGAGGTAGATGTAACTGCCGTCTTCGATGCGAACAGCGGCCACGCGGAACGGCACATGTCCATCCTCCACCTTCACATCGCGTGGAACGTCTTTAAAGACCTTAGCTGCGCGAATTGCAGCCAGCGTTGCCGCGCCATCGCCAGCACCAACCCATAGTTTTGGAGGACCATCCGTATCCGCCTGAAGGAAGAATACAGAATCGTTCTCACTCTTCTTAGGGATCTGCCTGTCAGGAACCTCACGGCTCGCGAGTTCGGCAACTTCGCTGACCACGCGGCTGTAAAGTCGATCTTTGGGGGTCCGCGCCGCGACATCACCCAAAACCTCCACTTCCCCCGATAGCCACGCATCGCTTCGTCGTCGTATATCGTTCGCTACGAAGCGGTGCAAGACCGCAAACACGAAGAGCGTACCAGCGGCAAAGGCGAGCGTTGCCCATAGCGAAATGCGCCAGGCAGCACTTCGACTGATGGGATCAAGGCTTCGCGAGGACATATCCGATTCCCCTCAGCGTTTTGATCATTGGCTCTCGCCCAGGCGAGTCAATCTTGCCGCGTAGTCGGTAGATATGCACATCAACAACGTTCGTGTCCGGTTGAAAGCGTGTGCCCCACACCTCTGTGAGAAGCATAGAACGGGTCACGGTTCGTCCGGCATTGCGGCACAGGCACTCGAGTAAGGAGAATTCTTGAGGGCTCAGGTTTAACACTTCTCCTGCCCTGCTTGCTCTTCGCGCGAGAATGTCCAGATCGAGGTCGCCTACCCGCAAGCGTGTCAGGTCTTCGCCGGAAGACATATTACGCCGCAATAAGTTCCTCATTCTGGCCAGTAATTCAGCAACCGCGAAGGGCTTGGTAAGGTAATCGTCACCACCGAGTTCCAAGCCTTTGACACGATCATCAACGGAGCGTCGTGCGGAAAGGATGAGAACCGGAACGCGGATACCCGAACGACGTAATTGAAGAATGAGATCAATTCCATCCTGATCGGGAAGGCCGAGATCTACGATCATCCCCTGATAGCTATACGTTCGGCTGAGTCGCGACGCTGTTTCTGCATCATCAGCCGTATCAACGAGATATCCGGCAGTAATCAGGTTTTCCTGAATGAAGCTTTGAATCTCCCGTTCGTCCTCAACCAGCAGAAGGCGCATACATCATCGTATGACATGTAAACCCCTGTTGTTAGGGGTTCAGGCAAATGTCAAATGACAATTGAGTCATATCTAGTGTTTCTGATGCAACCGCAGTTCTAAAAAAGGAGAAGGAGATGAAGTGTGCCTTTCTTATGTAATTGAGAAAAGGTGCATGAGCAAGGCTGGAGGATTGTAAGAACCCCCTCTTGAACTCTTATGCAAACCGAACATCTGCAAACCTCCAGTGATTGCAAAAAACAGAACGATTGGAGCAAATAAGACACCAACGCGATTGTGCAACTGGTGGATGGTTTCAGTGCCGCTGCAGATGCCATTGATGCAAAATTCCCCTCAAACGTTATCCCTCGATACCGAAATCGCGGACTTACTTAGCCTCAGATAAGAGATCAGTCTCGCGTGGTCCGATCTGCAACTTAGCATGCAGGAGGATTCAGCTGTGTGGATGAACAAATCGTCATCCTATTCCCTTCCTGCAAAGTGCTATCAAAAGGACAGAGATCTCGTCTCAAAACAAGTAACCGTTGTGTTTAGAATATGGAGCCTGTTCTCTCAGGTAGCCGACCATCGCCGGATCGTCGCCTCTTCGTGGTTCAGTTTTTCCAGGGCAGACGCGACATTAATCTTCACCATCCGGGCTAAGGACCTATTGCACATGACCACGGCATTCCTGAACCGCATCGCTACTGCCGTACCAAAATACGATGTGCATGACACTTTCGTTGTCTTCGCCGAAAAGATGCTTACCGACCCGAGGCTGAGCACGATCTTCCGCCGCATGGCGAGCCGTGCTGACATTGTGCATCGCTATTCATTCCTCGATCCGAGGAATGATTCTGGCCAAATTTCGTCGCATTATGCGCATGAGTTTTACAGGACAGGTAATTTTCCCAACACAGCGCGGCGTATGGAGATGTTTGAGCAGAACGCTCCGAGATTGATGAAGAAGGTCGTGAACCAGCTTGCGTTGAGTGAGGACGAACGTTCCGGTATTACACATGTGCTGGTGACCTGTTGTACAGGGTTCTATGCGCCAGGGCTGGACTTTGAGATCGTTGATCATCTCGGACTTTCCGCGGATGTGGAGCGTACCATGGTTGGATTCATGGGATGTTATGCCGCGATCAATGCGTTGAAGCTGGCGAGGCATATTGTGCGCTCAGATCCAAAGGCGGGTGTCTTGATGGTCAACCTGGAGCTTTGCACGTTGCACTTCCAGGAGACACAGGAGCTCGACCAGATGCTTTCCTTCCTCATCTTTGCCGATGGCGCGGCGGCGAGCTTAATTTCTGCACGCGAGCAAGGTTTTGCACTGGACAGCTTCAAGGCAGTGACGGTGCCCGAAACGAAGGGACTGATCACCTGGAAGATCGGTGACCTAGGATTCGACATGTTTCTCTCGGGGAAGGTTCCGTTGGATCTGAGCCGTTCGTTACATGGGGGCGAATTGAAGGACGAGCGTGATGGCATCGACCTGTGGGCGGTTCATCCCGGAGGGCGGTCGATTCTGGATGCGGTGGAGAGAGGATTGGAATTACCGGCTGATGCGTTGGCTGCTTCGCGCGAGGTGCTATCAGCTTTCGGAAATATGTCATCGGCAACGGTGATGTTTGTGCTGCAGAGAATAATGCAGCATGCGCGGCCAGGGCAGCGCGGATGCGCGATGGCGTTTGGACCGGGATTGACAGCGGAGACGATGCGATTCCATGCGGTCTAGTGCAGAGGTTGATTTCAGGTGCAGGGTCTCTCCGCGCGAGTTACCGGAGTTGATGGATGGTGACTGTAGTTACGAGGACTTCCGCGACTGCATGCGCAGTCTGGAAACGGTCAACCGCTGGCTGTTAGGCTATCGACCGACGCTGGCTTGGCTGAAACAATTACCACATAAATCACATGATCCATTACACATCGTCGATGTAGGCAGTGGTGGCGGCGATTTTCTCCGAAAGATCGCTGCCTGGGCACGGAGACGGGGCATTGCTGTACAGCTAACAGGGGTCGACTTGAATCCTTATGCTGCGCGTGCAGCAGTAGAATCCACGCCGAAGGATCTCGAAATCACATGGGTGACCGGTGATGCTATGGTGTACCGACCGGAGAAGCCGTTGCATATCGTCGTTAGTTCGCTGGTGGCGCATCATTTGGAGGACGAGGAGATCGTCGCGCTGCTGAGATGGATGGAAGCGAACGTACAGGTAGGTTGGTTTATCAATGATTTAGAGCGGTCAAAGTGGAGTAGCCGGATGTTTGGGTGGGTGCGGTGGCACTGGCTTGTGCGGCACGATGGGCCGGTGTCGTTCCGGCGTGCCTTCCGCAAAGAGGATTGGATACGTCTGCTGGCTGCGGCTGAGGTCCCGCAAGAGGTGGTGACACTGGAGCAGTGGCGGCCGGGACGGCTGTGTGTCGGACGGTGGAAGTGAGATCGGGGATGCTGCAACGTCACGATAGCGTCAGGGCCGCGAAGCCCATCGCCTCCGCCAGTCGCGCAGCGCCTTCACTCGTTTAACCCTCTGAAAGGCGAATCATGTCAACTTCTACTCTGATAACGCCAACCTCCGGCGGTTCCAGATTTAAGGTTATTCTCTGGGCCTCGCTTGCTCTCACAACGATCTTTGTCTTTATTACTTCGGAGCTGCTCCTCATCACTGACTATCCGATGTACCATGCCTACCGTTTGCAGGTTATAGCAGACCGCCATCTCCTCATCCCACATACACTCGCCGGAATCCTCGCTCTTGTGATCGGCCCGATCAATTTCTCTTCACGTGTTCGCCGGCGTTACCTACGCCTTCATCGCATCTTCGGCTATATCTATGTCATCTCCGTCTTTGTTGGTTCCTTCACTGGAATCGCTCTTGCAGCCGGTCGGCCGGGTCTTCCCGGAACCTCGATGCAAGCCGCTGCCTGGATGGTGTGCACAACAGCCGCCTTCATCACCGCACGCAATCGGCAAATTACAGTGCACCGCCAATGGATGGCCCGGTCTTATGCGGTCACATTTACCTTCGTCTCCAGCCGCGTTCTCAATCTTGTGCCCGCTTACTGGAGCCATCTTGGCGACGTGCTGGCAGCGGTCGGTGTCATAGCCTTTACTCTGGCTTCCATTGTTTTGGTCGACCTTGGCCTCAACTGGCGTGAACTCACTACCCGTCATGACTGAATCATCATAAGCATGGGTGATCCCATTGCGATACGGATTCGCGGAACCTCCTATTTTTCGAAACTAGCACCAACCAGGTCCGAACTGACTACAGGCCCGTAACCACCGAGCTGCCCAACAACTACAGCCACCGCAGGCTCCTCACCTTCAAGCACCCATACCATCACATCTTTCGGTTGAAGTCCGAGCAGCCGCGCAATAACGCTCACGATCCCGCCTAACTCCGGATGAATACGAAACACGGTCGCCTTAAAAGCCTGTCCCGCCAAATGAACCGTCTGCTCTTCTTCCGGCCAGATCAGGAGCCGAATCAACCGCCCGCCACCGACGGGCGCCAGCATCCCCACCCGAAACGGCGTGGTATTGTGTGGCACGTTCAGCAGCAGTGTCCCAACGAAGCCATTTGCCAGGTCGTCCGGCAGGTTCAAGTGCTTGCTCTCGATGTGTATTTTTCCATTCTTGTCTGTTGTCCGGCTGGTCGCTATGCCGGTAGCGGCTTCTACCGTAAAGTCGATGGGCTTTGTGAAGAACGGTCCTTTTTGTATGTGATGGTTGCTCACTAACCGGAACTTGCCCTGTTGCGTGTATGTCGTCGTCTCGTCATCAATCGATCCATCGACAAAGCGATAGATTAGACGCATGGTTACTTCATCGCCTTTCACAACTTGTGAAAACTCGCCATTGGCAATGATTTTTCCATCCTCGGAGCGGGCCACCATAAACCGGTGCATCGGCCGTTGGACATGTCTCACAAGAACTTGTTCTGCCGGCGCTGAAGCTCCCAAAGACATCGCCAGCAAAACAGCTACAACGAAATGGATTCGCTCCATCAAGGGCCCCGTTTCAGAGTTTAGCTTTCTGATATGCCCAATGGATGTTCACCTTGCCGACTCCAAAATGACGATTTGTTCAGGATGATCCGCCAAGCTGCTTTTGAGACGTCTACTAGAAGCATGAGAACCCTCACAAGCTGGTTCAACATCCAGCGAATTAGGAGCAATGCTTTGCAAGACGAAGTTTTAGTAGTTGGTGGCGGAGTAGCAGGCTGCGCCGCTTCGATCGCACTTGCTCGCAGAGGACGAAGAGTCACACTGGTCGAACGAGAGCCCACTCCACGCCATAAGGTATGTGGAGAATTCTTGAGCGGCGAGGCGCTCGATGACTTGCGCGCTCTTGGCATCAACGTGACTTCGCTCGGCGCAGTGCCCATCGAGTACGTTCGTCTTGCCGCAGCCAGGCGTGCTGCGGAAGCTCCGTTGCCTTTTCCCGCAGCCTCACTCACGCGCAAAGCACTTGATACATCGCTCATTGCCGAGGCCGTCGCCGCGGGAGTCCGCGTAAAGTGCGGGCGCAGCGTGCAGTCGCTCAGCCGTACGACCGGCAGCTGGCAGGCTACGCTCGATGACGGCAGCGTTCATGAGGCCCCTACAGTCTTCCTCGCCACGGGCAAGCATGATCTCCGCGGCCATACACGCCCGAAGGATCCTCATCGGTGGGTTGCCTTCAAGATGTATTACAGGCTATCTGCAGCTCAGATCGCCGACCTGGGGGAGGCATCCGAGCTAACGCTCTATTCGGGAGGATACGGCGGGATTCAACCCGTAGAAGGCGGCATTGCGAATTTCTGCTGTGTGGTGCAACAGCGGTATTTCGCGCGCTCTGCTCTTCGCTGGGAGAATCTTATTGCGAATATGCAACAGGACTGTCCTCACCTTGCGATGCGGCTTGCCGATGCGGAGCCCCTGCTTGTCAAGCCGATCACGGTTACTCATATCCCATACGGTTATATTCGCCGTACAACAGAGGATGGACTCTACTGCATCGGCGATCAGGCGGCCGTCATCCCCTCGTTTACAGGCGATGGCATATCCATCGCGCTTCATACTGCCCGGAGCGCTGCAGCCGCCTATCTTGCAGCGGAGCCTGCGCCGGTCTTTCAGCCAAAACTGCGCTCCGCAATGTTGCCTCAAATGCGCCTTGCCGAGATTGCTGCGAATGGATTGAGCAATGCACTTGCGCGTGCTGTATTGCCGTTCTGCTTGAGGATTTGGCCCGGTGCGATGCGTGTGACGGCTAGGCTCACACGTGTAACCCAGCCGGCTGCTGTTGCCTCACAAGTAATCTCAAGCTAAAACCGATCCAACGTTGAAAATTCTCAGCAGTTAATGCACCTCGGGAGAGATGCCATGAAAGTCTTCTCATCGTTAGTCCTCGCTGTCATCCTCGCACCAGCTGCACTCGCTCAGGATCAGACTTTCATCGTCAATCCCGACGCCAGTGAGGTCAAGATTACGCTCAAAACAACTCACGAACTTGTCAGCGGTACCTTTCACATCCAATCGGGGTCGATTGAGTTCGACCGCAACGATCTTAGGATGTCGGGTTCGATGGTCGTACTGGCAGGCAGCGGAAAGACAGGCAACAACAGCCGCGATAAGAAGATGAACAAGGACATTCTCAAAATAGATCAGTACCCGACCGTATCCTTTACGCCCAGGACCTATACCGGAATCATCGCCCCCTCCGGCGACTCAACCATTCAAGTCAGCGGAGGGCTTACTCTGCTCGGCAATCCCCACGACCTGACGGTTCCAATGCAGATCCACCTCGACGGATCCAAGGCAACTGTTAAAGCGCATTTCATCGTTCCGTATGTCCAGTGGGGTCTCAAAAATCCGAGTTTTATGTTCTGGAAAGTCAACGATAGCGTGGCAATTAACCTAAATCTCGTTGGCCAAATTTCTAACTAACGTTCTCACGGTTACCAGCAAGATCATATGGGCCCAGAGTTTCCGACGGTATTTAATTATGCGTAATTCAATCAAGGGCGCCGCCAAAGCATTTTTTGCGGTTGTAGCTATTTTGTGCGTACGATCTGCCGCGGCACAAGGCAACTATGAGATCCAGGTTTATGGGGCAGACACCGTTCCACCAAAGACATTGATGACTGAATTGCACTCCAACTTTACGCCGGAAGGTCAGAGGTATTACGTCGATGGTGTCATTCCGACTAATCATCAGCAGCATGAAACGGTTGAGCTTACCGAAGGCATTACGAATTGGTCGGAGATTGGTTTCTACATCTTTACCAGCGTGCAGGATGGTCATGGAGTTCAGTGGGTTGGCGATCATATTAGACCGCGAGTACGCGCACCCGATAGTTGGCATCTTCCAGTGGGCCTCAGTCTCTCTACGGAGATCGGCTACCAGCGTCCCGTCTACTCACCAGATACTTGGACATGGGAAATACGGCCCATCATTGATAAGACTGCAGGCCGTTGGTATTTCGCGGTGAATCCGGCACTGGAGCGGACTTTTCACGGTCCTGATGTGAAGCAAGGACTCGGTTTTTCTCCTGGGGCAAAGGTAAGCTATGACTTCTCGCGCGTGATAAGCGGTGGCGTCGAATATTATGCTGACTACGGGCGTCTCGGAGCCTTTGACTCCTTACACAATCAACAACAGCAAATCTTCATTGTCACCGATCTCAACACTTCACCGAAGTGGGAGATAAACATTGGTGTCGGAGTTGGAAGCACCGCAAGTACCGATCATCTTATTGTAAAGGGCATCCTCGGCCGACGCTTCGATTGGGGACGTCGCTCTCCGGCTGACTAGCCCTTTTTTATCTTGGCATGCATACGTTATTTCAACAATTGCCATTCTTCCCTTTGAGCTTCAACCTCGACGAGTTGCTTTTTGGCAAATTTGACACCCGTCATCGACGGGCGAGCTCCTACTTTTAGGATGCTATTGATTGATCTCTATTGCTATAACGGTTAGCCATTTTCGTATATGTGCGCCCAGACACAGATGGGCAGAGCGGCCATCAGCTAATTATAAGATCGACGTTCTTGAGTGAGATGTTTTTTTCAATATGTCAGGGTAAAAGAGAATGCTTAGGAGCTGTAAAGTTGTGAGGCTTGCGACGTACCCGAGTAGGACAGCAACCTGGCCGACCGACAGTCGCCACCCTGCAAGAAGCGCAAGGCCGGATCCTAGTTCCACTAAACCGCATGCGAACAATGCTTTTCTTGACTCGCGATGATGCCGCACATGACTTGTCAACCGCAATTGTGCCACTCCGAACAGAAATGCATGTGGAGACACAACGATAGCGACAGTCTGTAAGGACACCCTGTCAGATATCGCAAGGTAGATGCCCGAGACAAGCGATAGTACTCCCAACAAGAGATAGCTTGCCATCTCCCTCTTGTGCTTGAGTCCGAATTGGGTAGCAACGACGCCTTCAGCAGCTCCCGTATAAACTAGAATTGTTGCCACAACAAGCACCACTATGAGAGACTCGGCAGCCTCAGCATGTGGATCTACAAAATGTGGAGTTAGGTAGATAAAAATGACGATAACAACCAATAACAGCACAGCGAGCATTTTCAAGAGTAGTCTGTGCAATCTAAGTTCATATCGCATAAGGCCTCTGTGTCCATCCTCTTATCACGATGAGACCGTCATGACCGGGCACGGCGATGCCGCAATAATTTGATACGTTACCTTTGGCACGAGGTGGGAGGCCCATGCTGAAGCACGTCGAACGCCGAGAATTAATAGATCTGCAGAAAAACGTTCAGCTTCATTGACTACCGCCTGGCCGACATCTTTGCCGTGCAAGGTGACATATTCGTCGCATGTATCCTCGCTCGCGATCTCGTGATGCTTGAGAGAACTCCGAACTACTTCGAAGACATCATCACCTACAGCACTCTCGATTGCAGGATCTAGGACATGAAGCACTCGAAGGGAGGCAGGTGAAGCTCGGCGAAGCAGTTGTATCAGGGATATTGCGGTCATGGAAGCAATACTGCCATCCGTGGGATACAAGATTCGATGGAAGGCGGGATCCGCTTTCTCTTCTCGTGGAACGTGTGGTCCTACCGTGATAACAGGACACTTCGCTTGCCGCAATATCTCCTCCGCAGTAGAGCCGAGCAGGAAGCGATCGATGCCCGCTACCGCATGAGTACCCATCACAAGAAGTGGATTCTCATATTTTTGCAGGAGGTTGAGAATTTCGGCAGAGGCAAATCCATCCCCAATCATGAGGCCTTCTGGCTGCACGTTCATCTCCTCCAGCACACATCGGGCTTGATTGAGTTTCTCTCGAACTTCCTTACGAATCATCTCGACCATCCATCCCACGCGTATCGGGTACCGATGATGGACGGGATATTGGAAGACGTGCACGACCGTAACTTTTATATTGAATAGGCGCGCGATCCGGCCCGCAACGTGCAGCGCTGAGGCAGAAGCCGGTGAGAAATCGGTCGCAACTACGATCTGTTCAAGATTGGTCATATTGGGTCGCCGTTCACAACCACCACCCATTATAGATTTGAGATGAGTTCTTTTTCGGTGACATTCGTCACAGTAGACGGATATAGAGTGAACCTAGAATAGGTACCTACAAACCTGTGCGCGTTATTGCGTAGAGTAGGCAATGGTTAGGGGAGACGGCTGCATGGTACTGCAAATCAATGACAGCCTTTTGGGAATCGGTATCGCGGCCCTTGGCGGCGCTGCGGTGGGTATTGACAGGCAGAAAGCGCACAAAGATGACGCGCCCGGAGCTATTGGAGGTCTTCGAACGTTTACACTCCTCGGAACAATAGCTGGAGCATGCGGCTTCCTCATCACAGATAAGTTCATAATACCTGCGATCGTTCTTCTCGCCGGTGCCACGGCCATGGTACTGGTCGTCCGCTGGAGTGCCGAGAATATCTCACGTGATGCAACCACGGAAGTCGCGGCAATTGCTGTCTTGACGAGTGGTCTAAGTGCTGGTCTTGGCCACTTGAGCATTGCTTCTGCGCTCTACGCATGGACAGTCTTGCTCCTTATTAAAAAGTCCTGGCTTCACGCTTTTGTGGATCGTATCGGCGTCGTCGAACTGGAAGCTGCCGCACAGTTTGCGGCAATGGCGCTTATCGTTCTTCCCCTATTGCCTTCTCGCAACTTTGGCGTGGGCGGAATTCTGAACTTTCGCTCTACCTGGATTCTCGTTTTAGTGTTTTCTGGGCTAAATTTTGCAGGCTATCTGGCCAGGAGGGCCTTGGGGAACGAGGCTGGCTGGGTACTCACAGGATTAATTGGTGGACTAGTTTCCTCGACTCAGGTGACTTTGGCGTTTTCACGCGACAGTCGAAATTATGTTGAATCTCCCACTCCTCTGTTCGGAGGAGTAATGGCTGCCACCGCCATTTCGATGTTACGAGTATGTGTTTTGTGTGTGCTGCTCCGCCCGCCCCTTGCCGGTCGGGTTTTAGCGTATGTTACTGTGCCTGTTCTGATTGGAGGATTGTCAAGTTTATATAGCGCGCGTCGTCCCGCAAAGGTATCCGGCTCCCTTGAAGAAAAGAATCCGCTCCGCCTCGCTGCAGCGACGTATCTTTCCTTGATCTTCATAGCCTCCCAATACCTCATCTCGTTTGCGCGTTCTCATTTCGGTGCCATGGGAACATTTGGCTCAGCACTGACGCTTGGATCAGTCGATATCGATGCACTTGTTGCATCGCTTTTGCCTATGATTCGTCAAAACATACGAACCGATGAAGCAGCAAAGATTCTTGTTGTAGGGATTATTGGTAATACTGCGGTGAAAATGGGGATAGCGCTGATATGGGGCAACACCTCATTTCGCAAATATACAGCGCTGGGACTTGCCGCAGTACTGGTGGCGCTTATCGGGAGCCTCGTCGTTATTGGTTAGATGGATAAATTGAACACTATTTTTCCACGACCAGTGCTTTCATCAAACAAACAACTGGCTTGGGCGCGATTTTATGAACCGACAACGAGCACCGGACACCGAGCGTGCCTGACAATGGTTGTGAGGGTCCTCCACGATGCGTGATCACTCATCGGTTTTCTTTCACTACCAACTCCGAGCACGATAAGATCTGCGCGCTTGTTGTCTGCGGCCGCGAGGATCTCTTGTGCTGAATCCCCATAGGCAATAAGCGCCTCATGATCGCATTCGCAACGGACTTGTTTCTCAAGCAGGCGATACAGCTTCTCCGTAGTATTTTCTTCGACCCATTCACGGTTTCGATTTTCAGATCGCGGTTTCTGTCGAGCTACATGCATGAGAATCAACCTGCAATCTCGACCGGCCGCAAGAGCACCTGCATATTTCGCTGCTCCATACCCTGTCTTATCGAGATCAGTAGCTAACAGAATCGTCTGAAAGAGATTCTGATCAGGTGAGAAGGAAGGTCCGAGAATAAGAACAGGACAGTTGACTCGATCTGCGATGGCTTGCGAAACAGACCCCTCTATCAGCTGCTCGAAGCCGTGCCTTCCTCGAGAGCCAACAATTACAAGGTCAGCTTGATGTTCCTTTACAGCCTTCTGAAGCACCGTGGCGGGACTATCAAGTTCGACCGAAACGTGGAAGGGTGTAGTGACACCTTCTCTTTGAAGTATTCTTTCAATCTTTCTTTTGGTGGCTTCGAGTGCCTTCGTTCTCGCCTCCAGCGTTTCTCCCACCATTCCAAGTGTGGCCGGAGTGGGCGCGATAGAATGAATCACGAAGATTTCCGCTCCGAACTCTTTTGCAATTGCCTTTGCGGTTTTCAGAAGCGGCCGCATGTTTCCTCCCAGGGCGAACCCAACGACAATCCGGCGCACTTCTATTTGAGGATCGGTTGATGGGGATGGTGCGGCCGATGAATGAGTTTCTGCAGGAAGGGTTGCGTAGCGCATTGTGTCACCTCAATTTCGAATTCGAACTAGAAGTTACGGAATCCATCTCCGATGGCATCCGGTTATGTCTAGGACGGCGGAATCTTTGATCCCAAGTACGGGACATTTGACATCACGGACAATGTGCGAGAAGGTCGACCATGGCGCATGATCGGAGAGCTTCCTGTCCCGAGCGCCTAAGATCACAAGACTGGCGGACCCCTCGAGGGCCGCGGCTATGATCGCTGTTGAGGGATTACCAAGCTCGCAACGTATATTGATTTTGCAGAACTGATCAATGCCAGCCGGCAGTAGAGCTGTCAGTCTGCGTCGGAAACGGTCTCGAAAATGCTCGTACGAAAATCTACTTGATAGAAAATTTCTATTCTGGACATGAAGGATGGTTAGTTCCCCGTGGAACTGCTCGGCCAAACTGGCGGCATATTGAGCTGCGGAGGCTCCCGTAGTTTTGAGATCGGTGGCAAAGAGAATTGCTCGGAAGAGGCGTTGTTCAATCTCGCACTCCGGACCTATGATCATGACCGGAGACATGGTGCTACGCAATATGGCTTCTGCGACTGATCCTAGCGCTAGCCGCTCCAAGCCACTTGCGCCGTGTGAACCCAGAATAATCAAGTCTGCATTTCCTTCTCGGGCGACTCGCTGAATTACTTTGGTCGGCTCTCCGTATTCAACAACCGTCCTCGGCCTCAGTTCCTTCAGCCCTGGTGTTCGTCCCACAAGCTGTTGTAACTCTTCTTCGTCCGCATCCCGGCCGGCAGCTATGACTTCACGAAATGCCTGCCTCCCATCGATGTCAAACACGGTAGGAGAAACTGCGTGCACCAGGGTCAGATTCGCTTCAAATACCTGAGCGAGGGAAATGGCAATATCTACAGCTCGCGCAGCATGAATTGAAAAATCAGTTCCGACGACTATGTGTCTAAAAAGAACCCCTTCTGTATAGAGCACAGCCGCTGATGGATATGCCATTCGACTACTGGATTCTGTTTTATCGGAACTCATTTAGCTTCACCTCAACTCATTAGCTAAAACTGACCTTATGCTCACCTCACGTCCTCGTCTGTGATTGAAGTCACTTGTTCATCTCAGTGTGAATTGACTCAACTTGCTGAAACTAGACATGTGTTTTGGTGTGATTTTGATCACTGAACGGTTTTTTGCAGATGGAAAATTCGTTTCGACCAGTTGTGAACAGAAAGGTGAAGAAATGTTCGGTCTTGGAAGGTTCGGGGTGATATGGTTCTGGATGAATGTGCACCTCCTCATGTTGCTCAATGGCAGATGGTCTGCACAGTCTGAGGCGATTCCAGTTCTCGCTTATCATTGCTTCGATTCTGCAGTCTCCAGGCCGACTACAATTAAGACATCTCCATTTGAATCGCAGCTTGCGTGGCTCGACGATCATCATTATCAGGTGTTGCCTTTACGCTCGGTCATCGAAAGGCTGGGCAGGCATGGAGATCAATTCCCTGCAGCGCCAACTGTAGCAATCACCGTGGACGATGGCCATCGCTCGGTTAACACCGAAATGTTCCGTTGATTCTCAAGCATCATGCTCCGGTTACACTGTTTATCTATCCTTCGGCTATCTCCAACGCGTCCTATGCTTTGACTTGGGAAGATTCCCCTGATGAAAAAGTATGGCTTGGTGGCTGCGCTTCCCTCAAAGCACTACGGAGGAGATACGTGTTCAGGCGATCGATCGATTCCTCGGAGGCGCGGGCACGGTTTCGCTCTTGGCTGCAGGCGTTCAGAAATTACGCTTTTGATCGTCGCACCTACGGACCTGCAGAGGTCTCCGAACAGATCCGCGCAACAGAGGACTTCGGTTCAAGTGGATGGATGCTTTTGGAATCCGCATAATCGATGCCAGGGACTTGGCCTGGAAAAACACGACAAAACCGAGTCAAGATTTGAAGGTCCAAACGTCCCCAAAAGCGACGCACACAGAATCTCGACGGAACTGTTGCATCAATGTAAATTCAAGAGACACTTTACGCCGCGCCTCGACCAGCTCTTCAACTTGTTTTAGCCACCGATAGCGCCTCGAAGCCCTACCTTCCACGTTGCCGTAAACGGTCGAACGGACAGGGCTAACGCCGATATCTCGCAGAATATTTCTCTTGAGCATCTTTAGAGCATGCGCTCCAAACCACCAACGATAGACCGGTCCGGGCGTCCCCATTGAAATAATCACGCGAGCAGAGTTCCCAGCCACAACGGGAAGATAAATACTAGATGATCGGCAGTCTTTATCGCATTGTGCGCTGCCAAGAGTTCAGGCTCTAACGCCTGAATTCTCTCAAACCCTTCATGCAAGACGGGATCAAATGTCATCTTGCTGGTTACGTAGAGGGTTACGTGGCGCCCATTGACCTCGGCACCCCGGGCATAGCTCTGTCCCAGCGCCTCACAATAAGGTATTAGCGCGTGCAGCCTGACGACAATGACGATGTTGGCCATCGCAAATTACGTCCTCTCAGGTCAACCCTTAGCAGGCCGAGAGCTGCTCAAGGGCGTCTGGCTGAAGGACTGTAAGCGATATCCCCTTGATAGAGATCAAGTTCTCCCGGCGGAAGCGGCTCAATGTGCGGGTGACGGTTTCTCGAGAGGTGGCTGTCATGGACGCTAGCTCTTCGTGTGTGAGAGGCATCGCCACCGAAACCTTAGCGTTCAGTGATTTTGCCTTTCCCTCCGTCCAGTCGAGCAGCAGACGAGCAACCCGTCCGGCTGGCGAGGTCGGAAGGCCAATCCGTCGTACCTCGTCAAAACCGCTGCAGCACTCCGACGCAAGTGCTTTCGCCACCCCCACGCTGGCTTCACCATATCTCTGCAGCATCTCCATCAGGGCTCGCCGGTTGATGACTTTGACGTGACAGGGCTCCAGAGCCTCTACCGTGACCTGGTGAACTCCTTCGGACAACATTGCGCTCAAGCCCAGTACATATCCAGGATCGGCGATTCTTAGGATCATTGTTCTGCCCTCTCTCGATATAGTTGAGAGTTTGGCCCGTCCAGAGCAAAGAATGTACACGGCCTCGCATTGGTCTCCCTGGCGAAAAAACGTTGCACCGCGTGGGCGTTCCGCTGAAGTCGATACCGATTCGAGAAACCTCATCGCATCTTCTCCAAGGTGGCAGAAGGCATTCTGATTTCGTTGGGAGCAATTCAAACAGCTTTTCATTGGGATCTCCGATCCGATGCACTACTCCCATAGCACTCCACTCGCCATATCGAATACGAACGCTTCAGCAATGTTTTCAGCAGTTTAGCTCCTTTCGCTGAGGAAGAGCAGGTTGTACGGATACGTCTAAAGACCCACGGCTGCGCCATATGGCGCAGCCCTGGGTTTCGCCTGTACGATAGATTCACTCCCGCAGAGATCCCTATGGCCGATCTCGTACATATTGTCGTGATTGATGACAATGAACGCAGTCTTGAACTGCTGTCGGCCGCGTTGGAGCAACTCGAGGTCTGTCTCCATACCGCGAATGATCCTGAGGACGGTTTGAGACTCGTTCGCGAGCTTCGTCCTCATCTAGTCATTACCGATCTCGTGATGCCCCGCCTCAATGGGCTGCAGGTATTGGAACAGGTGATGAAGATCGATCCAACGATTGACGTTATCCTGATGACCGCTCACTACACGACGGAGACGGCGGTTGAAGCGATACGGAGGGGCGCTGCGGACTATCTTGAAAAGCCAGTAAAGTTACCTCTCCTTCGTCAACGTGTTGAACGCCTTTTGCACACAGCACAGCAAAGGCAACGCGCCCTAACGAATGACGTTTTCGGGTCCGATGGAGTGCGATTTGAAGGGCTCATTGCACGCAGTCCACAGATGTGGGAAGTCTTCGCGAAGTTGCAAAGGATTGCACCTCACTATCGCTCGGCACTGATTAGCGGCCCTACAGGCTCCGGCAAAGATCTTCTGGCGCAGGCATTACACCGCCTCAGCGGAGTTACAGGCAAATACGTCGTCTTGAATTGTTCGGCCGTAGTGGAGACTCTGTTTGAGAGCGAGTTGTTCGGTCATGTTCGAGGAGCGTTCACTGGAGCAGATCGAGACAAGATCGGCCTTTTTGAACTCGCGCATGAGGGCACGTTGTTCTTGGATGAGGTCGGAGACATGCCTTTATCTACCCAGGCGAAATTACTGCGAGCTGTGCAGAATCAGGAGATTAGCCGTGTTGGTTCCCTGGAGGGCCGCCGGGTGAACGTTCGAATTATCGCCGCGACCCATAAGAATCTGCCGCAGGCGATTCAAGAAAGATCCTTTCGGGAGGACCTCTACTATCGTCTCTCCATGGTTGAGATCACTATGCCAGGCCTACGAGATCGAGCGGAAGATATACCCTTACTGGTCTGGCATTTTATTCAGCGTTTTTCCAAGGAGTATGGCAAGTCTATCGAGGCGATAACTCCCCGAGCCATGATGCATCTGGAGCAACATGCGTGGCCGGGTAATGTACGTGAATTAGAGCACGCGATCGGCCATGCCTGCATGATGACAACCGGAGATGTGATTGATGTAAAGGATCTGCCGGCAAGGCTTCTGCACGACGCAGATTCTGGAAAAATGGTGTTCTCAGGGAGAGAGATCGATTACCCGGCTAAAACGACGAACCTTTCAGCAAAGTCAACCTCTGCGTTGGAGATGCAAGAGCGTGAGCTTATTATCCGGGCTCTTTCTGAGGCACATGGAAACCAGTCTGAGGCAGCACGTCATCTGGGCGTTGGCCGAGATGCGTTGCGATACAAGATGAGAAAGCACGGTTTGGGCTAGTTGTCTGAGAATCAACCTGTCGGTATTAGCTGATCGATTCGGATCGCAATAGTAAGGAAGCTACTGCGTCTCGCAGTTTAGCTGGACCAATGGGCTTGATAAGGCAAGCATCAAATCCAGAATTGATGATCCGATCCTTTTCATCCAAGGAAGCACTCGCAGTAAGTGCCAGAATTGGCAGATCCTGGAGTTCTGGACTATTTCGCAGTTCTTTGATCACATCAAAACCATCACGCTTTGGCATGTGAATGTCAAGAATTACGAGTTTAGGATTCGCTTCCACAGTCATTGAAAGGGCTTCTTCTCCGTCAACGGCTTCGATGACGATATAGTTGGCATGCTCCAGAATCGTCCGCAAGAGCTCACGATTGCTTGGCTTGTCGTCGGCAATCAATATCGTTCGTTTAACGCAAGGCAAATCGCTGAGTGATGACATCATGGCCCCTATGCTTTAAAGTTTCTACTTTAGCTTTACAAAGACAATGCTCTTTTGTAGTGACTACCGTCACACGGCTTTCGGAATAGTAAAGTGGAACCGGCTTCCAGCGCCTTCGCTGCTGTCGATCCAGATTTTGCCTCCGTGCATCTCGATTAAACGTTTGCAAATAGCTAAACCTAGACCGGTCCCCTCGCGGACGCCGCCGGTGGCATAACCCACCTGATAGAATTTTTCAAAGGCACGCTCTAACTGATCCTCGGGGATGCCAATTCCAGAATCCGCGACCGTGACATGAACAAATTGATCGTCTTCTTCCGTTTGCACGGTAATCTTTCCATTTTCGGGAGTGAACTTCACGGCATTGCTTAAAAGATTGTAGAAGACCTCTTTCAAGCGCATTGGATCAACAGCAACCAACCCCGAGAAAACCTCTTGGATCTTCAAATCCAGAGACTTCATTGCCGCTCTAGGGCGAATTGCATTCACTGCGTCGGAAATTTCATCGGCAAGATGAACCTTTTCGATTCGAAGCGACATCCCTCCCGCTTCAATCTTGCTAAAATCCAGTACGTCGTTAATCAAACCGAGAAGGTGTTCAGAATCTTCTTGAATGTGCCTAAGAAATCGTCGCTGCTTATCGTTTAGCGGTCCATCACTCTCTTCACTTAACAAATCCGCGAAGCCGATAATAGTGTGGAGTGGAGTTCTAAGCTCATGGCTCATACTGGCGAGAAACTCACTCTTCAGGCGGTTCGACGTCTCGGCTTCTTTCTGCCTTGCTTCGAGTTCCGCCATGTAGTTTTTCTGGAGAGACCTCATTTGTAGCTCTGCCTGTCTCCGTTCACTAACATCGCGAATTACCGCCGTAACATTCACGCCAGCTTGCTGATATGAAGGGCTGAGACTGATCTCTACCGGAACTTCGATCCCATCTTTGCGTAAAGCAGACAATTCCATGCCGCTACCCATGGGACGGATTTTTGGAGATCCGGCAAACGAGGCTCTGTGCTTCATATGTACAGTCTTTGCCTTTATTGGCACTAGAATGTCCACATTTGCTCCGAGCAATTCTTCCCGGCTATAGCCGAACATCGTCTCGGCCGTCCGGTTCGCAACAACAATCGTTCCGTCGGGATCAACTTGGAGAATCGCGTCTGGAGCATTTTCAATAAGCTCACGAAATCTAGCCTCAGTGGCCTTCCGGCTCGAGATATCGCGGGAGATCTTCGAGATTCCGATTACATTTCCGTCAGCATCGGAAATGCCCGCTAGAGCCAGCGAGACATCGATTGGTCTGCCGTCTTTGTGCTTCTTGATGGTTTCGTAATGGTCGACCCGTTCGCCTCGGCGGATCATTGCAATCAACTGCACCATGTCTTCTTCGCAGCCTGGCCACGCAAGGAAGGAGATAGACCTGCCAATCGCTTCAGGGGCGGAATAACCGAAAATCCTTTCCGCACCCTTATTCCAACTCCTGACAATTCCATCCAGGGTTTCGCTAATAATGGCATCGTCTGAGAACTCAACAACGGAAGCAAGCCATCGCTGCGAATTTCCCACATATGGCAGCTTCGATTGGACATCTTGCCGGTTCTCATCTTGAAATGACGACATTTTTCTGCAAAGCTCCGTAGCTCAGCATTCTACGACCATTTCATTTTTAGGCAAGAAGCTGCCCTGCTCCTTCAATCCTACGAAGCAGAGCCGTGATCATGATCACATACCAGGAGGTTAAGAGGTCCATAATCGTGCCTATATTGAGGAGCCCTACAATGACGACAAGTAAGGCCCAGGATGTAGTGCAATCTTCTGGAGCAACCGCACCAATAGAAAAGCAGCCGTTGGAGCTGGTGATTGCCAACCCTCAAGAGTTGAACACGGTACCTGTCCCCGCTGGACATCGGAACAGGATCTGGCTTGCGGTGTTCGCCTTGATCGCACTTGCTGCTGCGGGATTCGTTCTTAAAAGACACTTTTATCGTCCCAAAACGATGGGGTTCGAGACTGCGAAACTCGAGCGAGGCCCGATTCAGGCATTCATCACAGCTACGGGTAACCTCAATCCTGTCGTGAACGTGCAGGTGGGCAGTCAGGTCTCTGGCAACATCAAAGCCTTATATGCGGATTTTAATACGAAGGTTCAAAAGGGCCAGTTGATCGCTCAGATCGATCCTGCGATCTTTCAGGCTCAAGTAGATGCAGCTTCCGCCGCGGTCAACGGGAATGAAGCGTCGGTAGCTTCTGCCGACGCTCAGCTGATGAAGGCCGATTCCGACATCGCGGCGGCGACGGCCACTAGGACCAGCTTGGTGGCGATAGCCCAGAAAGATCAGGCAAACCTGTTAAATATCAAAGAACAGTGGCGCCGCTCGGAAGGACTGTTCCAAGAAGGCGTCGTCTCATCGCAGGATCACGACATGGCAAAAGCAGCTTTCGCAGCCGCACAAGCTCAACTCGAATCTGATAAAGCCCAGATTGATGCCGCAAGTCGAAATATTCAGTCCTTCCAGGCACAGTCCGTTTCTGTAAGAGCTCAACTCGGAGGAGCAATCGCGCAATTACAGCAGGCCAAGGCCAATCTGGCCCAGGCACAAGTAAATCTGGACCACACTCGAATTATCGCGCCGGTCTCCGGAACGGTGATTGCGCGTCACTTCGATGTAGGACAAACCGTCGCAGCAACGTTTCAGACGCCTGATCTTTTTGATATCGGCGAAGATCTCACAAAGATGCAGGTGGACACCAATGTCGACGAAGCCGACGTTGGCAGTATTCACTCAGGACAGCTTGCTACCTTCACAGTCGATGCATATCCGGAGACGACTTTCCATGGCACAGTCGCCGACGTGAGAAGAGCACCTATCAATGCCCAGAATGTCGTGACTTATGATGTTGTTATTACCGTGCCGAACCCTGATCTGAAGCTCTTTCCAGGGATGACCGCCAAAGTGACGATCCTCACCTTGCGCGAAGAAAACGCACTGAAAGTTCCTAACGCAGCTCTACGGTTCCGGCCGAATGCCGAAGTTCTGGCCAAGCTGAAAATGAAACCGGCGGAAGGCTCACAAGTTTATCTCTTATCGGGAACCAATATTTCAAGCGTTCCGGTTACAACGAGTATTAGCGATGGCAGGTTCACCGGGGTGATCTCCTCCACTTTGAAGGAAGGCGACACGGTTATCCTCCGTTCAGTTACTCCGAATACATCTCCCTCTTTGCCTTCCACGCGTCGTCTGCCAGGAACTTAATGGTTAAAACTGATGACTTCCCTGATTGATGTCCGCCATTTAAATAAGACCTATAGCTTAGGCGAAATCGTTGTGCATGCACTCTCTGACGTGACGACGACAATCGAGCAAGGCTCTTTTGTAGCGATCATGGGGCCTTCTGGATCTGGAAAATCGACGTTTATGAACATTCTAGGATGTCTCGACCGCCCAACCTCGGGACAATATCTCCTCGATGGAATTTCAGTTGAGAATATGCGACGCGACGAGTTAGCGGAGATTAGAAATCGAAAGATCGGCTTCGTATTCCAAAATTTTAATTTACTTGCGCGGATCTCTTCCTCCGAGAATGTGAAGCTGCCACTCCTGTATTCTGATGTTCCCGCCGAAGATGCTGAAGCACGAACAAAAAAGGCACTCGAGATTGTTGGCCTTGGTGATAGGCTAGCGAGTTTTCCCAACCAACTTTCCGGAGGCCAGCAGCAACGAGTTGCAATCGCCCGCGCAATTGTTAACGAACCAAAAATAATTCTTGCGGACGAACCAACCGGCGCACTCGACACAAAAACCAGCCATGAGATTATGGCGATCTTCCGAGATCTCAACCGAACCCATTCGATCACTGTTGTTGTGGTAACCCACTCGGACGAGGTTGCAACTTACGCGGATCGGATCATTCGGTTTCGCGACGGAAAACTGGTCCAGGATACCGTCCAGGCCCGGACGCGGAATCCAGATGAAGAGGTTGCACATAAGGAGTTCGTATGAGAGCACACTGGATATCTTCCGTCCATGTAGCCTTTACAGCGCTCAAAACCAACCGTGTGCGTAGTGCGCTCACAATGCTGGGCATTGTTATCGGCGTAGCTGCAGTGATCGCAACCGTTGCGGTCGGAACCGGCGCCAGTCGACGCGTTCAATCCCAGATTGCCAGTATCGGAAGCAATATGGTGATCGTAATTCCCGGAAGTCTCACCAGTTCGGGACTGCAACTCGGGACCGGTAGCGCAACGACACTGACGCGCTCTGATGCGCGGGAGTTAAGCGCACAATGTCCTGATATCAGCGATGCCGCGCCTGCCGTACGCGGAGCTGCGTCTGTTGTGTACGAGGGAAGCAACTGGGGAACAACGGTCTTGGGTACGACTCCGGAGTATCTGAAGATCAGAGACATCTCCGTTGCTAAGGGGGAGCCGTTCAATCAGCAGGACATCGAAAAAGCCAGTAAAGTAGCCTTGCTTGGTCCCACAGTCGTCCAGAAACTATACGGAAGCGCTGATCCGGTTGGAACGATCATTCGTATCAAGCAGGTCCCCTTCGTGGTTCAAGGAGTCCTCACGCCGAAAGGCCAATCGGCCGGCGGCCAAGACCAGGACGACATTGTGTTGCTCCCAATCACTTCGACGAAACAAAAGGTACTTGGCTTCAAATCTGCTAATGCAGATGCCGTTGATGCCATCCTGATGCAGGCAGTTGCCAGCGACCGAATCGATGCAGCACAAGAAGAAGCCCGCTCGTTGCTTCGTCAGCGTCACCATTTGCTTCCGAATGAGGACGACGATTTCTCGATGCGCAACTTAGAGGAGATTTTCAAGGCACAAGCGACGTCCTCGCGGGTTATGTCCTTAATGCTGGCAGCAGTGGCTTCGGTCTCACTCATTGTCGGTGGTATAGGAATCATGAATATCATGTTGGTCTCGGTTCGGGAACGGACAAAGGAAATTGGCCTACGGCAAGCAGTCGGGGCGAAGACGCGCGATATCTTGACACAATTTCTTGTAGAAGCCACAACGCTATCAATATGCGGTGGAGTTGTGGGTATCGTGATTGGCATTGTCAGCTCAATCGTGATCTCCCGGGTTGCAGGTTGGCAAACAGTCGTGAGTCCCAGTGCGATCGTTCTGGCGGTCACTTTTTCGGCGCTCGTCGGAATTGGATTCGGTTTTTATCCTGCGCGCAAAGCTGCATATCTGGATCCTATTGAGGCGCTTCGATTTGAATAGGCCATCCCATTGAGTGGTGGATGATGCTCCTGAGTCGGACACAACGGCCACAACGGCTAGTCGGCCGATCAAACAAGCTATTGAACCGAATGTGTTGATCGACTGACTACACAATGGCCGCTTGGAGCCTCTTCAACGGAAGGTCGTTCACGCGGTGACCGCTTTACCGCAAGAGGATCTACAAAGTCATACCGAGAGCGGATGGCGGCAATGATGTCAAGGATCAGGAAACGCTCCAAACCTGCAGCCCGCCTATTGTTATCCAGTTATGGGTCTAGTCGATCCGGTAGGTCATAACGGGAACATTGGAGTTACGAATGACATGTGCTGCGACGTTATCCGACTTGGTTGAGGAGAGGTGCCCTCGTGTTTCCAGCGGTATCAGAATAAGAGAGCTTTGCAGTTCTTGACTGCGGGAAACAATGGCTGCATCCGGTTTTCCAAAGAGAACCGAGCCTGCCACTTCCACTCCCCCCATTCGCAACCGGGTGGCGATCTCTTCACATGCGTACTGCATATCCTGAAAGGCATGGGGCATGGAATCTGCATGATCCATATCTATTACATGCAGAATCTCCAACTTAGCACGGAACAACTTCGCCACTTCGATAGCAAAACTCAAACAGCGCGGGTCACACGGTAGCTCAATCGGCACGAGGATAGAGAAGGGTTTAGCATCCTGAAATAGCGGCCTGCCGAATTTGGGTCCATAAGTTACAACCGGACACGAAATAGAACGCAACAATAGCTCCGTGGTGGATCCGAGCGTTCCTCTCTCCTGAGAACCATTTCCATAGGCTCCGACCAGCAAGAGGTCCGGGGACTCTTCATCGACGACGTCGTAAAGAGTTGCGGCCGGCACCCCGGAACGCACGACATCTTTACATGAGTAGCCGGCCTGAGCGACGTGCTTCACAATATCATCCATTGCGCCACGATCTCGTTTCCTTCGAAGGTATGAGGTCTTGTCCGCGTTCACTTCGGTAGCATGTACGATTACGATCTGTGCGTTGAACCGACCTGCCAAAGCCATAGCGTCTGCAAATGCGTGGTCAGCTGCATCGGAAAAATCATGGCCGACGACAATCTTCTTTAGCGCCGTTAGTTCTCGCTTCCTATTAAAAGCATGCGTCATCACTTGAGTCGCCATAAGACCGTCCTCCCGGTTCTGATCTGTTGCGAGGAAGATAACAAAATCAAATTGAACTACCTGTTGTCAAAGTAAAAGCCATCGAGATGTAACGCTGTGACCACCATCACCGGAGTCTATTCAGCAAACAGTGTGATCGGAATCACATCCATCGCATAAGGATCGAGGTACGGTCGCTGTGAGAGGTTGACTATGAGAGTACGTACCGATATTCAAGCCGAAACCCCATACACCGCGAAGGTTGCCCCAGGAATGATGAAAGCTCTCGTTTTCAATGGAAACCAGGCGATCGGTCTCGAAGATCGTTCTATTCCGAAGGCCGGCCAAGGCGAAGCCGTCATCGAAGTCACTTTGACTACCATCTGCGGCACTGATGTGCATATTGTCAAAGGTGAGTACCCAGTCAAGTCTGGACTTACTCTGGGGCATGAGGCTGTCGGGAGAATTCATGAACTTGGTCCTGGGCTAACCGGATATGAGGTTGGAGAGCGTGTCCTGGTCGGTGCGATTACCCCTTGCGGACAGTGTAACTACTGCCTAGGCGGTCATCTGTCTCAGTGCGGCGGAACGATGGGGGGTTGGAAACTCGGCAACACCATCAATGGCGTCCAGGCGCAATATGCTCTCATTCCATACGCCCAAGCCAATATGGCTAAGATCCCCGACGAGCTAAGTGATGAACAGGTGATTCTACTTGCGGACATCGCTTCTACTGGATTTTCCGCCTCGGAAAGTGCACAGATGAAGATCGGAGATTCCGTTGCGGTTTTCGCCGCAGGACCGATCGGTTTGTGCGCCACGGCAGGAGCAAAGCTGCGCGGAGCCGGCCAAATATTTGCGATCGACTCAAATCCTCTACGACTAGAGCAAGCCTTGAAGATGGGAGCACATCACGCAATCAATATCAGCAAACAAGAACCGGCTGCGGAGATTCTTAGACTGACTGGTGGCCGCGGCGTTGATGTCGCCATTGAAGCATTAGGGCGTCAGGAGACCTTCGAAAGTGCATTACGAGTATTGCGTCCAGGCGGCACGTTGTCGAGCCTCGGGGTTTACTCGGGCAAGTTGGCAATTCCCGCGGAGTCGTTCGCGGCCGGCCTGGGCGATCACAAGATCGTGACGACCCTTTGTCCAGGCGGCAAGGAGCGTATGCGAAGATTGATGGAGTTGGTCTTGTACCACCGAATCGATCTGACGCCATTGCTTACGCATCGATTCGCATTTGACCAAATCGTCGAGGCATATTCGCTCTTCAGTCAACAACAGGATGGGGTACTGAAAGTAGCGATTAAAGTACAGAATTAGACTCTTGTGTCCACACGCATCGCGAGGCACGTTAGTTTTCGGCTAAGCTCTGTGAGAATGGACAATTGAAGATGCGATTCTTGGTTCTGCGGAATCTGCATGACTAGTCAGAATGATTGGCACTGTTGCACCCAAAACGATTCCTGCTAGATGCGCTCCGTCTAAGTAAGCCAGATCTTTAGCGAGCATGTTACCCGCTTCGAGATCAGGTACAACAAGAATATCGGCGTCACCTGCAACAGCCGATTTTAGATGTTTCATCTGAGCAGCTTCTGCGCTTACCGCGTATCAAGCGCGAGCGGGCCATCCAAAATAGCCTCTGTAACTTGTCCTCGATTTGACGGCTATTCAATCGGGCTCCAACGATCTAACACAGCTCACACTCGGGCTTGACCGGGATTCATCCACTGTAGCCCATCTTTTTGACGAGACAATCTGGCAGTGCGACGCATGATCGCCGAAGCGATCCACGCCGCGCACCTGGCAAAAGAAACCCATGGGCATCTGCGGTCAGGCGCCGTCAAATTTTCCAGAACTCGCCAAGTGGCTGGTAGAACAAGGGATCGATTCGATATCTCCAAATCCCGACACTGCCCTAAAAACGACATTGGACGTTGCAACGGCAGAACGGCGAATCAACCTATTAATTCAATCGGCTTAGTAGATCACAATTGTGATCCATATCACTGCTCCTGTAGCGAAAGCAATCTACGCTGAGAACAATTCGGCTTCCAGTTCGAGATATTACGAGGTGCGCTTATGTCTTCCTTCTCCGGAAGTATCAGAGAATCCGCCCAAAACGATGAAATACATCTCGCTACGAGCGAGATATCATTTTCACAAATTCTGGTGGGAACCGACTTCTCAAAGTCTGCAGCTCAAGCGTTAGCATTGGCGGTCACGATTGCCGAATTCTTCGACTCGGAGATCATAGTTATCCATGCTGTCAAACCTGTCATTTATGGAGATAGCCAGGAACCAATGCCCCCGGAAGTTCTTAACGCCCAGCTTGAGACCGCAAAGTATGACATGAAAGAGCTAATCGCTAGTGACCCTCGACTGGCAAAACTGCGCGTACAAACAAAGGTGGACTTTGGCCGCGCAGTCGATCTGATCGACCAGGTCGCAAAAACCACAAAAAGTACTTTGATCGTTGTAGGTTCACATGGAGCCGGGGGGCTTAAGAAGTTCACGTTCGGTTCTGTCGCCGAAACTATCCTGCGGCAGTCATCCTGTCCGACACTAATCGTCGGCCCTCAATGTCAAGTTGAGCATCATCCGTTTCGATCCATCCTTTTTGCTACGGATCTTGAAACCACAGGATTGCGACCGGCACAATATGCATCGGCGCTTGCGGAGCACGTCGATGGGCGACTAACACTACTTCACGTGATCGAAAAACGTCCCGACAGCCCAGAATTTGATTTTGACCTCTTTGAGGACAGACTTCGAAAACAACTGCGCGGTCTTCTGCCCTCGGATGTTGAACTGTTCTGCAATCCCAAGATCCGACTGGAGTATGGTTCACCCGCTCAGCTAATTACGAGCATTGCGAGATCTGAAGCAACGAGCTTGATCATTGTCGGGGCGCATCATCAATCGGCACTTGCTGATCATGCCCCTTGGTCGACACTATCTCATGTAATACGAGAAACGAGGTGCGGTGTTTTAGTAGTACGAAGTCACCTGATCTAAAGTATCTGGGCTTTTGCTATTCGCCCTTTGAAATAGGGCTCGAACGTGGGGTAAGGAATCAATCTTTGCCATGCACAGAAATATGACGCACATTGATAACGAGGTGCCATATGCCACTCATTGAAGAACCCGTCACTGTCGCCGTCCAGAAGATTTTACTTGCCGCCGACTTCACCCCTTCGTCAGAGAAAGCTCTCTCTTTCGCACGGGCTTTGGCTCTCCGCTTCTCTTCCAGTATTGAAATTGCACACGTCTTCGATCCTTCTGTCGTCACCTCATACGAGGAGGCAATCATCGGCCTGCCGGTAAATGAAAGACGACAAATCGCCAATGAAAACCTAAATCGGTGGCGTAATGACCTCTCAGCCTCTGGACTTAATACGCGAACGACATTGTCGGAAGGACATCGTCCTTTCGCACACCTGCTCCAGTCCGCAAAAGATCACAAAGCCGACTTGATCGTTGCTGGAACCCAATCTAAAACAGGAATAGAAAGATTGATGCTAGGGTCGACGGCAGAACAACTTGTTCGAAACGCTCAGTGTCCAGTAGTTACCGTCGGTCCAAATTGCAAACCCGTTGCCGATGGTCCATTTAGACCACACGCTATCGTCTTTGCAACCGACTTTTCGCCTGAGGCGGCAAAAGCGGCCTCTTATGCCCTTTCTTTTGCGGAGGATAGCGGTGCACGCCTTTATTTTTGTCACGTAGTCGAACCACAGACGGACCCAGGACTAAAAGCTGAATTTTCAGACAAAGAACTCCAAGCTATGATGACGAGGCTGATCCCAGAGCACGCATTTGACTGGTGCAGTCCTGAATGTGTCGTGCAACGAGGCGATGTCGCTAAGACTGTTCTCGAATTGGCAGAAAAGTTCCATGCTGATCTTATTGTTCTTGGCGCCCGAAAGGCTTCATTTTGGCTGCCCCACCTCCAACGCGGTGTAACTCCGAACCTGTTGGCGCATGCCCTCTGTCCAGTCATGACCATCTCTTAAATCGTCCTTTCCATAGAGGAAAATCATGATCGATCGCTGTACAAATCCTGCTTGTCAGGCAGCCTGTGCTCCTGAAATGAGGCTGTGTCTCGACACCGTGAATAACCTATATCGGTAAGACCGCGATCCGACCGCAGGCACCGTCAAGCGTCAGTTTCAGAATCCTGCCTTCGCCTCATCTTCAGCCATGAACTGTGCATCTCGCGAGCGCACAGGAACGCGACAAGTTAATACCTATAACCGCGAAAACGGAGTTCAACAGAACGAGAGAATCGCGCAATTCGCCAAGAAACAGATAGAGAATGACTGCGCCGATCAACAGCAGGATCATTGGCTCCAGCATGACTTCCCATGTTGTTGCAAGGAAATTGCGCGATTTTGCCACAGGCAATTCGTTAAATCCCTCGTCCTCTAATCTTGCTGCAGCTTCCGTTTCCGTGAGCCCTCGCAGACCCAAGGAAAGATCGCACGTCGACAGCATTGTGTTGGCCATAAGTATTCAGGTCCATGGCGCTCTCCATCTTCGAAAAGTAGGCCACTTTCATGGGTCTGTGGCCCGCATCCGCCTCCAAACGACCTGCCCTCATCGTTAGCTCAAATCACTATTCTATGGTTGGCGATTGCGTCCGATTTTGGGCAATAGACCGTGTCCAGCTACAGACGACCGCTATGTCCGTATCCGTGAATTTAGCTGATGGATGCAACAGTGTATAAGCGGCTACCGGCATTTTCCGCTCAGAAACTTCAACGCAGGTTTCTTTTAGCAATTCCTGCTGTTTCTTAAGCGGATACGTTCCCCATCCTGAAAAATTAAGTTCAGCTCTACCGCGATGTACATCGGAAGCAATAAGTCAGGATGCGGGGGCCACGTTGGTATACCAAGGCCATACGGTCCGGTTCGAGTGGCAGTCATTGCAAGAACGAATGAGCATGGCATCCATAACTGGATCGATAGACACCCTGGCATGGATTGTCTCTCCTGCTGCGATCGGAGGGTTGCTTCGCGCAGGCCTTATAAATTGGATGATCACTAGGATCACAACAGCAATCCCAACACCCCATTTCCATTTATTGCGCATAGAACCTCCTTACCATGCGAGAATCAAGGTTTTTGTTTCTGACTCTATTTTTTCAACTCATTAAGTACGGCATTGAATGCATCTCGATGCTTTGCCTCATCCAGCCGGATTTCTTCAAAACGTTTGGCAGCTTCGAGATCCCCGGCTTGTTTCGCTTGCTGGGCAAATTCCCGGTACATCGTTTCTGTTTCGTATGATTCCCCCTCAATGGCATCTTTGAGATTGTCGGAATCCGAGCCTACTAATCCAGCAAGCTGCGCTTCTTCGGAGAAGTGCTCGAATCGCTCCGTCTTGGCCGTACTCTCAAAGAGATCGGCAACTTTGGTGTTTCCATTCTGGCGGGCATGCTCTGCAAACAGCAGGTATTTTGCATACGCGAAGGCCTCGCCGTGCATGGCAGTCGACAGATTTTTTATTGTCTGCTCGTTCATCTTCTTCTCCATTTCCGCGTTGATGAGCTCCACTGTCAGGAACGTCACCGCAACTATCAATGTGGCAAAAACAAATTTGATTTTCATCTTCTCCTCCGGTAACGAATTGTGGGCTGTAATGCGAAGCTCGATGACGATTACATCCCAGAGTCACACTAGTTGAACCTTCGTCGGGAGGATGTGACAGACATCACCAATCGCGTAAGGAGCCACACCCATGGACAAGTCATGTCTAACGTCGTTTATATGAACCGCCTAATAAGACCCGAGACCGTTTGAGCGTCAAGGCTGACAAACCAGGGGATCTTCCGCTGCCGCAGCGGCCCTCATGATCCGCGAACCGATTTTTACTCCGCTAGATGGACTGTTCTTTCGCATCTATCGCGAAGTTCATAAATCACCGATGTTCTTTGGCAAGACCCTCGATTATCGCTTCGATTCGGCGAGCGGCGTGTGGTGTCCTCTATGCTTCACCTAGTGCTCGAAGGAGCCTTGCGCCGAGCGAAAGAGCGCATCCGGAGCATTCTTAGCGTGAATAGTCGTCAGTGAACCACGATGTCCCGTATTCAAAGCGTCAAGGAGACACGCGCTTCCCCTCCCCGAATCTCGCCAACAATAATCCTGTCCGGACGGTGACGGAGTGCGGCTTTGAGCAGAATCAGCAAAACCAATCTGACTTTTATGCGTGTTGAGTTGGGCTTCTGCAGAGATGACATGCGGCTTCTTGATATAGAGCTCAGCGATCTTCGAGTATCAAGATGCGCTCGTTATTCGGGAATAAAGCTAGCGAGAACATTAGCCAGCGTAGTCTTACCCGATGAGGTCCGTCCCGAGATCAAAATAGTAACGCATCGCCGTCATAAACCCACACCTTCGCTAACAACTCAGGCAAGTCTCTCCCATCCACGCGTGCAAAATTTTCTTCTCTGCCTGGTTTGAGAACGTCTCGAGGCTTGAATTCTGCCGCAGGATTGCGCGTCGCCTTTCCATTGGCAATCGCATAGCGGAAGATCTGACCGATAGTTTCGTGGGCGCGCCTGGAGACATCACGAGCACCGCGCTCCTCAATTGGCAGAAGAATATCCCGAATGTCGGCGGCGGTTACGGTATCGATGAACTTGTGGCCGATGGCCGGAAAAACATCGGCCACAAGACGGCGCATCACCTGGGCTGCATGCTTCGCCGACTTGCGACCGACCACCAGGCCCACCATTCATGGGCAATCTTCTCGAAACTCCGCTCAAATTGGCGACGCTGGTCTTGGATTTCTTTTTGACGCACCTTGGCAATGGCCTTCCACTCCGCCATAGGATCAATACCGGTAGTCAACTTTTTGCGAGTCACAAACTGCTGCTCACGGGCCTGGAGAAGGCTCACCACAGGATAGTCGCCCAAAGTCATGAGCTTTTCCTTGTTGTCGAAACGATAGCGCCAGCGCTATAACTTTGACCCATTGGATTAACCAGAACAAATAGGCCTCCACGGTCGTAGACCTTGTAGGCTTTTCGCCCGGCTTCATGACTCGAATTGCCGTGTCCGATAACGCCATTGTCCCAACTCCAAGTGGATTGATCTGGACGATACCCCCACTTTTTGGGTTTTCGTACCCCCCAATATACCCCACTTTTGGAAGGCTTCCGGCGTACTTCAACGAACGACTGCGAACGCTAAACTGCCTTTAAATTGCTGATATATAAGGACAATAATTCGTTCGCTGAGGTTCCGGCTGGTCCGGAGAAGAACTGCTTTGGTTGCCTCCCAGGGATTCGAACCCCGATTGATCGGTTCAGAGCCGACTGTCCTACCATTGAACGAGGAGGCAATTAGGTTGCGCTGGAGCCGCTGGATTCTCAATGATTTGGCACCGAAATCTTCAAGCTGGCGTCCGACTCTTTGAGTGTACGTGTTGAACTCGATTCGGTCAAACAATCTCAATCTACAATGCTTGCATGGACAATGAGATCGGCCTCCTGTTTCTTTCCGCATCGAGCGCGAAGCTCGAACAGATGACTAGCTTTGTAACGAAGTGTCTTGTCCGACTCAGCGATGAGCAGGTCTGGGCACGCGGTGGCGAGCACGAGAACGCGATCGGAAACCTGATTCTTCACCTGTGCGGCAATATGCGTCAGTGGATCATGCACGGTGTTGGCGGCGCGTCTGATGTCCGGAAGCGCGACAAAGAGTTCAGCACAGCAGATGGCCTAACCGCTACGGAGCTTACTCACCTGTTCGAAGAAACGATCGCCGAGGCGCGTAGCGTCATCGATTCCCTGCCTCCGGAGAAGCTGATCGAGAGAACCAAGCCCCAGGGCCGCGACGTCTCAAAGCTGGAAGCGATTTACCAGGTTGTCGGGCATGTTCAGCAGCATGCCGGACAGATCATTGTCCTGACCAAGCAGATGTGTGGAACGGACCTGGACCTTACGATGCCACGAGCGCGGTAGCCCAAGACACTTCTGCCCAAAGCCTTCCAACCATTGAACTTGCAGGTGCACCAAATATGCAAGCGAGCTAGATTGTTTTGGCTTCTTGACACCCTACTCAACCTCGTTTTTCGCGCGATAACCATCGCGGGCTATGACGGAGTACTTGAGGGCGTGGTGTTTCTCGTCCTGCATCTGGAGCGGGTGGCCCTCGTTGTCTACCAGCTTGACCTCTATATGGCGATAGGTTCCATCATTCTTAGTATTGGTTGGGCGATAGGTCAGCACATACTGGTTCCGGATAGAGTCGTTGATCTGGGAGAAGATGTCCGGAAGCGCTCCCTCGAACATGGGATTGAAGCTGAGACCACCGGTGAGACGCGCAAAGGTTTTCATCTGGTTGTCAGCCTGCAGGTAATCCATGCGGGTGATCGGTCCCATGCCCCCGCGTGCGTCGGCCAGTTCTCGAACCAGGGCGCCGGTTCCAATGGTGAAGATCGTAACGTTGGGCGTCGCCTTGACCTTGGCGAGAATTTTGTCCAGGGTAAGCCGAGAGAAGGTGTCGCGACCGGTGCCGATCAGGATGATGTACTTCCGGCCCTCGATGCGGCTGACGCGATCGAGCGTCTCGTAGAGTGCGTCGAAGAGATTGGTATCGGAAAAGCCAGGAATGATGAGCGACTGAAGCGCGTTTCCGATGATCTGCTTGTTATTGGTGAAATCGGTGAGGATGTGGGTCTTGAGGTCGTAGGTGACCACAGCGACGTAGTCGTCCGGACGCAAGGTGTTGAAGAAGCTGAACGATGCATTCTGCATGTCTCGGATGAAGTAGTAGCTGTTGGCTGCGAACTCAAGCAGCATGACCGCGGTGATAGGGGTCTGGGCCATGCGGATGCTGGTGATGGTCTGAGGAACTCCATCTTCGAGCACAAGGAAGTTGCCACCCTTGAGTCCGGGAACGAACTGATGGGTCTTGTCGAGAATGACATTGACGTTGAGGTTGACGATGGGAACATCGACCCGGAGCGAATAGGTTTCGTTGTTCGGATTCTTGACCTTTGGCTCGGGCGGGGCAACCGGTGCCGGCGGCGGAGCCTCCTCCTCCTTCTTTTTCCGGATGACGATGGGGCCATTATCGGTCTGCGGGCCGGCGGAGTCGTCCTGGGGCTGCTGAGCCGGAGACTGTTGCTGCGGAGCAGACTGCGCCATACCAGCGACCGGAATCAGGCTGAGGCCAAAGAGAACAGAGAGAGCAAACGCCGCATGGCGAATTCGCAAACTGAAAGTCATCATCTGCAACTGTACTCCGTCCATTGGACGATGGGATAACCTTGCTTGTAACAGCTTTTTCGGGACCGTCAGCGTCCAACGGACAGGTTGATCTCCAAAGGAGAAATGGATTATCGCCGACCTGCCGCAAGGACAGGCTCCAATATTTGTAGACGTGAGAGACCAAAGAAAGACGCGAGATCGAATGGTACGCCTGCTGGTGGCAGGGTGGATGGGAACGTGTGCCCTGGCAGCGGCAGCGCAGACGTCTGCTACAGCGACAGCCCACGCAGCATCTGCCAGTGTGACGTCCGCTGCTCTTCCCCCAACCGCGGAGGCGGCGATGGGAGGTGCAGCCGAGCCGAAGATCTTTCCGCTTTCCCAGCTCAAGCGCGGGATGAAGGGCGTCGCCTATACCGTTTTTGAAGGCGTGAATCCGGAGCCGATGCAGGTAGAGATCCTGGGCGTCCTGAAGGACTCGTTGGGGCCTGGACGAGACATGATCCTGGCGCGACTTTACGGAAGCAAGCCGGAGTTTACGGGCGTAGTCGCCGGGATGAGCGGCAGCCCTGTGTATATCGACGGGAAACTGGTGGGTGCGCTGAGTTATCGCATCGGGCAGTTCAGCAAGGAGCCGATTGCGGGCATCACTCCCATCGAGCAGATGCTGGAGGTGCGGGACGATTCGGCACAGCCTGCAACGGCACAGAGAATACAAAGCAGCGGACCGGCAGAGATGAGCGTCCCGGCGGCAAACGGAGGCCTGGGCGTCGAGATGCAGGCGATGGAGACTCCGCTTGTGTTCAGCGGCTTCAGCCCGGAGACCGTGGCCCGGTTCGGCGATCGGTTCCGCGCCATGGGGATGACGCCCGTGGCGGGACTGGGAGGAGCGGATGCAGCGGCGGTGCAGCCTGAGCCGCTGGTGCCGGGTTCGGCCGTGAGTGCCGTCCTGGTGCGGGGCGATCTCTCCGTTGCCGGGACGTGCACGGTGACCTACGTGGATCCGAAGCGTCTTCTGGCTTGCGGTCATCCCATCACGCAGTATGGTCCAGTGGACATGCCAATGACGAAGGCTGCCGTGGTGGCAACGCTGCCTTCGCCGCTGAACGCCTTCAAGATCGTCAACACGACGGAGACGGTGGGCGCGTTTACGGAAGACCGCGCCTCCGCGATTATGGGCCAGTTCGGGACCAAGGCGCGCATGATTCCGGTATCAGTGGAGGTGGTCTCCCCGGCTACGGCAGTGACGGGTATGGCGAAGGACAAGACGTATCGCTTCGAGGTTCTGGACAATCGCCAGCTGACGCCGTCGGCGATGCTGGTTTCGGTGTATCAGAGCCTGCAAGGCACAAACCTGGCCGCGGCCGAGATGAGCTACCGAATGACAGGCGAGATCGGTGTGCAGGGACTGCCTGAGGTAAAGATGTCGGGCATCGTGGCGCAAAACGAACTGAATCCTGCAGCGATCAACGCTGCTCTATTTGTGAACGACCGGTTCAGCCGTGTCTATGGCAACCCGCAGGACCAACCGATAGTGACCGGAATGAAGCTCAAGGTAGAGGGGATCCCTGAACGCAGAACGGCGACCGTGGAGTCCGCCCGTTTAAGCGTGCTGGAGGCGAACCCTGGCGACATCATCGATGCGGAAGTAATGCTGCGTCCTTATCAGGCAGAGTCGAAGCTGGTGCGCCTGAAGGTAAAGATTCCCGACGATATGACACCGGGGCAAGTAAGGGTTCTGGTGAGCGATGGAGCCACTGTGGACCGCCTGCTGAGTCCGAGCGGGGCTGCGAAAAAAGCTGAGGGACTGGCGGATGCAGTCGATCAGATGAATCATCTGCATCCCAACGATCGCATCTATGTGACATTGTTGAGCCGGGAGGCTCAGGCGGTGCTGGAAGGACAGGCCATGCCGGGGGTTCCCCTCTCGATGGCAAATGTTCTGGCTCCGCTCAAGGATGCGCAGCGGATGAACTTGAATGGTGAGAGCGTGATTGAGGCGGCTTCCACCGAGGCCGGATATGCGATTAGCGGATCGCAGGTGCTGCATCTCACGATCCGCTGAGTCTGGCTAAGTCGAAGTCTATGGCCCTTTCGTTGGACAGCGAACGTTGCCGGACCGATCTCATCCCTCAAAGTCTTGTTGTAGCATCAAAGTCGAAGACGCCGGGGTCAGGAAACCGTGCGCAAAAAGGATAACCATTTCAGATGAGCGAGATTCATGGCCTGGCTGTCCACGCGGCCGGTGCACAGTTGCTCCCTTACAAGTTTGACCCAGGAGAGATCAAGCCATACGAGGTGGAGATCCGGATCTCACACTGCGGAGTGTGCCGCAGCGATCTTCATCTGATCAATAACGACTGGGGAATCAGCAAGTACCCGTTGGTCCCGGGACATGAGATTGTAGGAACCGTGAGCGGTGTGGGGGAACACGTCCGCAGCCTTACCGTAGGACAGCGCGTTGGGGTAGGGTGGCAGGCCGACAGTTGCGGTATGTGCGAGTGGTGCAGGAAGGGCGAGGAGCAGCTTTGTGCGCAAGCGCAGTCGACATGCGTGGGACATAACGGCGGCTTTGCGGAGAAAGTGCGGGTGAACTCGCGATTTGCCATTCCTCTGCCCGAAGCACTGGAGAGCGCCACCGCGGCTCCGCTGCTTTGCGCTGGGATTACCGTCTATTCCCCCCTGCGCAACTATGGTGTGCGCCCATCCTCTCGGGTGGGGATCATTGGAATCGGAGGATTGGGACACCTTGGCATCCAGTTCGCGCGCGTCTTTGGTGCGGAGGTGACGGCGTTTTCCACCTCAAAAGATAAAGAGAGCGAAGCGCTGGAACTGGGAGCGCACCACTTTGTGAATACGCGCGATACAGGCGCTCTGAAGAAGGTGGCGGGCTCGTTCGATCTGTTGATTTCGACGATCAATGCGGACCAGGACTGGTCCGCCTATGTGAACTCCCTGCGCCCCAACGGCGTGCTGTGCCTGGTGGGAGCGCCCACATCGGCGCTGCAGCTGCAGGCACCGGCGCTGATCGGGAGCCAGCGAGCCGTCTGCGGGTCTTCTACGGGAAGCCCGAAGGATCTGATGGAGATGCTGGACGTAGCCGGCAGACACGGGGTGAAGGCAACTGCGGAGGTTCTGCCGATGTCCAAGGCTGCCGAGGCAGTGTCGCGCGTGAAGAAAAACCAGGCACGATACAGGATTGTGTTGGCAAACTAAAGAGATCGTAGGTTGGGTTTCGTTCAGGGCGGAGACTGGGAGTCTCCGCCCTGTCGCGTTCGGCTTGCTTTAGACTCAGGTCACGATGATGCAACGTTATTTGCTGATGGGATGTCTGTTTCCGATGTTGCTGGCAGGGGTGGTGCAGGCCCAGGGAACAAAACTGTGGACAGTGGATCGCTACGACATGATGGAACGCGGTACGGCGGATGGTGTCGGCATACGGAGCGATGGCAGGTTGGAGGCCGGTCCCAGCAAACAGATGGTCTACGACACCGGCAAGAGCTATGCCTGGTCGCTGGCGGCGGACCGCGAAGGCAATGGCTACGTAGGGCTGGGCGGAACCACTGCAGGATCGGGCATCGTGATGCGGGTTACTCCCAATGGCAACGCGACAAAGCTGCTGGAGACGAAAGATCTGGCTGTGCAGGCGGTTGCAGTGGCCCGTGATGGATCTGTGATCGCGGCGACTTCGCCGGATGGGAAAGTTTATCGGGTTCCTGCCGGAGGAGGAACGGCAACGGTCCTCTTCGATGCGGCGACGAGCGAGGAAAAGCCGAAGTATCTGTGGGATGTTGCTGCGTCGCCGAACGGCGATGTCTATGTTGCGGCCGGAGCACCAGCGGTGGTATACAAAATCCCTGCAAATGGTGGCAAAGCGCAGGTCCTCTTCAAGACAGCGGATCAGCACATACGCTGCCTGCTGCTGGCGGCTGATGGAACGCTGTGGGCGGGCACGGACGGGTCCGGGGTGATCTACCGGATCGACACGAAGGTCTCCGGAGCGAAGCCGTTTGCTGCGTATGCAGCTCCGCGACGGGAGATTACATCGCTGGCCATGGATGAGGTCGGCAATGTCTATGCAGCCGGGGTGGGCGCGCGAGGATCGCTGCCTCTGCCGCCTCTGCCGGTTACGGGGAACGTGGGGATCACGGTCACGTTTTCGCAGCCTGGATCGACTGCTGCAGCAGGAACGAACTCGCTGATTTCGGACGGAAGCGAGATCTATCGAATCGCGAAGGATGGCACTCCGGCGCGTTTGCTGACGATGAAGGAAGACGTGGTGTATGCTCTCACGTTTCGCAAGGGAGCCTTGCTGGCAGCTACTGGTAATCGTGGACGAGTGTACAGGATCGATCCTGCGGTTCCGGGGCAGTTTACCGATATAGCTCATCTCGATGCCGCCCAGGGAATGGCTTTCGCACCGGCAAAGGATGGGCTGCTGGTGACGACGAGCAACAGCGGAAAGCTGTTTCGCCTGAGCGATGCTCCGTCGAAGGAGTCAGTGTATACCAGCGAGGTTTTCGATGCGAAGGAGTACTCACGCTGGGGCCGCATGGAGGCACGTACCGCTGGAGTGCCTGCAGGCTACGATCTCTGGGTGCGGAGTGGAAACGTTCAGAGTCCCGTGATGGGATGGAGCGATTGGGTCAAGATGTCTCCGGAAGGCGTGGCGGCGATTCCGGAGGGTCGGTTTGCGCAGTGGAAGGCAGTCCTGCACGGCGGGTCGGGGATCGATTCGGTTGGACTGAATTACCTGCCACGGAATATCGCGCCTATTGTGGATGAGATCGTCGTGCAGCCCGGCGCGAAGATGGCCGCGGGAGCGGCAACGCCCGCGGCAACAACAGTGCAGGTGGCGTTTCCTGTGACGACTTCGGCAAACCCGGCAGCTGCTTTTCAGCAGGATGCAAATACCGCCCCCCTGACAGCGCAGAAGGATAAGAACTCCGTGACGGCCCGCTGGCTCGCCCATGACGATAATGGCGACGATCTGATGTTTGCGATCTGGTATCGCGGAGTGGGCGAGACAAACTGGCGGCTGCTGAAAGACCAGATCCGCGACCACTATTACAGCTTTGACGCTTCCCTTCTGCCGGATGGGAACTACGAACTGCGTGTTGTGGCAAGCGATGCTCCGGTCCACACGGACTCTCAGACGCTGACGGGAGAACGCATCAGCCCGGCTTTCGTTGTGGACACGACTCCTCCTGTTCCGGGTACGTTGACAGCTTCGATGGTTTCCTCGCGCGCAGGAGCGGCACCGCGGATCCATGCCACGCTCGATGCGCACGATGCTACCTCCCCGATCGCGCATGCCGAGTATTCGGTTGACGGAGGAGCATGGCAGTATCTTGAACCGGTCGGTCAGGTTTCGGATTCGCAGACCGAGCACTATGACTTTACGGCGGAGGCGCCGCAGGCGACGACTCCGGTGACCGATGCGAAGGAGCACGTGATCGCAGTGCGCGTGTATGACCGCTGCGACAATATGGCTGCGGTCAAGGCAGTGGTGCGGTAATGAGTGAGGGCCGCAGATCCTTCGACTCCGCTGTGCCTCGCTCAAGATGACACCCTTCGTGCGGTGTATTTGACGAAAACTGGGCGGGCGCTGGTCTGGATCGAATTTACCAGGGCAGCGTCCTAACTAGTAAGCTGAGGTTCGATGCGTTTTGAACTGTTCATCGCCGCACGGTATCTGCGTGCCAAGCGCCGGCAGGCTGTTGTGGGGGTCATCACTGCGATCTCGGTGATTGGCGTGATGGCTGGTGTCGCCTCGCTGATTATTGCTCTGGCGATCACCAACGGCATGCGCCGCGATATGCAGGAGCGGCTGCTGGGCTCGACTGCGCACATCGACCTGATGCGAGTGGCCGCCGACGGCATCAAGGATTGGCGTCCGCTGCTGGAACGGCTGCGTGCATTGCCACATGTGACCGCAGCGGCGCCAGGACTCTATGGCCAGGTGCTGATCTCGCGCGGAGCGCGGAGCGGCGGTGGCCTGATCAAAGGGATCCTCCCGGAAGACGAGAGAACCGTGGGAGATTTGCTGGAGAAGATCACGGAGGGCTCAGCAGCAGCCTTGGAGCCGACGGAGGCATTGGTGGCACGCCGTCCCCTTGGCGACGACAAAGCTGTCGCGAAGATGGGGCACCCTGCAAGAGATGGGGCCCCCAGCACGGGGGCGGTGCAAGCCGTACCTCCGATTGTGATCGGCAACGACCTGGCGGAGACGATCGGAGCCAAGGTGGGTGATACCGTTCTGGTGACCAGCCCCCAGGGGGAGCTGACGCCGCTGGGGCTGGTTCCGAAGTACCAGCGCTGCGTGGTTGCGGGAATCTTCAAGTCGGGCTTCTATCAGTACGACGCAACCTACGCCTTTATGCGGCTGAAAGATGCGCAGAGGCTCTTCAGTGAGCCGGACCTGATCTCCGTGATCAGCTTCAAGGTTGATGATCTTTATAAGGCTGACAAGATTGCTCGAGAGATAGAACAGGCGGCAGGGAAAGGTTTCCAGACGACGAACTGGATGGAGCAAAATCGTGAGCTGTTCCGTGCGCTGAAATTGGAGCAGATTGTGACGTTCATCGTGCTGGCGCTGATTGTGTGCGTGGCCGCACTGAATATTCTGATTGCTCTGACCATGATGGTGATGGAAAAGACGCGCGATATCGCGGTCCTGATGAGTTTTGGCGTGACAGAGATACAGGTGCGGAGGATCTTTCTCCTGCAGGGGCTGCTGATCTCAGTCATCGGGACTGCTCTCGGACTGGTCCTTGGCTATGCAGTGAGCTGGGCGGGCGGGCATTACCGGTTCCCTCTGGATGCGGCGGTTTATTCACTGGACTATCTTCCGTTCGCTCCACGGGTGTGGGACGGGGTCATCGTTGCGGCAGTATCGCTGGGCGTGAGTCTGATTGCAACGCTCTATCCGAGTGCGAGCGCGGCGAAGGTGCTTCCGGCGGAGGCGCTGCGATATGAGTAATGCCCGGATACGGTACTGGGATGTTGCCCCTGGCGGCATGGCGAAGCTGCGCGAGCTGGAACATTACCTCAACGCGGAGTCCGGCCTGGATTACGTTCTGCGTGAGCTGGTAAAGCTGCGGGCCTCGCAGCTCAACGGATGCGATCTGTGCGTTAGGACGCACGCGGAGGAGCTGCAAAAGGCAGGGGCCAGTCCCGAGAAGATCGAAGATGCGGCCGAGTGGAGAAACTCGAGCGCATACACCCTGCGAGAGCGGGCTGCGCTCTCATGGGCGGAGGTGATCACAAACATCCAGGACGGACATGCCCTCGAGGCGGTTTACAGGGAGATGAGAGCCGCTTTCACGGAGGTGGAGGTGGTCAACCTTACCCTGGTGATCGCGACGATCAATGCATGGAACAGGCTGGCGATTGCGCTGGGAAAGCAGGCCGGGATTGAGGTGCAGGATTGAGTAACCCACAGATGGAGGACGGTGAGGTAAGCCGAAATCTGCAACCGCTGCCCACCGTTCCCGGCAGTCCGCGGATCGTATTGCGCGCGAAAGGGCTGACGAAGGTCTATCCCAGTATCTCAGGGGATGCAGGGCCCGGGGTGGAGCTGTTTCGGGGGCTGGACCTTGTTGTCCACGCCGGCGAGATGGTCGCCATTGTGGGTGAAAGCGGTGCCGGAAAGAGCACCCTGCTGCACTTGCTGGCGGCATTGGATAAGCCTACGGCGGGCGAGGTGTACTGCGGGGAGGCCCGACTGAGCCAGTTCACTCCCCGCCAGGCAGCTGAGTTTCGGAACTCTGATGTCGGGTATGTCTGGCAGTTTCATTACCTTCTGCCGGAGTTTACGGCGGCGGAAAACGTGGCCATGCCTCTGCTGGCCCGTGGGATGGCGCGTCCATCCGCTTTGGCCAAGGCGAATCAATGGCTTACGGAGGTAGGACTGGGAGCGAGGGGGCACCACCGCTCAGGGGAACTGAGCGGCGGGGAACAACAGCGCGTTTCACTGGCACGGGCGCTGGTGACCGAACCCAGAATCCTCCTGGCGGACGAACCGACCGGGGACCTGGACAACAGAACGGGAGAGACCGTCTTTGAACTGCTCCAGGGATTGCACCGGGCTCATGGCCTGACCAGTATTCTTGTCACCCATAATGTTGATTTTGCAGAGAGATGCGACCGGATGCTACGACTTCGACGTGGAGCACTGGAAGAAGAGACAGAAAGAAATCCCCGAATATAAGCCAGGCGCTTGTAGCCCCAATGCAAGCATTTGCGAGGTAACAATCCGATTTCGAACCTCTTGACGGATACCGCGGTATAGGCATTTGCGAGGTAACAATCCGATTTCGAACCTCTTTTTCACATATTGCGTCGAATAGGTATTGATGTAGTGTAAGCAGTAACTTTAGCGAAACGATTAGCAAGGTTGACGCGGCGACTACACTAGTAACAGTGGATGGATGCGCCGCACGTGAGGCGGTAGCACCCAATGTGTTCTCCAGGCGGGCATGATGTGACGCGGGGAATGGAAGTGGTAATGGCGCCATCGAAGGCTCCCAGGGCCGGGGATGGTGGCCGGGTTCGAAGGGGAGAACATGTTCGAACGCTACACGGAGAAGGCAAGACGGGTGATTTTCTTTGCCCGGTACGAAGCAAGCCAGTTTGGATCGCCTTATATAGAGACGGAACATCTGCTTCTGGGTCTGTTGAGGGAAGACAAGGCGTTGACCAACCGCTTTCTGCGGTCCCATGCCTCAGTTGAGTCGATTCGCAAGCAGATTGAAGGACATACAACGATCCGGGAGAAGGTTTCGACCTCGGTAGATCTCCCATTATCCAATGAGTGCAAGAGGGTGCTGGCGTATGCCGCCGAGGAGGCCGAGCGGCTCTCGCATAAGCACATCGGAACCGAGCACCTGCTGCTGGGGCTGCTGCGCGAGGAGAAATGCTTTGCCGCGGAGATTCTGACGGAACGTGGTCTGCGCCTGCCGGCGATCCGCGAGGAGTTGCAGCGGACTACTCAGGAAAAGTCCCCGTCGTCGCAGTCGGGTAAGAGCCAGAGGAACGAGCAGAGCATGCTGGCGGAGTTCTCCCGCGATCTTACACAGGCGGCGCTCGACCAGCAGCTTGATCCGCTTGTCGGACGCGATGCTGAAGTTGATCGGGTCATCCAGATCCTCTGCCGCCGCACGAAGAACAATCCTGTGCTGATTGGCGAGCCCGGCGTCGGCAAGACAGCTATCGTCGAGGGCCTGGCGCAGAAGATCGCCGATGGTGAAGTGCCGAGTTTTCTCGCGGACAAACGGGTGCTCGCGCTCGATCTGTCGCTGATCGTTGCGGGTACCAAATACCGCGGCCAGTTCGAAGAGCGGCTGAAGACCATCATGAAAGAGCTGATGGAGAATCAGAACTCCATCGTCTTCATTGACGAGTTGCATACGTTAGTGGGAGCAGGCTCGGCAGAAGGGTCGCTGGATGCTGCAAACATTCTGAAGCCCGCCCTGAGCCGTGGCGAAATTCAGTGCATCGGTGCTACGACTCCCGCCGAGTATCGCAAGTCGATTGAGAAGGACCGCTCGCTGGAACGGCGCTTCCAGGCCGTGAAGGTTCCTCCTCCCAACGAGGAAGATGCGGTCAAGATTATGATGGGGATCAAGGACAAGTATGAGAAGTTTCATGCTGTCAGCTACACGGACGATGCGATCCAGTTTTCGGTGTCGCACTCGAACCGCTACATCCCCGATCGTTTCCTTCCCGATAAGGCGATCGATCTGATCGATGAAGCAGGAGCGCGGGTAAAGCTGCGCCAGACTTCCCTGCCCGAAGAGCTCACCGAGGTTCAGAAGCGTATCAAGTTCATCGTGCACCGCATGGAGAACGCGATTGCGAATCACGAGTTCGAAAAGGCGCGGTTCTATTCGGACGAAGAGCGGAAGGAGCGAGAGAATCTGCGCGCACTTCGCGACAAGTACCACCTGGACGATTCTTCGGCGGGCATCGTAACGCGCGAGGACATCGAGGATGTCGTGAGCCGCTGGACAGGTGTTCCCATCACCTCGCTGAAGGAAGAAGAGACGCAGCGGCTGCTGCGCGTAGAAGAAGAGTTGCACAAGCGCGTGATCTCACAGGAGAAGGCTATCTCTGCCCTTGCCCGTGCGATTCGCCGGTCGCGTGCCGGACTCAAGAACCCTGCCCGCCCCATCGGCAGCTTCCTCTTCCTCGGACCGACCGGCGTCGGTAAGACAGAGGTGGCACGTACGCTGGCGCAGTTCCTGTTTGGAAGCGAGAAAGCTCTGATCCGATTCGATATGTCGGAGTTCATGGAGAAGCATTCTGTGAGCAAGCTGATCGGTTCGCCTCCGGGCTACGTCGGTTACGAAGAGGGCGGACAGTTGACGGAGCGCGTCAAGCGCAATCCGTACAGCGTGGTTCTGCTGGACGAGATCGAAAAGGCTCATCCGGATGTCTTCAACCTGCTTCTGCAGGTGTTTGAAGACGGCCAGCTGACCGATGGTCTCGGCAACACGGTCGATTACAAGAACACGATCATCGTTATGACCTCGAATATTGGAGCCAAGCATCTGCAGAAGCGGCAGGGGCTCGGGTTCCAGAGCGAGCGCGAGGACATGGTTCTCGACAAGATGGAGGAGTTGGTTCGAGGTGAGGTGAAGCGCACCTTCAACCCCGAGTTCCTGAACCGTCTGGACGAGATCATTATCTTCACGTCGCTCACCGATCAGGACCTGATGCAGATTCTCGAGCTGTTGGTGCAGCAGCTGAACACGAACCTTGTCCACAAGGCGATCACCATCTCGGTGACCGACGAGGCCAAGAAATGGATTATCGAGAAGACGGCATCGGATCGTACCTATGGGGCTCGTCCGCTACGCAGGGCGCTCCAGAAGTACATCGAGGATCCGCTCTCGGAAGCGCTGATTGCTGGGGGAATTCCGAATCGGCCGGCGTTCCTTGAGGTCTACATGGAAAATAACCAGCTCTTCTATCGCCCGATCTCGAATGACGGCGAAGAGAAGGTTGGTGGTTTTACCTTGAGTGCTGTCTAAACGTTCATTCAAAGAGAGATATACGCCCCGGCACCCTCGTCGGGGCGTATTGTTTTAAGCGCAATGCGTAATTCAAAGGAAGTTTTCAGGAGATCAATATGGATCGTCGAACCTTCGCTGCGCTTCTGCCGGGAATTCTGACAGCCACTGCAGTTCTTCCGGAGCGGCTAGAAGCACAGACGCTCTCTCCACTGGAGTCCGGCGTCTATAAGCCCGGACCGGCGACGCATGGAGCGGTACCAAAGCGAGCCTCGAAGCGTTTTGCCCTGGGAATGTTGAAAGCGGGAAACATCCGTCTTGAAGTGCATGAGACCACGCAGGAGGTCGGTGCGCCACACGAGCCGATCGAGACCCACCTGCATAGCGAGATATGGCTGGTTCAGCAGGGTACGGTCGAGCTGACGGTAAACGGAAAGGCTCAGCGACTGAATGCAGGAGAGATGGGACTCTGTGTCGCCGGTGACAGACACTACATTCAGAATGTTGGGGAAACTCCGGCGACCTACTTTGTGGTGACGCTGGGACCACCGGAGTAGGCCGCCGGCCTGCACTATAGGTTGCAGCTACACAAGAGACTTTGCGGACTTGACGGCATGGCCAACGGCGTCGGAGACAGAGTCTGCGAGGTCGCTGGCACGGTCCCCGGCGGTATCTACCAGGTGGACCGCATGTTCACGCGCCCGTGCGACTGCATCCTGTGCCTCTTCGCTAAAGCGTTCTGCCTGGGAGCGGAGATAATCTCCGGCATCCTGCAGATAATCTCCTGCGTCAGCCGCGGTTCTGCGGAGCTTCTTTCTTGTTCGCGCTCCGCTCTGCGGGGCATACAACAACGCGACGGCTGCCCCGGCAGATACGCCTATTCCAAAAGCCAGCCAGTAATTTTTCGCACTCATTGGGGAAGCACCTCGACGAAATGGATTTAATGCATTTGCATACTGCTCTCTAGGATTCCGGGACTTCCAAGCGGGTTGGCCTTCCGCTGGCGACAAGCACGCTTTCCATTGTCGAATCAGTTGGATAGGGAAACCTAGTCCTTGATCCCAGCCAGTTCCCTTGCCTTTACGAAGATCCGACTGAACATGGCGCTGTTGAGTCTGCCAGTGTTTGTATTCCTCAATGAAGGATGGTAGCTGCAAAGCAGATGCATACCGTTTGGCAGAAGATAGTAAGCGCCATGCCCAAATTTGTAAGCCGACTTTCGCTGGATGACTCCCCGGCCAAAGAGATGCGCCAGGTAACCGTCAAAGGCGATCTTTCCCAGGCAGACGACGACGCGGAGGTACTTCAGCAGTTCGATCTCCGCCTCGAGGTGGGCGGAGCAGTTGCGAATTTCCTGGGGGGTGGGTTTGTCTCCCGGTGGTGCGCAGCGAACAACGGAGGCGATCCATGCTTTCCGCAGTTTGAGTCCGTCGCCACGGAAGGTAGCATCCGGCTGATTTGCAAATCCTGTCTGATAGAGTACGGGATACATGAAGTACCCCGCTCCGTCTCCGGTAAAGGGCCTTCCTGTGCGATTCGCGCCGTGAGCGCCGGGAGCTAGGCCGAGGATCAGCACGCGAGCACGCGGGTCGCCAAAACCGGGAACGGGGCGTCCCCAATAGATTTCATCCCGATAGGCTCGTCGTTTTGTCTCAGCGATACCCTTGCAATACGTCCGAAGACGAGAACACTGCTCGCAAGAAGTAATTTCCTGATGAACTTGAAGGATATCTACCGGCAATCGGGTAGCAGAAGTGCTTCTCACTGCATCTCATACTAAATGATCAAGCTATCGGAGACTTCAAGTGGCGGAATCTCAATTTACCGTGTAGCTGACTGAAAGCAAGAACCGAGCGAGCGCGTAAGACCATCGAAATGACCCAATTCTCAGAAGAGTTTTTCAAATGGATCCGGCGAGCCTGGAAGCAGATGGTTCTGCGTTCCGGAGTTATCACCATTGGCGCCATCATCCTTCTCGTGCTCGGGCTGGCTCTGGGATGGAGGGCCCACACGCGAGGACGATTTGCTCGTTTTAAGGCGGAGTTGCGCCGGAGCAACATTCCTCCAGCAATGAGCAGCCCCAGACCCGGAGGACAGGAACCTGTAATCCTGGAACGATCTCCTATTGAAGCCGGGGCAGTTCCCGAGTTTACTTCGGCCACGATCCTCCCCGGACGCGGTATGAACGTCCTGCAGATCACAGCTGTGCTGCCGGGAAAGGGAAAGGTGAATCTGCTGGCATCCCCCACTCTGAAAGAAGCCAGTGAGCAGATGACCGGAGCTGATGTTGATGAAGGAGGGGCTGTGAGTCTAGCCATGGGAGGCGCAGTCGAAGCTCCCTGGGCAGGAGAACTGTCCGGAACTCCCACGCAAGGCGGATTGAGTGCACGCTGGAACGATCACATCGTTCGTATTCCCGTGGCGCAGCAGGAATCCGGCAAAGCGTACGCCGAGGGGGGCTTGCTGCTGGCGAGCCAGGGGACCGATGTCAAATCGAACGTGATGCCTGATGGTGGCGAGGCGGAAGCGGTCTACACGATAGGCGATTCTGACGGTGCGTGGCCTTCCAGAACGAAGGTAAAGACCACGGTGCAACTCAGTGGACGCACGCTGACGATGAAGATTGCAGCCACAAACATAGGAGATACACCTGAGCCTGTTGGACTGGGGTGGCGGCCGCGCTTTGCGATATTGAGCCATAATCGTGAGGCGATGAGGCTGCGATTACCAAGTGTAACCAAGGAAGAGCGTTCGAGTTCTCGTGCAGGTCTTCCAACCGGGCGGCTGATATCCGTCGAAGGAACGCCGCAGGACTTCAGCGCCATTGGAGGACGTCAATTGGGCAAAGGCAGTCTGGAAGGAACCTTTGTCAACCTTCGCCAAGCGCCTCTCGATTCGGGGCCTGTGGCCGAGTTGTGGGACCCGGAAAACAAGTTCGGCCTAAGGATCACCATGCTGAGCGCGGCAATTAAGGCCGTTCGTGCCTCTGCTCCTGCCAACGAGGGATTCGTCGTCCTGGAGCCCCGTTTCAATTATGACGATCCTTTTGGAGAGGAATGGGGGAAAGAGGATAAAGCAGCGGGCATGGTCACCCTGCAGCCCGGCAGTTCTATTCAGTGGAGCATCCGCCTGGAGATATATGGCCCCGCTAAACCACCGGAAGCATAAACCTCGCAGCGCGCCGCAGCGGCAGGTTCTCCGGTTTGACCCTCTGCGAGGATGCCTCGTACAGTAGTACAGAGACGCGTACCCGCGTGGTCCCGCATAGTGGCGAACGACCGCGGCGCAATGGGACGCGACCCACATTGGAAGGCATGGAATTGACCCCGACAGAGACGACAGAGACGACCAACACTCCCGAAGAGCAGCAGCCAGAGACAGCGCACACCCACGATCACGACCATGATCATGCGCATGAGCATCAGCATGGCCCCACGCTGAATCCGGAGCTTACCAAAGAGATTGCGGTTGAGGTTCCAGCCGAAGAGGTTTCAAAGACCTTCAAGACAGTCACGAAGCGATATCAGAAGCTGGCGAGGATTCCTGGTTTCCGTGCTGGCAAGGTTCCTGAGTCCCTCGTTCGCTCCAAGTTTTCCAAAGAGCTTCGTCAGGAGGTTCTGGAGAGCCTGGTGTCAGAGCGCTTCCGCAAGGCGATCGACGAACAAAATCTTCGCCCGATCTCTGAGCCCCAGCTGCTGGATCTGCAGCTTAACGACGGCGAGCCGCTGACGTTCAAAGCCGCTTTTGAAGTCGCTCCCGTCTTCGGTGTTGAGGGATATGACACCGTAAAGATCGAGCGGCCCGATATCGCATTGACCGACGACGAGTATCAGGCTGAGCTGAGCCGTGTGCTGGACAGCCATGCAACCGTAGAGGCCGTGGAAGAAGATCGTCCACTGGCCGACGGCGACTGGGCCGAGATTCAGTTCAAGGGCGAGGTCAAGGACTTGGCCCAAACCGTCACGGAAGATGGCGTCGAGAGCTCTGCCAAGAGCGAACCGATCACGGGCGAAGATGTTCTCGTCGAGATTGGGGGCAAGAACACGCTTCCCGCCTTTACAGAGGCTCTGCGAGGAGCGAAACCCGGCCAGGAGATGAGCTTCGAAGTAGCCTACCCGGCTGAGTTCGGAGAGCCAAGACTCGCAGGCCAGACCGTCAGCTATGACGTCACTGTCAAGACGATCAAGAAGAAGACCTTCCCGGAGCGGGATGCCGATTTTGCGAAACAGCTCGGCAATTACGAGAGCTGGGAGGATTTTGAGACCAAGCTTCGCGAGATGGCTGCCGATCGCAAGAAGAATGCGCTCGAGAGCCAGGCGCGTGATCGCATGCTGGATGAGTTGGTCCATAAGTTCCAGTTCCCTGTTCCTGAGTCTTTCGTACAGCAGCAGATTGATGCCCGGCTGGACCGCGGCCTGCGGGCGCTGGCTCAGCAGGGGATGAGTCCGGAAGAGATGCGCAAGCTCGATTTCGGACGGCTTCGAGCCGCCCAGCGCGACCAGGCCCTGAATGAGGTGAAGGCGTCCATGCTTCTGGACAAGATTGGCGAAGCGGAACAAGTTGCCATCAGTGAAGAGGATCTGGATCGGGAACTGCTGATGCTTTCGCTGCAATCGCGCGAGCCCCTTGAGGAGCTTCGCAATCGCCTTACCAAGGACGGAAGCCTGGACCGGATTCGCGAGCAGATGCGGCGCGAGAAGACAGCAAGCGTGCTCTACGAGAAGCTTGCCTCGTAAGAGTAATCCCCTCAGCTCACAACCCGGTTTTTACAGCGAAAAGGAAAGAGAGCGTTATGGGACTGGTACCGATGGTGATCGAGCAGACGAGTCGAGGCGAACGCGCCTATGACATCTACAGCCGTCTGCTGCGCGACAACATCATTTTTCTGGGGACGCCGATCGACGACAACATTGCAAATGTCATCATTGCGCAGATGCTGTTTCTGAGCGGCGAAGATCCGGACAAGGATATTCAGCTGTACATCAATTCTCCGGGCGGATCGATCACGGCAGGTCTGGCGATCTACGACACGATGCAGTACATCAAGAACGACGTGGTGACGTTCTGCATTGGCCAGGCGGCTTCGATGGGCGCATTCCTGTTGATGGCGGGTACAAAGGGTAAGCGCTTCGCGCTTCCGAACTCCCGCATCCTGATCCATCAGCCGTCGATGGGCGGACTGAGCGGACAGGCTACCGATATCGACATTCACGCCCGGGAGATCCTGCGC